>RFYP01000125.1 GCA_009921175.1 Flavobacteriia bacterium | reverse complement strand
GAAGACAAACCCCAATTTATCGGGGTGTCCGATATGCTTAAAATTTCCACCGACAATACGGTGCAATTGCTCAAAAGTGAGCTAGAGGTGCAATTGGAAGAGCTTGAAGATCAATGGCATTTTGCGTCTCTGGAGCGTATTTTTATCGAAAATAGAATATACCGGGATATCGAAGAAGAAACGACCTGGGAGGGTGTACTCAAGGCCATCGACAAGGGACTACAACCGCATATAGGGATACTAAAACGCCCAGTGATCGAAGAAGACATCGTGCGGCTGACAGAGATTCGTATCAAGCGGATTTCAAAATTTGATATTGACAAAGCCGACCAGAAAATTCAAGCCCTAGAGGGCGATATCGCAGAGGTCAACAATAACCTAAAACACCTGATCGAGTATGCGATTCGTTATTTTGAACATTTGGTCAAAACCTATGGGCAGGACAAAGAGCGTAAAACCGAAATTCGAATTTTTGACGATGTAGATGCCAAAAAGGTCGTGGTGCGTAATCAAAAACTGTACGTTAATCGTGAAGAGGGCTTTGTGGGAACTGGCCTACGCAAAGACGAATACATCTGTGATTGTTCGGACATTGACGATATTATAGTGTTTACCCAAGACGGAAAAATGCAGGTGGTTAGGGTAGATACAAAGGTGTTTATCGGCAAGGATATTATCCATGCGGCAGTCTTTAAAAAGAAAGACAAACGAACCATTTACAACATGATTTACCGGGACGGGAAAAATGGCCCGTCCTATATCAAGCGCTTTCCCGTAACGGGCATTACCCGTGATAAGCCCTATGATCTGACCAACGGCAGTGCGGGTTCGACCGTCTTGTATTTTTCGGCCAACCCCAATGGAGAGGCCGAGGTCGTACAAGTATTGCTGCGCAATAACGGAAAAATCAAAAAGTTAAAATGGGAGCTAGATTTTGCGGATTTGCAAATCAAAGGACGGGCCGTCAAAGGAAATATCGTTTCGAAATATCCTGTACGTAAAATTGAGCTTAAAGAAAAAGGGGTTTCTACGCTTAAGCCCCGAAAAATATGGTATGACACGACGATTAGACGACTAAATATTGACAGCCGTGGGGAACTTATTGGCGCCTTTAAAGGGGATGATAAATTACTGATCATCAATTCCAAAGCCGAGATTCGAGCCGTAGCCCCTGATTTGAACATGCATTTTGAAGACGAAATGCTGATTTTGCAGCAATGGATTCCCGAACAGCCCATCACTGCCGTTTATTTCGACCCGGACAAAAAGCGATACTTCCTAAAGCGATTCTTGGTGGAGACCGAAAATAAAACCGAAGAATTTATCAAAGAAAATGGCGAACTCCTTTTTGTGTGTACCGATTGGCGCCCCGTTCTGACGATTGACTTTGTAAAACCGCAAGGCAAACCCGAGTTACCGCCTATGGAGGTTAAGGTTGAAGAATTTATTGCGGTTAAAGGAATTAAAGCTTTGGGTAACCAACTGACGGCGAAGCGTATCAAAAACATCGAGCTCAAAGAAGCCTTGCCCTACGACCCTCCTAAACCTCCTGTGCTCGAAGAAATCGAAGTACAACCCGAGGACGAGCAGCCTGAAGAAGAAAGTGCTGATAACGAAACAAATGGGGGGGAGTCGCAAACACGGCTTGATTTCTAAGCCTACTGTGAATCGTTTTTTCGGATTTTCATATTGATAAATTCAACCAAAAGCGAAAAGCTGATGGCGAAATACAGATATCCTTTGGGTACATTGCCGATGGTTTGTCCCATTATTTCGACATGCGCCAAATGAGCCGCTTCGGCCAGCAACATAAAGCCAATAAGCAAAAGAAAGGACAAGCCCAATACCTGAAGTGAGGGATGTTTGTTGACAAAATCGCCCACAGCCTTGGCAAAAAGCATCATGATCACTACGGAGATGACCACTGCGATGACCATTAGGGTCAATGCATTGTTGAGTCCGTTGGTCATACCCACCGCGGTCAGTATGGAGTCAAACGAAAAGACCATATTGATCAACGTAATTTGTAGAATGGCTTTGGGTAAGGTTAGGACTTTGGTCTTGGGGAGTAGTTCATTTGATGTGGGATGCTCCACTTTTTCGTAAATCTCCTTGGTGCTTTTATAGAGTAGAAACAACCCACCACCAAACAATACCAATGACTGGCCACTCACTGACGCTTTGATAAAGGCGTTGTCCCAGGTGAACAAAGGACTTTGCATGGCAATAAGCAAGGCAATTCCAAACAGCAATAGAATGCGGAGCAACATGGCCAAAAACAAACCAATTTGGGTCGCTTTATTTTGCAATTGCGCAGGTAGTTTGCTCGATATAAGGGTAATAAACAAAATGTTGTCTATGCCTAATACGATTTCTAGAAACGTAAGGGTGAGCAATGCTGTTAGGGCTTCTGGGCTAAAAAGGGCCTCCATGACTAGTCAATTTTTTGAATGGTTCCCCTTTGCTTGTTTTGGGCATCTCCCACATAGGAAAACTCAAAGGTGTACTCGTTCTTTTTGGTGGTCAGGATACGCATTTGCAGGGGTTTTCGGTCCTGATTAGATACGGGGTTTAACTTGGTTAATACGCATTCGCAATCATTAACCCAACGAATGGAGGCGCTATCAATTTTACCGTCATAATATTCAACTTCATAGTCTGCATTTCGTTCAAAACGGGAGGTTTTTATCTCTCCATTCACCACCGTAGTATATTCAAAAACACCCTGGTGAAAAGGCAAACAATTGCGTTCCGTCGAATAACAGGCCACACATAGGGTCAGCACAAGTATAAGGCGCCATTTCATGGGTGCAAGTTACTAAGATTTGGAAGAAAAATGCTGAAAACTTCCGTCATCGTAGAGGAGTAGGGTAGAAGTGATGGTTTTTTCCTTAGGCTTGTTATTTGCTGGAGTGTCTTTTTGTGTAGAAGAAGCAGTCGGAGCTGGTTTAGGTGAATGTTGTGGAGTAGGAGAGGTGCCAAAAACAAGCCAATCGAGTGAGTATTCGGGAAAGGTTTCGTGCA
>RFYP01000124.1 GCA_009921175.1 Flavobacteriia bacterium | reverse complement strand
CCGAACTTTTCCAAAATATACAATCATCGAGGGGGACCGCTTTTGGAAACCCACACCTCCCGATTATATGGATGGCATAGAACCTCACTGGAACCAAATCCGAACCATGGTTTTGGACTCTGCACAGCAATTCCCACCTAAAGATCCCCTTCCCTTTGACCTGACCAAGGGTAGCCCCTTTCAAAAACAATTACAGCAAGTCTATGAAGTAGGAGGTAGCCTTGGCGAAGAGGAACTTGAAATCGCCAAATTTTGGGATTGTAATCCCTATGTAACGCATCATCGTGGACATGCGATGTTTGCCACCAAAAAAATCACCCCAGGAGGTCACTGGATCGGTATTACCACCATCGTTACTCAAAAAGCAAATAGTGATTTTGCCCAGACCATCAATGCATTTACCAACGTAAGCATCGCCCTGTTTGATGCGTTTATTAGTTGTTGGGACGAAAAATGGAAAACCCTAGTGGTACGCCCCGAAACCCTGATTAACAAATATTATGATGAAGAGTGGTTGCCCGTTTTGCAAACCCCACCTTTTCCCGAATATACCAGTGGGCATTCGGTTATCTCACGGGCTGCAGCAATTACGCTCACCGATATCTATGGAGAGGATTTTGAATTTGAAGACACCACCGAATTGGAATACGGACTACCCGCTCGTACGTTTCCTTCCTTTATTGCCGCCTCCGAGGAGGCTGCAATTTCGCGTTTATACGGTGGAATACATTATATGATGGCCATCGAAGAAGGGGTGAATCAAGGAGAAAAAGTAGGGAAGTTTATCGTAGAAAAAATACAAACCCACCAGCCTCAAAACCAAGAATTAGCCGCTTCACATTAAATGCGGATTATGGAAAAAAAGCAATTATCATTCTGGCAAATTCTAACCATGAACTTCGGTTTTTTTGGGGTTCAATTCAGCTTTGGTCTTCAACAAAGCAACATGAGTGCGATCTACAAATATTTGGGGGCCGAAGAATCCGAGCTTCCCTTGCTCTGGTTGGCCGGCCCCATTACGGGACTTGTAGTACAACCCATTATTGGTGCAATTAGCGATGGTACTTGGTCGCCAAAATTTGGGCGTAGAAAACCCTTTTTTCTAATCGGAGCCATTATCGCCAGTCTTGCGTTGATTGCTATGCCGTATTCCAGTAGTATTTGGATGGCCGCAAGTTTATTGTGGATATTAGATGCGGCAAACAATATAGCACTCGAACCCTATCGGGCCTTTATTTCAGACAAACTACCCGAAAAACAATATTCTCTTGGGTTTTTGATGCAAAGCTTTTTTACGGGCTTTGGTACTACTTTGGCCAACTTTACACCGGCCATACTCGTATCTTTTGGCATCTTGGCCCTAAGTGACAAAATGGACAACGGTATTCCTGTTTCGACCTATTGGGCTTTT
The DNA here is from genome assembly GCA_009921175.1 of Flavobacteriia bacterium. Lineage (GTDB taxonomy): Bacteria > Bacteroidota > Bacteroidia > Flavobacteriales > Flavobacteriaceae > RFYP01. Next base: position 1,632 of record RFYP01000124.1, on the reverse strand, counting down.
GGAATCGGTGCGGTAGCCTCGACCTTGACCATTTTGGTTTCTGTACTCACCACTTCCGAATACCCGCCCACAGCAGAGGAATTGGAGAAAATCGAAGCCGAAAAAGCAGCTGGTCCACTCCTAAAACGCACCTTTGACAATATCGTCACCGCCATCAAAGAAATGCCACCGACTATGCGACAACTTATCCCGGTGATGTTTTTTCCATGGTATGCCATGTTTTGTTATTGGCAATACCTGACTTCAGCCTTGTCTCTTTCTCTCTATGACACCTTAGATCAAAGTACGTCCTACTTTAACCAAGCACAATTGCTCACCGGAAACCTTAACGGTACCTACAATATCATTTGTTTTGCGATTGCTTTTGGAATGATTCCCGTTGCCCGAAAGTTGGGTGCTCAACGTTTGCATTTTGTTAGCTTACTCGTTGGTGGAATAGGTTTGATGGTGATGCCTTATCTTTCTGATTCAATCCTTCTTTTCTCCATTCCCAACCCTTTCGGAAGCGGATCTATAGACGTTAGTCAGATTTATTTATTTTCATTTGGTTTGGGGATTACCTGGGCCAGTATGATGGCGATGCCTTACCAGATGTTGGCGTCCTCGATACCCTCAGATAAAACAGGGGTTTATATGGGAATTTTCAACATGTTTATTGTCATACCTATGATTATTCAAATTTTTTCCATGCAGTATTTTGTCTACGATTTCTTGGGACAAAATCCGATCAACGTCATTCGATTGGCGGGAATCTTTTTGATGATCGGGGGTGTTTTTTCACTATTTGTTAGAGTGAAAAAACAAACCACCTAATCCTAAAATTTACAGGCCAAAAAAATAGTTTACCTTTGAGCAAGCACCATGAGTATGCAAAAAGACCAACAAAGAAGGAAAGCACTCGTCTATCATGCTAAACCCAAACCGGGAAAGATAGAAGTAGTTCCCACCAAAAAATACAGTACCCAAAGAGACCTGGCATTGGCCTATTCACCTGGGGTAGCTATTCCTTGTCAGGAAATTGACAAGGAAAAAGCCAATGTATACAAATACACCAACAAAGGCAATTTAGTAGCGGTCATTACAAATGGCACAGCAGTTTTGGGGTTAGGGGACATTGGCCCGGAAGCCTCCAAGCCGGTCATGGAAGGTAAAGGGCTATTGTTTAAAATTTTTGCTGACATTGATGTGTTTGACATCGAAGTTGATGCCAAAGACCCCGAGGCCTTTATCTCGGCGGTCAAAGCCATAGCGCCTACCTTTGGTGGAATCAACCTTGAGGACATCAAAGCCCCGGAAGCATTTTTGATCGAACAGCGCTTAAAGGAAGAACTGGACATCCCTATCATGCACGACGACCAGCATGGCACGGCCATCATCTCCTGTGCTGCGCTGCTCAATGCCTTAGAACTGGCGGGCAAAAAAATTGAAACTGCAAAAATCGTCATTTCAGGAGCCGGGGCAGCAGCCATTTCTTGTGCACGACTCTACAAATCATTTGGTGCGCAAGGAAAAAATATGGTGATGACCGACAGCAAGGGAGTAATTCGCTCGGATCGTGAAAACCTTACGATGGAAAAACAAGAATTTTCCACCCAACGCGATTTACATACGCTTGAAGAAGCTCTAAAAGAT
>RFYP01000123.1 GCA_009921175.1 Flavobacteriia bacterium | reverse complement strand
AGCTAACGATAGTCATCAAAAAATGCTTCGTGAGATCGCAAATGATGATTTGACACCCAAAAAACACGATTTTATCAAACAAAACGACTCCATCTGGACCTATACCACAAAACCGTTGCCTTCGGACCTCTATCGCTATCGTATAGTTGTCGATGGTGTACAAGGCTTGGACCCGAATAATGCTTATGCTTATCGTGATGTAGCAACCTTGGCCAATTACTTTATCGTAGGGCAGGGCCGAGGAGATTTATACAAGGTGCAAAACGTGCCCCATGGTACCTTACGCTATCAATGGTACCATTCTAAAGCCCTAGGAAAAAATCGCCGTATGGCCATCTATACTCCACCAGGGTATGAGTCTTTCAATAAAGCCTATCCAGTACTCTACTTGTTACATGGGGCTGGCGGCGATGAAGAAGCATGGATTACCGGTGGACGGGTTGTTCAAATTTTGGACAACCTCATCGCACTCGGAAATGCCCATGAGATGATTGTAGTCATGCCCAATGGTAACGCCGCCTATGAGGCTACACCCGGCCTGGGTAGTGACGGTATGCACAAACCTTTGTTTATGGCACCGCGCACCATGGACGGGAGTTTTATCAGCTCCTTTCCCGAAATTATTGAAGAGGTAGAAAACCACTTCCGGGTGAAAAAAACAAAGCAAAACCGAGCCATCGCTGGCTTGTCTATGGGTGGTTTTCACAGTGTGTACACCTCCGCCAATTTTCCTAACACCTTCGATTATGTTGGCGCTTTTTCCTCGGCCTTGGTCGAGGGTCGAGGGATCAATCATTCTGTGTTTGAACAATTTGATCAACGCCTTAAACAGCAAATTGAGCACGGTGTCAAACTTTACTGGGTAGGTATTGGTAAGACCGATTTTTTAGATCCTGCCAATCAAAATTTTATCCAAAAGCTCACCGATCTCGAATTGTCCTATACATACTTGGAAACAGAAGGAGGGCACACATGGTCGAACTGGCGGCATTACCTAAGTGAATTTGTAACCCTTCTGTTTTTAAACAAAACTCTTTAGATTTAGAGTGATTTTTATTTCCTTAATTTGAAGAGCAACATTTTTTGACATACTTCACAACCATTCTCTTTTTTTGTATTTTAATAACATGAAAAAACAACTATTGATTGCCTTTTTGGCCTTTGGAGCGATTGCATCTGGTCAAAAGCTCGTTATAGAAAACCCAGAAAATTTAGGCATATCCTCAGAAAGACTGGCCCGAATCTCGGATACTTTTGACGAATATGTCGCCAAACAACAACTGCCCGGTGGAGTGATTTTGGTCGCCCGAAATGGGAAAATTGCCTACCATCAAGCCTTTGGAAAAAGCGATCGGGAAAACAACCAAGCCATGACCACCGATCATATTTTTAGGATTGCTTCCCAAACCAAAGCGCTGGTGAGTGTAGGCATCATGATCTTGCAAGAAGAGGGCCGGCTGCTGATTTCAGACCCCTTGAGCAAATATATCCCGGAATTTAAAAACACCACTGTTGCCCTTGCCGACGATCAAAACGGCTATACCGTGGAAAAAGCCAACCGTGAAATCACCCTAAGAGACTTGCTTACGCATACCGCAGGAATAGGGTATGGCTATGGACTGGCCGCCGATCAATGGGCCGCTGCCGATATACAAGGATGGTATTTTGCCCATCGTGATGTGCCCGTTTTGGAAACCATCAAAAAAATGGCCAGCTTGCCCAACGAGGCACAACCCGGTGAAAAATTTGTCTATGGTTACAATACCGATATTTTAGGAGCCGTGATTGAAGTGGTCTCGGGCCAAACATTAAACGCCTTTTTACAGCAAAAAATCTTGACCCCCTTGGGGATGAAAGACACGCATTTTTATTTACCACCTTCCAAAGCACAGCGATTGGCCGTGGTGTATAATCAAGAAAATGGCCAACTCAAACGTGCCCCGGACAAAGGAACCATGAATGCCCAAGGGCATTATCTTAATGGTCCGCGCGTCAGCTTTTCGGGTGGTGCAGGGTTATTAAGCACCGCAACTGATTATGCGATTTTTCTTCAAATGCTGCTCAATGGAGGTAGCTATGATGGACAACGCATACTCTCGCGTAAATCGGTAGAATTGATGACCGTCAATCACCTTAACTTTCCCTATTCCTGGTCGCCAGGAACTGGCTTTGGCCTAGGATTTTCGATCACGACAGACCTTGGTTTGAGTGGGGCTCCCGGTTCGGTAGGAGCTTTTGGGTGGGGAGGAGCTTACCATTCGGTCTATTGGGCCGACCCTCAAGAGGATTTGCTGGTGGTGTATTTTACACAGGTTATCCCCATTACTTTAGACGATCATAGCAAACTTCGAGCCTTGGTCTATCAAGCCCTTGTCGATTAATTCCTATTTTAATAGCATGAAAAAAATTATCCTTTTTAGCCTTGCTTTATTTCTACTGAGTTGTGGAAGTCTACAGCCGGCAAAAAACAATCCCAAAAAAGAACTTCCACCCAATACGGCTTCCAACAAATACGCCAAAAAAAGAAATCTCTAAGCGTAAATTTGTACATCCAATGGAGGTGATTAAGGTCGAGGAACATCAACTGGCTGTGCTGCAGGAAATCAGTAGGGTCACTTTTATAGAGACCTATGCACAGGCCAATACAGAAGCCGATATGCAAGCCTATTTAGCAGCCCATTTTTCCATAGAACAACTCGAAAAAGAACTTCAAAACCCCGCGTCTTATTTCTACTTTATCCAAAAAGATAAACAAGTAGTGGGGTATCTAAAGTTAAATGTCGTGAGGCACAAACCGAACCACAGGAAGTAGCCGCACTCGAAATTGAACGAATTTATATCCTTAAAAGCCATCAAGGCAAACAACTCGGTCAACGACTACATGAAAAAGCAGTGCAAATCGCAAAGCAAAAAAAGGTGAGCTACCTCTGGCTAGGGGTATGGGAAAAAAATCCAAAAGCCATCGGGTTTTATCAACGCATGGGTTTTGTCGCCTATGATAAGCATATTTTTAAGTTGGGTGACGACCTGCAAACCGACCTCTTGATGAAACTAGAACTA
>RFYP01000122.1 GCA_009921175.1 Flavobacteriia bacterium | reverse complement strand
TGCCCAGTTTAAACAGGCCGGTATTCGCACTTCCCTATTTATGGACCCCAATCCCTTACAAATTGAGGCGGCAGTTGCGACAGGCACCGACCGTATTGAGTTATATACCGAGGCCTATGCCCAGCAATATGCCCAAGATCCCGATCGGGCGATTGCCCCCTATATCACAGCAGCAGAAACAGCCCATGCGGTTGGTTTGGGCCTAAATGCCGGACACGACCTGAGTTTGGACAATGTGCAGTTTTTTGCCCAGCATATTCCCGACTTATTAGAGGTATCCATCGGCCATGCCTTGGTGTGTGAGTCCTTATACCTGGGGCTTGAAAACGTGATTCCAATGTACCTCCAAAGATTATAATAGTGGCGTTGCTGTATGCCAATATCCTAGGTGAGGGGCCCGAAGAATTGCTAATTCTTCACGGATTTTTGGGTATGGGCGACAATTGGAAAACCCATGCACGGCAATGGGCCACGATGGGTTACCGCGTGCACCTTATTGATCAGCGTAACCACGGCCGAAGCTTTTGGGATTCCACTTTTGATTATCCTACACTTGCCGAAGACCTCGCTACCTATGTAGAACATCACAAAATATCCAATGCTTGGTTGCTGGGCCACTCGATGGGAGGAAAAACGGCCATGTACTTCAGTTGTCTATACCCCCAAAAAGTAAAAGGGCTGATGGTTGCCGATATAGGAGTTAAAAACTATCCTCCTCACCATCAAGCTATATTAGCAGGTTTGGAGGCCCTCGATCGGACCTTACTTACTTCCCGTACAGAGGCCGATGACATTTTACAATCCTATGTAGAACAGGCAGGAATTCGTCAATTTTTACTCAAAAACCTCTACCGTAAAACCCCCGATACCTTGGCACTACGGGTCAATGTTGAGGTATTAAAAACCGCGGCAGCGGCCATCGGTGAAGCATTACCCGCTTCGTTTGCCTATGCTGGGCCTGTGTTGTTCCTAAAGGGAGCACTCTCTAACTATATACTCCCTGACGATCATGGGCAAATCCTTGCGCATTTTCCGCAAAGTAGTTTTGAGACCATCGCCAATTCGGGCCATTGGCTACACGCCGAAAACCCCACAGAATTTATGCAAGTGGTCAACCAGTGGATGACCAGCAACGGTGCATAAATCACCTAGTTTGACTGAAGCATAAACTCACTCGGGTAAAATTTTAACGAAGAGAATCTTTATTTTTGTTTTTTACCCATTATGAAATACTGCATTCGAAAAGCACAAAAATCCGATGTAAACGCCCTTTTGGCTTTGATTCAAGAATTGGCTCGTTTTGAAAAGGCACCCGATGCCGTATCGATTACGGCCAAAGAATTGGAAAGGGATGGGTTTGGTTCAACCCCTTTATTCGAATGTTTTGTTGCCGAGGTAGAGGATAAAATCGTTGGTATGGCGTTGTTTTATCCGAGGTATTCTACTTGGGAGGGACCTACCTATCATCTCGAAGATTTGATTGTCGAGGAGTCGATGAAACAAAAAGGTATCGGTACGGCCTTGTACCAGGCGTTTATAAGCTATGCCCATGCCAAGGGAGTGCAGCGCATCGAATGGGTGGTATTGGATTGGAACAGCCCTGCGATTGAATTTTACCAAAAAAGTGGCGCACGCTTACTTACCGATTGGCATTTGGTACAAATGGATCGACCGGCAATGCAACGCTATATTGATTCAATCAAATCCTAAAGGCTTACGCCTAAAAGAAGTTTAGTTGAGGTGCTCCTTGACAAGCTGTTGGCAATAGGTACTGATGGCGTCACGCGTTTGCCGAAAGGCCTCCCTAATTTCTTCTTCCGAACCATTAATTTTACTGGGATCCGAAAAGTTTTGGTGAAGCCGAACCGCCTCTTTGGAAGGAATAAACGGACAATGTTCGTGCGCATGATCGCATACGGTTAGGATCAGGTCAAAATTGACGTCCTGATATTCATCTACATGGTTTGAGGTATGATGCCCGATGTCGATTCCCACTTCAGCCAGAATGGCAACCGCCCGAGGATTGACTCCGTGGGTTTCGATACCGGCACTATAAATTTGAGCGGTACCTCCGGTATAATAGGTCAAAAAACCATGGGCTATTTGACTTCTGCATGAATTTCCGGTGCAAAGAACAAGGATGTTTTTCATAGGGAGCTATTTTGTGTGAAAGTGTGCTTTAAATTTATCCAGTATCACGGTGGCCAGTTTCAGGTGGCTTTCAAAGGTCCATCCAGCAATGTGGGGACTTAAAATAACGTTCTCTGTTTCGATAAGTTTTTGGAGGGGTTTGGGCATTTCAGGTGTTCCAAAAATGGTGCTGAATGCTTTCGTCTCATATTCGAGTACATCCAAAGCAGCTCCTCTGATTTTTTGTGTTTCCAACCCCTTCAGCAAACTTTGGGTATCCACAGCACTTCCCCTTGCCGTATTAATCAACCAAAAGGGATGCGCCATTTGATCGATAAAATGTTGGTCGATCATCCCTATGGTTTGGGGCGTTTCCGGGGTGTGTATGCTGATTAATTCGGCCTGTTGCATCAACTGATGAAGTGGGACTTGCTCTGCCCAAGCATTTCCTTTTTGTTCAACTATATCATGACACAAAACGGTAACGTCAAAGCCTTGAAGTTTTTTGGCCAATTGTTGCCCGGTATTTCCATAACCGATAATGCCGATGGTTTTTCCTTCCAACTCCCAACCGCGATGGGCTTCCCGCAGCCATTGTCCTGCCCGAATGGATTGGTCTCCCGCCGGAATTTTTCGAACCAAAGCCAACAACAAACCAAGGGCATGTTCGCCCACAGCGTTGCGATTGCCTTCGGGTGCAGCCAGTAAAATCACCTGTTGTTGGTGGGCATAGGCCACATCAATATTTTCGAGACCGGCTCCCAATCGAGCGATAAATTTTAACTTTTTGGCCTGTTGCAAAACCTTTTTATCAATGGGAAAACGACTTCGAATCACCAGGCCTTCTGCTTTTTCCAGAAGGGGGTTAAGCGCTTCCAAGGGGGTGTCATAGGCTTCTATGTTTTCATGGCCTAGAGCCTCAAAACCCTCGATGAGTGCGGGGTGGTTTCG
>RFYP01000121.1 GCA_009921175.1 Flavobacteriia bacterium | reverse complement strand
TACGACCAGTGGTTTGGCCTATAAAATGAGAGGGCGTGTAGGCGATTCACCCATCATTGGTTCCGGGTTGTTTATCGACCAAAAGATAGGCGGAGCCGTGGCCACGGGCATGGGAGAAGAGGTACTCAAAACCGTGGGGAGCTTTTTGATCGTAGAGCTGATGCGTCAGGGCAAATCGCCTCAACAGGCCTGTGAAGAAGCCGTCGCACGAATTTTAGAAAAAAACCCTGGGAAACCCAACTTCCAGGTAGCCTATTTAGCGATGAATACCCAAGGTGAAATCGGAGCCTATAGTATTCACCCCGGTTTTACCTATATGCACGCCCAGAAAGAAAATAACGCCCACAAGGCCGCTTCGGCTTTTTAAAATTATTGGACATGAAAAAATACATTCTCGCCATAGATGCCGGTACCACAAGTTCACGGGCCATCATTTTTGACCAAAAAGGAACTACCCAGGCGATTGCACAGCACGAGTTTACCCAGCATTTCCCTCAAAAAGGCTGGGTCGAACACGATGCAAGTGAAATTTGGGAAACCCAACATAAGGCCATCAACGAAGCCATCGCAAAAGCAGGGATTACCCCTCAACAACTACACGCTATCGGAATCACAAACCAAAGAGAAACCACCGTAATTTGGGACCGTGAAAGTGGCCAACCCGTTGGCCCTGCCATCGTCTGGCAAGACCGAAGAACCGCCAATCTTTGTGAAACGCTTACTGCAGCACAAAAAGCCCCTGTTTTTTATGCCAAAACCGGGCTGGTCTTAGACGCCTATTTTTCGGGTACCAAAATCAAATGGATATTGGACAACAATCCCGCTCTAAAACCCTTAGCCAAAGTCGGAAAACTTGCCTTTGGAACCATCGATTCCTGGTTGGTGTGGAAACTCACCCAAGGCAAACATCACGTGACCGATGCGACCAACGCCAGTCGAACCCTTTTATTCAACATTCATACCCAACAATGGGATAAAGAACTGATGGACCTCTTGGAAGTCCCGGCTCAACTCCTTCCCCAAGTGGTTGATTCCTCCGAGCTGATTGGCCACACAGATTCGGAGCTTTTGGGGGCTGAAATTCCTATTTCGGGTATCGCCGGTGACCAACAAGCCGCACTGTTTGGACAGTTATGCCTAAGTCCGGGGAGTGTAAAAAATACCTACGGCACCGGTTGTTTTTGTATCATGAATACCGGAGACACGCCTGTTGTGTCAAAAAATAAAATGCTCACCACTATAGCCTACCGGCTTAACGGAAAAGTTACCTATGCCATCGAGGGAAGTGTGTTTGTCGCCGGCGCACTGATTCAATGGTTACGCGACCAACTGCAAATGATCGAAAAAGCACCCGACATAGAAGAATTGGCATTGACCGAAAAAGACAGTGGCGGACTGACCTTTATTCCGGCACTCTCCGGGTTGGGCGCGCCCTATTGGAATCCTCATGCGACCGGTGCCCTAATGGGTATCTCCCGGGGAAATTCAAAGGGACATATTGCACGGGCTGCTCTAGAAGCCATTGCGTTGCGTTCCCGAGACATCATCCTGGCCATGCAAAAAGATGCCGGCACCCCTTTTGAAACCCTTAAAGTAGATGGTGGGGCGAGTACCAATAATTTGTTGATGCAACTACAAGCCGACTTGCTAAATACCACCGTTATACGTCCGCAAACCACAGAAACAACCGCCCTAGGCGCAGCTTTTTTGGCAGGCTTGGCCACCGGTTATTGGGCCTCAATCGATGAGCTAAAAGCCCTGTGGCAAGAAGATCGCATATTTAGCCCACAAGAAAATGAACAAACCGAACAGGTCATCAAAAACTGGGAAGCACGCATGGCTAAAATTTGATTAGCAAAAAATGAATCGAGCCAAAAACATCCACAACATACAAACCCAAAAAGAGCCCTGGGATATCCTTATCATCGGAGGTGGAGCTTCTGGCCTGGGAACAGCCATTGACGCAGCCAATCGTGGATATAAAACTTTGTTGCTCGAACAATACGATTTTGCCAAAGGCACCTCTTCACGAAGTACCAAACTGGTGCATGGGGGTGTACGCTATTTGCAAAATGGCGATATTTCGTTAGTCATTGAAGCCTTGAAAGAACGGGGTATCATGCGAAAAAATGCCCCCCATTTGGTCCGTGACCTCAGCTTTGTTATTCCCTCCTACGACTGGTGGAACAGTCCTTTCTATGGCTTGGGGCTTAAAATTTATGACCTTATGGCCGGTAAGTTGGGGCTGGGACCTTCTACCCTACTCAATAAAGAAGAAACCCTCGCCTTGATTCCCAATGTAAATCAAGAGGGGCTCCGTGGTGGAGTAATCTACCATGACGGTCAATTTGACGATGCACGGATGGCTATCAGCATGGCGCAAACCGCTGAAAATCAAGGAGCATCGGTCGTTAATTACCTTGAAGTCAAACGTTTACTCAAAAAAGACGGGATACTCGCCGGGGTTGAGGCAGAAGATACTCTGACCAAACAAGGTTTTACAATTTCCGCCCAGGTGATCATCAATGCGACCGGGGTTTTTTCAGACAACATCCTTCAAATGGATAAAGCCGGAGCCACACCGATGATACGCCCAAGTCAAGGGGTGCATTTGGTGTTGGACAAAAAATTTCTCAAAGGCCCCCATGCGATTATGATACCCCACACCACCGATGGCAGGGTGCTTTTTGCCGTGCCTTGGCACGATTATGTCGTCGTCGGTACGACCGATACTCCATTAAAAAAAGCGTCGATCGAACCGCAAGCCTTGGATGAAGAAATCGATTTTATCCTGTCCAATGCCAGTATCTACATGACCCAAAAACCTACCCGAAAGGATGTAAAAAGTATTTTCGCAGGCTTACGACCTCTGGCTGCAGGAGGAGATGAAAACGACACCAAAGAGGTTTCGCGCCACCACAAAGTACTGGTCTCCACCAGTGGGCTGGTCAGTGTACTGGGAGGTAAATGGACGACCTACCGTAAAATGGCCGAAGACACCGTCAATACAGCCCTAACTGTGGGCGGATTGCCTGAACAAAAATGTGCTACCGAACAACTACCTATACATGGGTACGACGAAAAAGCCGACTGGAACCACCCCCT
>RFYP01000013.1 GCA_009921175.1 Flavobacteriia bacterium | reverse complement strand
GGTCAACGCGAAATAGACGGAGCCACGGGCAGCCTAGCTGAATTTTTGGAAGACGTTGCATTGGCCACCGATTTTGACAATGACAAAGACGAACATGCCGACCGTGTATCCCTGATGACGGTACATTTGGCCAAAGGACTAGAATTTCCAAATGTGTTTATCGTTGGGATGGAAGAAGACCTTTTTCCTTCGGCTTTAAGCCTCAATACCCGCAGTGAACTGGAAGAAGAACGGCGTTTGTTTTATGTGGCGCTGACCCGGGCCGAAAAGAGGGTGTTTTTAAGTTATACCCTGAGCAGGTACCGATGGGGAAAATTGATCGATGCTTCGCCCAGTCGGTTTATCGAAGAAATCGATGAACAGTTTCTCGATAAAGACATTCCCAAAGATGATTATGTGTTTAAACCCTTTATCGATAAGGATATTTTTGACAGCCCCACACGCCCAAAAAGTCAGTATGTAAAACCGCCCAATAAAGAGAAGATAAGACTCAACACCACGCCCACACCGTCGCAATTGGGGAAACTTAAAAATATTGCCCATACCCAGCCTGCCCAAGACAGCCCTCCCTTGATATCGCTCGAACCCCAAATGAAAGTAGAGCACAATCGCTTTGGGCGAGGATTGGTAGTTGCGGTCGATGGACAAGGGAACGACAAAAAAGCAACCATTGCTTTTGATGGGGTGGGTGAGAAAAAACTGCTGTTACGGTTTGCCAAACTTAAAATCATCTCCTAATGGCACCCTATCTTACCTTATATCCAAATTCGATTAACCCAAAGCATATCCAACAAGCTGTACAAACGCTTAATGCGGGTGGGATCATAATCTACCCCACTGATACGATCTATGCCTTGGGGTGTTTGTGTACCCACAAAAAAGCCTTAAATCGTTTGGCGCAACTCAAAGGGGTGCGGCTTGAAAAAGCAGCCTTTAGTTTTTTGTTTGAAAACATCAGTGCGCTTTCTCACTATGTAAAACCCCTTGACAATGCGACCTTTCGGCGATTAAAAAGCACTTTACCGGGGCCATATACCTATATTTTGGAAACCCATAACCGTATTCCCAAGCCGTTTGACAAGAGAAAAACTCTGGGGATTCGTATTGCCGATCATCCTGTGCTTAAAGACCTATTGCCATTACTGAGTGCGCCCCTAATAACCACTTCTTTGCACGATGAAGATCAAATCAAAGACTATACCACCGAACCGGATGAGATTTTTGAAAACTGGTCCAGTCAGATCGACTTGATGCTCGCCTGTGGAGTAGGGGGCAATGTTCCTTCTACCGTGGTGGACCTAACCACAACCGAACCCACCTTAATTCGAGCCGGTAAAGGACCTTTTGAATTTGATTAAAAAAAAACACACCGCTAAGGGTGTGTTTTTCTATGGGTTTTAAACGTCGATTAGTTCGCCGCTTGCATACCTTGTTGGATAAGATCGTAGAATTGATCCAATTTGGGAAGAACAACAATACGAGTTCTTCTGTTCTTTGCTCTGTTTTGTGCATTGTTGTTGTCAAACAAAGGCATGTAGTAACTTCTACCAGCAGCAGTCATACGCTCAGGAGCTACACCAAAATCATCTTGTAATACACGTACTACCGAGGTTGCACGTTTAACACTCAAATCCCAGTTGTCGAGTAATACATCATTTTTGATCGGCACATTATCTGTATGTCCTTCGACCATAAATTCGATATCGGGCTTGTCGTTAACCACTTTAGCTACTTTGCCCAAAACTTCTTTAGCAGCTTTGGTTACGGTGTAGCTTCCGCTTCTAAAGAGGAGTTTGTCAGAAATAGAGACATAAACCACTCCTTTTTCTACATTGATTTCGATATCCTCATCACTCAAGTTACCCAAAGCACCTTTAAGGCTAGTAACCAAGGCTAGGGTTACCGAGTCTTTCTTGGTTACGGCATCTTGCATACGCTGGATACGAACATCCTTTTCTTTAATGCTTTCCAACGAACGCTCAAGGTTTTCAGCTCCTTTTTTAGAAAGGGTGGTTAGATTACCGATATTATCAATAAGATCTTGGTTGTTGGCTTTTAAAAATTTGTTTTGCTCGGTAAGGGTAGCTAGCTGAGCTTCAGCGGCTTCTTTGGCTTCGTTACAAGCATTTAGTTTTACCGTAGCTGAATCCAACATGGTTTTAGTTTCTTGTTGTAATTGCTCTAGGGTAGCATACTTCTTTTGAGACACACAGGAAACCAAAAGCCCTGCGGTAAGGGTAAGTAGTAAAAAGCTTTTTTTCATTTTTGTCAAATTGTTTTAGAGGTTCAAAGTTAAAAAATCAGTTTAAAATCCCACTATTTGTGTGAATTTTTTCTTTTGAAGGATAAATTTATTAAACACTATACTTTTAATTGTCGCATACCTTTTAACGTAATGCGTAGGTTTTTTATTGCGCATTTTGAGGAAGTTGGCATAAAAAAATCCGTGGGCCTTAATGATCGCCCAAACGTGTAGGGGTTTTAGGTGGGCCAAATAGAGCATCCCCGCTAAACCATCGAGTATCAGGCGGGTTCCTAAGACCGGCAGGAGCAAACGTCCGGGAAGGTTTTTGGTGAGCATATAAACTAAAATTTAAAAAGGTTTTTTGAGGCGATGGGGTCAAGGTAGCTCCTCCCATATGATACACCTTGGAAGCGCCCAAGGCCATGATTTGATGTCCTTGGCCGTGAAGGCGCCAACATAAATCGATTTCTTCCTGGTGTGCAAAAAAATCTTCATCAAAACCGCCCAAGGCTTTAAAGGCAGTCGCACGTACAAAAAAACAAGCGCCACTGGCCCAAAATACAGGTTGGTCAACATCGTATTGTCCTTGGTCTTCTTCGAGTTCATAAAAAATACGGCCACGACAAAAGGCATAACCATAACGGTCGATATACCCTCCGGCTGCTCCAGCATATTCAAACCGTTTTTTGTCGTAATAATTTAAAATATGGGGCTGGGCAGCCACTGTATTGGGGTGTTTTTTAAAATGATCAGCCAGCGGGTCTAACCAACCCGGGGTGACTTCAATATCGGTGTTAAGCAATCCGTATAAATCGGCATCTATCTCCGCCAATCCCCGGTTGTAGCCTTCTGCAAAACCATAATTTTGGGGAAGTGCAACGCAGTTGATTTGCGGAAAATTTTCGCGCAAATAGCCCAATGAGTTATCGGTAGATCCATTGTCAATCAGCCAGAGTTCGGCACCTGTGCTATTGGCGACCAAGGTGGGAATGAATTGCTTAAGAAGGGCTTGTCCGTTCCAATTCAGTAAGACCAAAGCTACTTTCATCCCAACATTTGTTTAAAAAAAGGAAGGTCTTCCAAAAAATGATACTGACTGTGGCTTTGGGTCATGTCACAAAAATAATGATTAATCCCGTTGGTCACCATCAAGAAACGGCTTTGGGCCACTCGGTTGTATCGGGCAATCTGATCAAAGGTGTTTTGAGATATCTCCACCTTGGCGGCTTTACATTCGACCAGTAAAAGGACGGTGCCCTGTGGAGAATAGACGATGATGTCGTATCGTTTGGACATCCCATTGACTTCAATTTTCTTTTCGATGTTAAGCAGAGACTTAGGTACTTCTTTATCATCGATCAGATAGGCAACACAATGTTGGCGTACCCATTCTTCGGGAGTCAATAGCACCCACTTTTTACGGATAGGATCCCAAATATGCTGGGTATTTTCCTTATTTTTGATCGGTAGTGTAATAGGCCGAAAATTAAGCCGCTCCATGCTACAAAGGTGCACATAAATTTAGTTTTGCAGACATTCGAACAACTAATTCATCAAATCAACCAACAACAAATACACCCCATCTATTTGTTGGCAGGAGAAGAACCCTTTTTTATCGATCAGCTAACGGCCGCTATCACCACTGCCGTATCTACTCCCGAATCTGAAGCTTTTGACAAAACCGTTTTGTATGGGAAAGACACCCAGCCCGATCAGCTTATTGAAGCCGCCAAGCGGTTTCCCATGTTGTCGCCTTATCAACTGCTAATTGTCCGCGAAGCGCAACACCTCGAGCGTCAAATGGATGCCTTGACCCCCTATGTGCAACAGCCTCAACCCAGCACGGTTTTGGTGCTTTGTTATAAGTATAAAAAACTCGATAAGCGTACAAAGTTTTTTAAAGCCGTCGAAAAGAACGGCGTATATTTTGAATCCAAACCTTTGTATGACAACCAAATAGAGCCTTGGATTCAAGCAACCGCCCAATCAATGGGGCTTCAAATGGATCCGGCAGCGGCCCGATTGATCTTTTTTAATACGGGGACTGACTTGGGTAGAATCTACAGCGAGTTAGAAAAACTCAAAATCGTTGGAAACACCGAAACGATCACAACGGCCCATATCGAGAAACATATCGGTTTTAGCAAAGACTACAACAATTTTGAACTGGTCAATGCCCTAGCGGATAAAAACTTTGCGAAAGCGGTACATATTGTTGAGCAAATGAGCAACAACAGCAAGCAAAACCCTGTGGTGGTTACCATAAGCACGGTATTTTCTTTTTTTCAACGCTTGTTGATCTACCATGGTTTGACCAACAAATCGGAGGCCGCTAAGGTCTTGGGCATACGCCCATTTTTTGTCAAACAATATGCACAGGCCGCAAGCCGCTATTCGATGAAACAGTGCAGTCAGGCCATAGCCGTGTTGGCACAAACCGATCGTAAAAGTAAGGGACTAGGTGCCGATGCCTCCAAAACGGAAGCGTTACTTCAAGAAATGTTGTTTGGGTTGTTTTCTTCCTAGTACTGGATAGGAGGAAATTGATCGGGATTTACTTCGTGCATCAATTGATAGGCCGCTTCGTAGATATCGTCGATAGAAGGTTTGGAAAAATAATCCCCATCGGTACCATAGGCAGGTCTATGGGGTTGGGCAGCGACCAATTTGGGAGCGCTGTCTAACAGGGGATATATCCCTTGCTCATCGATCAATTGTTGGAGTATATAGGCCGAAGCACCACCCGGCACATCTTCGTCCACGATCAATAGGCGGTTGGTTTTTTGGAGACTTTTTTTGATGTTTTGGGTCAGGTCAAGAGGAATTAAACTCTGCAAGTCGATGACTTCTGCATGTATATCCACCTGTTTTAATCGTTCGGCAGCGTCCAAAGCCATCCGTAGGGTAGAACCATAGCTAACAATCGTCAAGTCACGCCCTGGAACTAGCAACTCGCTTTCCCCTAGGGACAGGGTAAATTGACCTAGGTTTTGCGGAAGAGGTTCTTTAAGGCGATAGCCGTTGAGCGATTCGATGACAACAGCCGGTTGTTTAAGCTGTAACAAACTGTTATACATCGCCGCAGCTTGTGTCATGTTTCGGGGTGTTAAAATATAAATACCGCGAAGCAGGTGAAGCATACCACCCATTGGCGAACCGGAATGCCAGATGCCCTCAAGTCGGTGTCCTCGGGTACGGATAATCAGGGGAGCAATTTGTTGGCCATGTGTACGATAACTCAATGATGCCAGATCATCGCTTAGGGTTTGTAAGGCGTAGAGGACATAATCCAAGTATTGAATTTCAGCAATCGGCCGTAAACCACGTAGTGCCATACCGATTCCCTGGCCGATGATTGTCGCTTCGCGAATACCAGTATCGGCAATACGAAGTGCACCGTACTTTTTTTGAAGTCCTTCTAGTCCCTGGTTTACATCACCAATTTTACCTACATCCTCTCCAAAGATTAAAAGTTCGGGATGCTGTTCAAATAGGGCATCAAAATTATCCCTTAGTACGATTCTACCATCAACTTGCTTCGGTGAAGCCTCGTAGGTTGCGGCTACTACCTCCGAAACATTGCTGTAAGCATCGAGGGTGTAAAGGTGTGAGGAAAAGCGGGGTTGAATTTCACACTGTAAATCCTCGATCCATTGTTGAACAGGGGTTAATGCCGGATCGTATTTTAGTTTAGCGCAAAGCGCACGGGCTATTTCTAGAAGTTCTTTATAGCCAAAACTCTCTAAAGCTTGAACTTCTTTAATTGCAATACTAATGTTGGGATTGTTATTGGCGTCTGATAAACTGCTCTGCAAAACGCCTAAAAGTTGGTCCCTGCAACTATTTATCGGTGCGTTGTGCTCCTGCCAGGCAGTGGTTTTGGCTTGCCGAACCTGTGTATTAATTGCTTTCTCTAGTTCTGCTAATTCCGTTTCGGTAGCTATTCCTTGCCGTAAAATCCATTGTTTAAATTGGGTATTACAGTCATATTCATTTTCCCAAGCTAGACGATCTTTGGATTTGTAGCGTTCGTGTGAGCCAGAGGTAGAATGGCCTAGAGGTTGGGTCAATTCTGTAATATGCACCAATACCGGTATGTGTTCATTTCGGGCCAATTTTGTAGCATAGTCATAGGCATTGATAAGCCCTGTATAATCCCAGCCATTCACCCGGATGATTTCTATTCCAGCTGCATCAGCGGTGCGTTGAAAACCTTCTAAGGCTTTTGATATACTTTCTTTGGTGATTTGGTCTTTGTTATGCACAGAGATTCCATAATCATCGTCATACACACTAAGTACTAAAGGCACCTGAAGTACCCCAGCGGCGTTGATGGTTTCAAAAAACAAACCTTCGGCTGTACTCGCATTTCCTATGGTTCCCCAACAAATTTCGTTTCCTTGGTTTGAAAAATTTGCTCCCACCTTGCTATCGAGCGCACGGTAAACCTTAGAGGCTTGCGCCAATCCGAGCATACGGGGCATTTGAGCCGCAGTAGGAGAGAGGTCAGCACTGTGATTTTTTAATTGGTGTAGGGGCAACCATTCCCCTTTTTCATCGATAAGGGGGGTCATAAAGTGACCGCCCATCTGACGGCCCGATGACATAGGTTCCTTACCGGGTTCGGTTGTTGCGTAAATCGCATGAAAAAACGCTTGCTCATCCAAAAAATCTTGGCCCATCAATAGGGTTTGGTCGCGGTAGTATCCCGCTCTAAAATCTCCAGTTTCAAAAAAATGATTGATTACCAGTTGGGGCAATTCCTTGCCGTCGCCAAAAATTCCAAAGCTGCCTTTGCCCGACAGCACCTCACGTCGTCCGAGGAGACTACACGCTCTACTCTTGTAGGCCAAGCGGTAGTCTTCGAGTACTCGGCTTTTAAATTGGTCGTAATCGAGCTTTTCTTTGGTTTTTTGGTTGGGTATCATCGGCCCACAAAGCTACGAAAAATTTAAACGTCCTAGGCCCGAACTAGAACCATCGCCGTGAAAATAAATTGGCCAATTGCTTGGTACGGATGGATAAGACAAAGCGAATTTTTTGAGGATAGGCCTGCTGTGTGGCTTCCCAGCCCAGCGAGGAAACCATCGGAAAAAAGACTTCCAAATAATCCGGGAGTACATTTAGTCGAATACCTGAACCGTAATAAGTAAGAACGCTTTCGTTTCTGTTTTTAAGAAGTCCAACGTCCAAATAGGCCTCGATCCATCGCCAAAGGCCCATGTTTAAATTGGAAGAAATCAACCAATCATTGGCATTGGATTGGGGGATCAACGACTTAAAACCACCTTCGGCCATGACAAATTGTTGACCAAAAAAGCCATCGGTTTCGGACCGGCCAAAAAATGAATATTGAAACAAATAGTCGGTTGGACGGTTTAAATTAAAGTCAAAATAAGTTTGGTCGCCCGTGCGGTTGTCCAAAAACTTCCCAACAAATAATCGCCCTTGAAATTGTCGGCCACTGGGGAATAATTTTCGGACATCAATGGTGTAGTCGATTTTTGAAAAAAAGTGAGAAAACTCTATTCCAAAATCACTAGTTATATAATTGATACTCTCTTTGTTTGCATAGAGGTAGCGGCTTTTAAACACCGTGTATTCCGGGCTTTCAGTCTGTAATAGCTGTCCTGATTTTTCAACTTTATACAAAGAGAAGTTGATGCTTTTATGCTTGTTGGATCGCAGCTCAGGTGTCCGGAAAACAAATGATATGTTGGGGGCCAAAACTGTATAGCGCTTATGGGGTGCATAATGAAAGGTGTTGCCAACAATGTTAAAAAGAGTCAAATAGTTTTTGGCCTGAGGATGATACCACCGATATGTTCCACTAAAACTTCCAACCAAAGTATTTTCTAAAAAAGAGTATTGGGGCTTGATGTCCAGGGAAAACCGCTGTGCCCCCATCTTTTTGTTATTTAATCGAAATCCGCCCGTAAGCCCATCGTAGAGGTTATAGCCGGTGATGGGATTGTAAAACACCTGTACACTTTTGGGGTTTTCAATGTCTTTGACTGCCCGTATTTGAAGGGGTTTGGACAACAGCCCCCCGTTTATTTTTTTCCAATTGTTCTTTTTATTGATTTCGGGCAATCCGTTTTCTGCATTGATGGCAATAAAGTCTGCATCCACTTCAGGCAGTATCCATTCGGTGTTTTTTGACGGATCTACCCATTGCTGGAAAACTACTGTATCTGCTTTGACAAGGTTTACTTTTACCGGTATGGAAGAGGCATAGGGGTCTGCTAATTGGACGGATATACCTTGATCTGAAGATTTGATTTTACTCAATTTAAAATCAAAAAACCCTTCGTTTTCCAAAAGGTTTTGAAAAAACCAACCCAAGTCTTTATCGGTATATTGACTAAAATGGCTTTCTAAATCATTGGAATTTTCTTGTCCAAACAATCCTTTAATGGCTTGGTGCATAACCGATGAACCTATAAAATCTTCCAGGTAGCGCAAGGCCAATCCCGCCGAATAAGGGCTTGCAATCCGTGCGTTGTATCGGGTAAGTTGATCTTTGGACAGGGTCGCTTTTTGGTAGTTATTCAGGCGTAGCATTTGTTCAGAAAACAACATAAAGCCTTCGTTAAAATCAAGCTTGGCGAATTGATAGGTTTTAATAATGGGAAAACGAGCAAGGCGTCCTACAAATTTTTTCTCCGGGTAATACCTCTCGATGTATTTGATGGTAAGGTAGATATGTAAGCCTTCGGCAATCCAAGGATGTTGACGCTGATCAATGGGCAAATAGGCACTGACGTAATTACCACTTAACGCCTTGAGCAATTTCACCTCGTTAAGAAAGGCCGATTCAAAAGGGCTCAGTATTTCGGGGAGTTGACTCAGTCCATAAAAAGGGCTTTTGTTATAGTCTTTTTCGGTGACCAATACTTTGGTGTGCTGCCCGGTTCCTAAATACTCATTTAGAAAATCATAAATTCTCTGAGCACTTTGGGTTACGTTTTCCGAACTATTGTCGGGTTCGATTAGATCGGTGGAAACTTCAAAATCCTCTTGTAGTTGGAGGGTTTGAAATTGGTTTTGTTGATCGAGTATAAGTTTAACTTCCTTGACCTGATTTCCCCACAATTGATAGGTGGAGTGATTGCTCGTAGTCGATGATATATCTTGCTTTTGCCATAGATTGGAGGACAGCGCATAGCTTTTGGGGATTTCCAAACGGAGGCGATAATCTGCTAAAGGCAGTGAAGCATCGTCCAGGTTAAGGTGGCTGTATTTTTTCCATTGCCCATCTGTATAGGGGCTAAGGGTTATGATCCAATGCCGTAAATCATAGGTCTTAGCCGAACGGTTTACGCCATAGCCCGTAAAACGTGCGTTGGGAATTTTGATGTTGTAGTTTAGTTGGAGGTATTTTTTTTCTCTCGGAGTCATCGGCTGGGTCAGTGGAATGGCGATGATATCGGGTTGATTTTGTAGCCTATACCAGCGAAGCGCATTTCCGTCTTGGGTAATAGACAGTTGGTCGGTATAGCCCAGGTTCTTTTTATTGGAGAGGTAAAAACTACGGTCAAACTCTTCGGCAAATCGTTTGGAAAGCGGTGTGTCAAAGCTACTAAAAGCATGTGCCCAATCATTGAGAAAGAGGGTGTCTATGGCATGGCCCGACTGGTTTTCGATCTGCAAACTTTGAGCAATCGACAATTGGTCGAGGCTGTCATTAAGCGACACTTTAAGCTGGTAGTTCGGATTGAATTGTGCCGCGCAAATAAGCGGTAAAAGCAATCCAAAGGCTATGGTCAGTCGGTATAAAAAAATATTTTTCAACGGATTTAGAAATTCGGGCGATAGAGTCCTTTTTTATGGAAATTACTCAAGGAAGTAACCACTTCTTCGGCCGTATCAACGACTTCAATCAAATCCAGGTCCTCTTCACTGATGTACTTTTCTTTGAGCAGGGTGTTTTTAATCCATTCTATCAAATCGCGCCAGTACTCACTTCCAACAAGTATAATCGGAAAACGCTGAATTTTTTCGGTCTGAATCAGCGTAAAAGCCTCAAACAATTCATCCAAGGTACCTATTCCACCGGGGAGGACAACAAACCCTTGTGCATATTTGACAAACATTACTTTGCGTACAAAAAAATACTCAAAAGTCATCTGTTTGTCGATATCGATGTAGGGGTTGATGTTTTGTTCAAAGGGCAAGTTGATGTTAAGTCCCACCGAAACGCCTTTGGCCAGCTGAGCCCCTTTGTTAGCGGCTTCCATAATACCGGGTCCACCACCCGTAATAATTCCATACCCATTTTCGGTAATGGCTTTGGCGATAGAAACGGCCAATTCGTAATGTGGAGTATCGGCTTTGGTTCGGGCAGACCCAAAAATAGAGACACAAGGTCCAATAGCACTGAGGGTCTCGTAACCATTGACAAATTCACTCATGATTTTAAACAGTGCCCATGAGTCATTGGCCTTGATTCCTACCCAGTTTTTGATGTTTGGTTGTTCGTCTTCCATACTATTAGGGGGCTTAAATGATCTTAAATGTATTCAATTTCACGAACTAAAAAGGCGGCTGTATGTCCCTTTTTTGCTCTTACAACTTCTTCGGGTGTACCACAGGCGATCAATTCACCACCATATTTACCTCCTTCGGGCCCGATATCGATCAGATAATCTACCTGCTTTATGACATCGAGATTATGCTCTATGATAAGCACCGTATTACCCCGATCAACTAGCTTATTGAGCATTTCCATCAAGACACGAATGTCTTCAAAATGAAGACCCGTAGTGGGTTCATCCAAAATATAAATGGTCTTTCCCGTGTCTTTTTTGGACAGTTCACTGGCCAATTTGATCCGCTGAGCTTCACCTCCAGAAAGGGTGGTGGAAGACTGTCCCAAAGCGATATACCCCAAACCTACTTCGTTGATGGTTTTGAGTTTACGGTAAATTTTAGGAATGCTTTCAAAAAAAGTACAGGCCTCTGAAATGTTCATTTCCAAGATATCCGCAATGGATTTTCCCTTGTAGCGGATTTCCAATGTTTCGCGGTTAAAACGCTTACCCTGACAATCTTCACATTCAACATAAACGTCGGGTAAAAAATTCATCTCTATCACTTTCATCCCTCCACCTTGGCAGGTTTCACAACGACCACCTTTAACATTAAAGCTAAATCGACCGGGTTTATAACCGCGGATTTGGGCTTCGGGGGTTTGAGTAAACAAGCTACGAATATCACTAAACACCCCGCAATAGGTGGCAGGATTACTTCGGGGAGTTCGTCCAATCGGGCTTTGGTTGATGTCCACCACCTTGTCCAGGTGCTGCAGGCCTTTGATCATTTGGTAGGGCAGGGGCGTTTTTACTCCGTTAAAAAAATGTGCGTTTAAAATGGGGTACAACGTCTCGTTAATCAAAGTAGATTTTCCGCTACCGGAGACACCGGTAATGCCAATCATCAATCCCAAGGGAAAACGCACCGAAATATTTTTAAGGTTATTGCCCGTACAGCCGGTTAGTTCAAGGGAGTTTCCATGGCCTGTTCTTCGGTTTTTGGGTACGGAGATTTCCTTGCTGTGATTGAGGTACTGCGCGGTGAGTGACTGGGATTTGGCGATTTCATCGGGGGTGCCTTGGGCAACGATCGCACCGCCTTTAATCCCGGCTTTGGGCCCCATGTCCAAAACATAATCTGCCGCCAAGATCATGTCCTTATCATGTTCAACCACTAAGACCGAATTGCCGATATCACGTAGGGCCGCCAAGGACTGAATCAATCGTTGATTATCGCGTTGATGCAAGCCAATACTAGGTTCGTCCAATATATAAAGAACGCCCACCAATTGAGAGCCGATTTGCGTGGCTAAACGAATACGTTGTGCTTCACCACCCGAAAGAGATTTTGATGAACGATTTAGCGTCAGGTAATTAAGGCCCACATCCAATAAAAACTGCAAGCGGACTTTAATCTCTTTAATCACCTCACTGCCGACTTTGCGTTCGTTTTCGCTTAGCGTATCGGACAAAGAGTCGAACCACGAATAAAGATCGACCAAATCCATGGCCGCGATGTCGGCAATGTTTTTTTCGTTGATCTTAAAAAAAAGTGCTTCCTGTTTAAGGCGGCTACCCGAACAGCTGGGACAGGCCCTTTCATCCATATAGCCTGCGGCCCAACGGCGAATGCTCATTGACTCGCTATGTTCATGCTGACTTTTGATAAAATTGACAATGCCCTCGTAGTCCACTTCATAGTTTCTTGTGATTCCCAAAGTTTTGGAGGGAATGCTAAATTTTTCACTACCCCCGTGGAGAATGACTTCAAGTGCGGGTTTGGGGACTTTTTTAAGCGGGTCGTTAAGGGAAAAATTATAACAAACCGCGATATTTTCCATCTGCTTAAACGCCCAATTCTTTTTGTACTCTCCTAGGGGCGATAAACCTCCTTGCTGAATGGATTTGGAAGAATCAGGGATAATTTTTTCGATGTTTACAACAAACTCCGTTCCCAGGCCTTTACAGGATTCACACATGCCCTTAGGCGAGTTAAAACTAAAACTATTGGGCTCAGGCATGGGGTAAGAGATACCAGTTGATGGGCACATTAGGTTTCGGCTAAAATAACGCACGGTCTCATCCTCCAGATCATAGACCAGTAGGCTGTCTTCGCCATAGCGTAGGGCGGTATCAACCGATTCTTTCAATCTTTTTTGTTGGCCTTCATTTGTAGATACCGTCAAGCGATCGACCACCAACTCGATGTCGTGGGTTTTATAGCGATCTACTTTCATGCCGGGTTTGAGGTCGACGATTTCGCCATCAATGCGTACCCGGATAAACCCTTGGCGTTGAAGGTTATCAAAGAGCTCGCGGTAATGGCCTTTTCGGGCTTTAATCAGCGGGGCAAGCAGGGCTATTTTTTTTTGGTCAAAAGCGTCTTGTATCAGCCTAATGATCTGCTCATCGGTATAACTAACCATGCGCTCGTTCGTTTGGTAGCTGTAGGCCGTTCCGATACGTGCATACAACAACCGTATAAAGTCGTAGAGCTCGGTAATTGTCCCTACTGTAGATCGAGGGTTTTTGGAGGTGGTTTTTTGTTCGATGGCAATCACGGGGGACAAACCGTCGATTTTATCGACTTCTGGACGTTCGAGGTTGCCCAAAAATTGACGAACATAGGCCGAAAAAGTTTCCATATATCGGCGTTGGCCCTCAGCATACAAAGTGTCAAATGCCAAAGAGGATTTTCCGCTTCCCGAAAGCCCAGTAATCACGACCAATTGCTCGCGGGGAATCGATAAGGACAAGTTTTTTAGGTTGTGCACCCGTGCACCCTCAATATCTATGGTCTGCTGCTGTTGTTTCTCCATCACTTCGAAGGGGCAAAAATACGCTTTTAGTTTGGATAAACCCTACAAAACAGCCGATGCGGCAGTTATTTATTCCTTGTAAATAACTGCCGCAGCATCATCCCCTCGGGGGTCGGCCCCTGTAGATAAATTTCCCTCCGAGTCAACCCGAATGGCATCGACACGCCCAATGATTCTACTGTATTGTTCGGCCACATTATAGCCTTTGGCTTGCAAGGATTGTATAAGGGATTGATCAAATTTTTCAGGTTCCAAAACCACCGTATCGGGCAACCACTGGTGGTGAAAACGTGGAGCATCAACGGCCTCTTGCATCGACATTCCATATTCAAATACATTCAATATGGTCTGAAAAACAGAGGTGATGATGGTCGATCCTCCTGGGGTGCCGACCACCATGGCCAGCTGACCGTTTTTTTCGACAATGGTCGGGGTCATCGAGCTAAGCATCCGTTTTTGGGGTGCAATGGCATTGGCCGCACTTCCCACCAATCCAAACATATTGGGTACACCCGGTTTACTGCTAAAATCATCCATTTCATTGTTAAGAAAATAACCACCTTCTTCGACAAAAACCTTAGAACCATAACTACCGTTAAGGGTGGTAGTTACCGCCACAGCGTTTCCAAAACGATCGACAATAGAGTAGTGGGTAGTTTCTTCGCTTTCTTGCCAAAGGATTGTGCCGGGTTCTATATCTTTTGACAAACTCGCTTTATTCCAATCAAAAGAGGCCATGCGCTGTTCGAGGTAATTCGTATCGAGTAAAGAATCGACCGGTATAGACACAAAGTCGGGATCACCCAAAAACTTACTGCGGTCTGCATAAGAACGTCGTTCAGCTTCTACCATCAGCTGAATCGCTTCGAGTGAATTGTGTTGGTATTGCCCGATATCATAGGGTGCGATCATTTGTAGCATTTGTCCAATACACACACCGCCGCTTGAGGGAGGGGCCATAGAATAGATGTTTAGGTCTTTGTATTGAAAATTAATTGGTGTTCTCCATGCCGCTTGGTACTGCTCCAAATCCTCTAAAGTGATTATTCCCCCTGTAGCCTGTACTCTTTGAACCAATTGCTCTGCAACTGCACCTTTGTAAAAACCATCTCGACCGTGGTCCCGAATTTGTTCTAACGTACGGGCCAATCCCTCGTTTTTGACCGTATCACCTGCTTTATAATTTTGTGCATACAGAGTGTTTTCACCATTGACCAAAACAAATTCATCCCGCTTGGAAGCAAAGCTACGAGCTTGCTTTTCAGTGACTACATAGCCGTTTCGTGCAAGGTCAATGGCCGGTTGTATAAGGGTCGCAAAGGGTAGGGTGCCCAACTGCTGATGAATTTCAAAAAGCCCGGCAATGGTTCCGGGAACACCAACGGCCAATCCGCCCAAAGTACTTTTTCCTTCCACCACATTACCTGCTTCGTCCAGATACATGATTTCGGTGGCGGCTAGGGGTGCTTTTTCCCGATAATCCAAACTGCCTACACTACCATCAGCGGCGCGGTACACAAAAAATCCACCTCCTCCAATGTTTCCCGCATTGGGATAACACACCGCCAAGGCCAAGTCGGTAGCAATCATGGCATCATAGGCTATACCCCCTTGCTCAAGGATGGATATGCCTATTTTGGAGGCTTCTTCGCGGGCGGAAACGACAGCGGCTTCAATTGACTTTTCGGGGGGCGTACAACTAAGCACAATTAAAACGATAATAACGGACAACCGTTTACAAAACAATAAGGTCTTCATGGAGAATTAAATTTTTGGTTTAAGATATGAAGTTTCTCTTGAGAAAATTTTTCTAGGTCGCTAAAAAAAGAAAAAAAATCTTTTTCATAGTGGGTATATACTGCTTCCAAATCATCTACTGCTTCATCCATAGCACAGGGGAATTTGGCCCGTTGACTCATTTGATGCAATATCGTTCTTAAGCCTGTTAAACTGGCGTATTGAGTCAGCCAATTGTGTTTTTGCATAGCTGCTACCAAAGGCCCAAATCGCTCAGGCAATTGGGATTGATGAATAGTCAAAAGCTGATAAAACCTCTGGCTAAATAACGCCAAGGATTGCGTAGAAAATTGGGGCCAATTCGCCGCCAAAAAGTGATCGTAAAACAGATCGACAATCACCCGACTGTAATGACGGTGCACAGGAAATAACTGACGGGCGTGTTTTTTAAAAACAGGGTGACCATCGGTAAATGAATCTATGGCACGATGCAGTAAGATTCCTTTTTGCCAGCTCAAGGGATAGTCAAGGTAGTGATTGCCTTTAACCCCATCGGCTATAAAATTTCCAATCTGCACCCCAGGGTCATCTCCCGACAAATAGATATGTGCCAAATAATTCATCGATCGAAGCTATTGTTTTTTGCGCAAAGCACGAGGGGAGAAAAGTGGTTTTTCTCATTATCTTTGAACCATGAGCTTAATTAAATCCATTTCCGGCATACGCGGGACCATAGGGGGAAAGCCCGGTGATAATCTAACCCCCATAGATGCAGTTGCCTTTGCAGCAGCCTACGGAAGTTTACTTTTGGAACAAAATCCCAACCAGCGAAACACCGTCGTAATCGGTCGTGATGCCCGTCCTTCGGGGGAAATGATTCAACAATTGGTTCAAAACACCCTGATGGGACTAGGAATTGATATCATCGACCTGGGTCTTTCTACCACACCCACTGTGGCCATGGCTGTTCCCGACTTAGGGGCTCAAGGGGGCATCATCCTAACGGCCAGCCATAATCCGATCGAATGGAATGCCCTAAAATTACTTAACGAAAAGGGCGAATTTATCAATGCGCAACAAGGGCAAGCCGTGCTTAAAAAAGCAACTGATAACGATTTTTCTTTTGTAGGGGTCAATGATTTGGGACGATTAAACACCCATGCCCATGCCCTCGAAAACCATATACAGGCGATTTTAGCACTCGATTACACACAAAAAGAAGCCATTAAAAAACAAGGCTTTAAAGTGGTGGTCGATGGGGTTAATTCTTCCGGTGGGGTAGCAATCCCCCAACTGCTCGAACAATTGGGCGTAGAAACCATAAAAATCCACTGTACACCCAACGGTATTTTTCCCCATAATCCTGAACCACTGGCCGTTCATCTAACCGATTTGTCTCAGGCCGTCATAGCCCACCAAGCCGATTTCGGCATAGCTGTTGATCCCGATGTGGATCGCCTGGTCTTTGTGGATGAAAAAGGGGTTGTTTTTGGCGAAGAATACACCCTGGTGGCTTGTTCAGATTATGTCCTCTCCAAAAAATTAGGTCCCACGGTATCCAACCTCTCTTCTTCACAAGCCTTGCAAGTCATTACCGCCCAATACAACCAATCCTATAGTGCCGCTGCTGTGGGTGAGGTGAATGTGGTAGAAGAAATGAAAAAACGACAAGCCATCATCGGTGGAGAGGGTAATGGCGGGGTCATACTCCCCGAACTGCATTACGGCCGAGATGCCCTAGTGGGCGTAGCACTTTTCTTGTCGCTGCTCACCGAAAGACAAATTGCCGTATCGCAATTGCGGGCGACCTACCCCCAATTTTTTATGGTTAAAGAAAAAGTGACCCTCACACCCACTACCGATGTTGATGGGATTCTTCAGGCTATCGCCAAAGTCTATCCGGTCGAGGATGTAAATACCGTAGATGGGGTAAAAATTCATTTTATAAACCAATGGGTGCATCTTCGGAAATCCAATACCGAACCGATTATTCGCATCTATACCGAAGCACCGACCGAAGCAGAGGCCACTGACTTAGCACAGGACTTTAAGCAGCAAATTATCCATTTGCAGTAGGGCTTAAATGACGGTATTTAAATCGGTTGTGGGACCACAAATATTGGCCCGGGTCTTGGTAAATCTGCTGTTCTAAGAGGCCGATAAACGTATCCGTTATTTCGTGGACTTGGGTGTCTTTGGATTGGTCGCTAATCACCTTAAATGTAACTTCATAGTACCCGCGTTTAACCCGTTGAATATCGGCAAAAACCACTGGAATATTTTGGGCAATGGCCAATCGTTCAGCACCTGTAAACACGGGGACATTCACCCCCAAAAAAGGTCGCCAATAACTCTTAGGCTTTGGAAAAGGCGATTGGTCACTGGCAAATCCATAGTGCCCAAAAACCCCTTCTTCTTGATGCTTTTCGATGGTGGAGATGGTTTCATAACGGGAAATCAAATCGGCCCGGTATTTCTTTCTAATCTTGCGGATCATGCGGTCAAAATAGGGGTTGGATAAGGGGGTGTAAATCCCGTAGGGGGTATTGGCCAATCGAAGCCCCAGTGAAAGCATCCACTCCCAACTCGAATAATGCCCACAAATGATGATGGTGCTGCGGTTTTGCTTTTCAAAAGCGGTTAAAACTTCAAGGTTGGTAGGGACAAACCGCTTTAAGATTGTGCGATTACTCAGTGTAATTCCTTTGATGATTTCCAAAAACAAATCGCACATGTGTCGATAAAATTTTCGGGTGATACGCTCTACTTTAGCTTCCGAATAATCGGGGAAAACCAAACGTATGTTTTGACGGATCATCTTTTTACGGTAACCAATCACTCGCCCCAACAAAAAACTAAGCCCGTCCGAAAAAGCATAAAAAAGCGGGAAAGGCAGGAGGGAAATTAACAAGAGTAGAGGGTAGGTCAGTATAAAAACAAGGAATTGCACGTGCGCCGGTTTTGACTACAAATATATATAGATAGTTTAGCATATCTTTGAAAAATGACCGTATCTCTTCCCTTAGGGGTTTTAATCGCATTGACCTGTTTGGTGTCCATAAAAGGCTTTAAAGACCCTATATTTTTTGACCGGTATAAATACAATATCGCAGATTTACACCGCAAACAGTGGTACCGCACCCTAAGCTCAGCCTTGTTGCATGTCGATGGTCAGCATTTGCTTTTTAATATGATTACCCTTTATTTTTTTGGCGATGCTGTACTTAGGCCTTTAGGGGCCCTAACGTTTTTGGGCATTTATCTATTCAGCGTACTAGGAGGCAGTCTGGTGGGCTGGTGGTACCATAGCCGCAATTCACACTATTCGGCTGTTGGGGCCAGTGGCGGGGTCATTGGCATTGTCTTTAGTGCCATACTCATCCATCCCGAAATGCGCCTGGCTTTTCTCTTTTTTCCCGTACCCATTCCGGGCTATCTTTTTGCCATCGGCTATTTGGCCTATACGCTCTACGGTATGAAAAAACAAAATGACCTTATCGGACATACAGCCCATCTGGGAGGGGCTTTGCTCGGGGTATTGTCAACATTAGTTGTTCGTCCAGCCTTGTTGTTGGAACAGGCAGGATTGGTTCTGTTGTGTGGTGGTACGCTGGTTGTATTGGCTTTTTTACTATGGAGAAAAAAAGCCTAGGGCTGGCTAAGCAATTCGGTAAGTTTCTTTTCTAATTGTTGACCCCTTAAATTTTTGGCGACTATTACCCCGTTTTCATCCAAAATAAACATCGCGGGAATGGCACTTACCCGATAGGTTTGGGCAATCGGGTCTTTCCAATACTGAAGATGGGAAACATGGTCCCAAACCAAGCCGTCATCCGCGATGGCTTGTATCCATTTTCCTTTTTCTTTGTCCAACGAAACGCTGACGATGTGCAATCCCTGATCCTTTAATTTGTTGTAGGTACGCACCAAATTTGGATTTTCGACCCGGCATGGACGACACCAGGAGGCCCAAAAGTCAATTACGGTGACCTTGCCCAGAGACTGATTGAGATTTAATTGTCCACCCTCTGGAGTAGGGCCATCAAAATCGGGTGCTACACTCCCTATGGCCGTAGGGTCAGCTGGTTGATCAATCAAGGATTTTAACCGAATCCCAACACTACTGTTTTTAAGCCGGTCCGAATAGGCCCCATAATAAGCCTGGGCTTCTTCGGGCGATACGGTTTTATTGATCACAAAACGCTCCAACATTAGCAGTGAGATAAACGAATCGGTATGTGTATTTATAAAATCCAATTCATAGGTGCGAATCTGATTTTCCACATCTTTAAACTGCGCCTGCAGGTCTTCAACCAGCAAATTATCTCCACGCATACTCGCTTGTTGCAAGTCCTGACGAATGCTGTTGATCGAACGGACATAGGCTTTGGTCTCTTCTTTATAGATCATAAAATCATCATTGGACAACGTACCTTTTGCCACCGAAGTGGTCAAACTATCCTTATAGAGCGTCACATTGAGGGTGCCTTGCTCAGCTATAAATGGGAAGTTTACATTAATACCCTCTACCGCTAGAAAACTGATTTCGGGGTATTCTACTTTTGAAGTAAAACGAAAACTACCGTTGTCCACCACGCTGGTGTCAATTACTTGGGGTTGGTTGTTGGCATCGGGGACAATCAAATAGACTTGTTTTCCGTCGGGCGTATCAAGGGTCCCTTCAATTTTTAGGGAAGAAGAAAAATCAGCGCATGAAAACAGTACTAAGGGAAGGAGATATAAAAAAGATTTCATCAAAAGCAGGATTTTAATTGCTCTGCAAATGTACAAAATGAATACCACTCTTAGAGGACTAAAACGGTTGCGTTTTTCTGTAGGCAACTTATCGAATACTGTTAGATTGTTTCTTTATATTTGCCTATATCACAACTTATGGCAGGAAATAGTTTTGGACAGGGATTTCGGCTTACCACTTTTGGGGAGTCTCACGGAGCCGCTTTGGGCGGCGTGATTGATGGTTGCCCGGCAGGGATAAAACTAGACGTAGCCGCCATCCAAGCCGAGTTGGATCGGAGAAAACCGGGACAATCGGCCATCGTCACCCAACGCAAAGAACCCGATACGGTGGAGTTTTTTTCGGGGATTTTTGAAGGTATAACAACCGGTACACCCATTGGTTTTGCCATTCGAAATACCAACCAAAAATCCAAAGACTACAGCCATATCAAAGACAGCTACCGACCCTCTCATGCCGATTATGTTTATGAACAAAAATACGGCCTAAGAGACTACCGAGGGGGAGGACGAAGCTCGGCCCGTGAAACGGCCTGTCGCGTGGTGGCCGGAGCCATAGCCAAACAGTTTTTAAGCGAAGTCAAATTTACTGCGTATGTTTCTGCCGTTGGTGATATTTCCCTGTCCAAACCCTATCAAGCGTTGGATTTTTCCGTTATCGAAAAAAATCCTGTACGTTGCCCAGATCCCCAAAAAGCGGAGGAGATGGAAGCCTACATCAAAAAAATAAGAAAACAAGGGGATACCGTGGGCGGAGTTATCCGTTGTGTTATCCAAAACGTACCCGTAGGACTTGGCGAACCCGTATTTGACAAATTGCATGCCGAATTGGGCAAGGCCATGCTGTCCATCAATGCCGTAAAAGGCTTTGAATACGGCAGTGGGTTTGCGGGAGCCAGCATGACCGGTAGCCAACACAACGATCACTACAACGAAGACGGAACCACCAAAACCAATTACTCAGGAGGCATCCAAGGAGGTATATCCAATGGTATGGACATCTACTTTAACGTAGCATTTAAACCGGTCGCCACCATTATGCAAGCCCAGGAAACCTTAAATAGTAAAGGGGAATTTGTCACCATGCAAGGCAAAGGCCGTCACGACCCCTGTGTTGTACCAAGGGCGGTGCCCATTGTCGAAGCTATGGCTGCACTGGTTTTGGCAGACTTCACCCTTTTACAACGACTTAACAAACACCAAATATGAAAAAACTAGCCCTGCATTGGCAGATCCTTATAGGCATGTTTGCCGGCGTGCTTTTAGGCATCGCCTTGTCCTTTATCTCCTTTGGTCCCGAATTTATCAAAAACTGGATCAAACCCTTTGGAACCATCTTTATTAATCTCCTTAAATTGATTGCCATGCCTTTGATATTGGCTTCCCTTATCAAAGGGGTGTCCGATCTTAAAGATATTTCAAAACTCTCACAGATGGGAGGGAGGACCATTGCCATTTATCTATGCACAACCATACTTGCCGTTGTCATGGGACTGGTGTTGGTCAATACCATACAGCCCGGTAACAACATCAAAGAAGAAACCCGTGAAGAATTGATGATGGCTTATGAGGAGGGTGCAAGCGCCAAACGAGCCGCTGCCCAACAACAACGTGAGGCAGGTCCTTTACAACCTTTGGTCGATCTGGTACCCAGCAATATTTTTGAAGCGACTACCGACAACCGCAATATGCTGCAAGTCATCTTTTTTGCCATCTTTTTTGGTGTTGGACTCATCCTTATACCACAAGACAAAGCCGCTCCAGTAAAAGCGTTTTTTGATGGGTTTAACGAAGTTATCCTTAAACTCATTGACCTAATCATGCTGGCCGCGCCTTATGGGGTTTTTGCCCTATTGGCGGCCCTGGTGGTCGAATCACCCAGCTTAGACCTTTTCCAAGCACTGGGCATGTACGCCATCACCTTGTTAATTGGTTTGGCTTTAATGATTGTGGTCTATGTCATTCTTGTACGTGTGTTTACGGGGACACGTCCCGGATTTTTTATGAATGGTATAGCACCAGCCCAACTTTTGGCCTTTTCGACCAGTTCGAGTGCTGCCACTTTGCCCGTCACCATGGAGCGGGTCGAAGAACATTTGGGGGTCGATGAGGAAGTGGCCAGTTTTGTTTTGCCCATAGGTGCAACCATCAATATGGATGGAACCAGTGTTTATCAAGCTGTAGCCGCGGTGTTTATTGCCCAAGCATTTGGACTTGACCTTACCCTGGGCACCCAATTGGGAATTATACTCACTGCGACACTCGCCTCGATTGGTGCAGCCGCCGTACCCGGAGCAGGAATGGTGATGTTGGTCATCGTCTTGGGACAAGCCGGAATACCCGAAGCTGGACTGGCCTTAATTTTTGCAATTGATCGCCCCTTGGATATGTGCCGGACCATCACCAATGTTACAGGGGATGCCGCTGTGTCAATGATGGTTGCCAAATCTGTAGGGAAACTGAAAGATGAACCGCTGGTCAAAAACTGGAACGACAACTATCCGCAATCCTAAGTACAGTAGGAAATGATCGAAATATTCATCACGGGGGGAACCTTTGATAAAGAATACAACGAAATCACAGGGATGCTTTATTTCGAAAACACCCACCTCCCCAAAAT
>RFYP01000120.1 GCA_009921175.1 Flavobacteriia bacterium | reverse complement strand
TTCTGCCAGCACCGCTGTATATTTGCAACTCAGATCAGGCATATCAAAACATCCGTTCACATAGAAGCACAAAAGGCAGCCTCGGCACTTCAACGTGGAAAAACCCTGCTGTTCCCCACGGATACCGTTTGGGGAATTGGTGGAGATGCCCGACGCTCAGATGTCGTTGATAAAATTTATACGCTTAAACTACGGCCTGCTTCCAAGGCACTTATTTGTCTAGTAGCCAACCTCGAGATGCTCCAACAACACCTCACCCAAATTCCCGAGCTAGCTTTGTCCTACCTCCACGCCCCACGGCCGACCACGGTGATTTTTTCCCATCCACAAGGGTTGGCCCCCGAGCTACTGGCCGAAGACCATAGCGTGGCTTTTCGAATACCCAACGACCCCTTTTGTCAGCAACTGCTCCAAGCGTTTGGCGGACCGCTTATCGCTACCTCAGCAAACCTGAGTCAACACCCTACTCCTGAGCAGTTTAGTGAAATAGACCCGGCTATTTTGAAGGGCGTGGACTATATCGTACCTTTGAGCCAGGACCAAATCAAGGCCCAACCTTCTCGGATTGTCAAAGTAAACCCAGACGGTACGGCAACGATTTTACGCGATTAAAATGAAACAGGAAAACCTTAAAAAATACCTTACACACCCTGTTTTTGAACACCTCAGAACGACCGTCAATCAAACAGCCTTGCCCACCTATGTCGTCGGGGGATTTGTCCGTGACCGCTTGTTGGGAAAACCCTTCAAAGCCGATATCGATATCGTTTGTGTCGGTTCGGGTATCGCCTTTGCCGAAAGCCTACACCCCCTACTCAAAGGGGCCAAGCCCATCACGGTTTTTAAAACCTACGGTACGGCCATGATCCAATGGCAAGACCTCACCCTGGAGTTTGTCGGTGCACGTAAAGAGTCGTACCAAAAGCACAGCCGTAATCCCATCGTCCAAATCGGAACACTGGAAGAGGATCAAAACCGCCGCGATTTTACCGTTAACGCCCTGGCCATTTCCCTAAACGAAAATGACTACGGAGCCCTGATTGACCCTTTTCACGGCATGGATGACCTACACGCCAAAATCTTAAGAACCCCCAACGACCCCAACATCACCTACTCCGACGACCCGCTAAGAATGCTTCGGGCCATCCGTTTTGCTTGCCAACTCGATTTTACCATCGCCCTACCATCGCTTGAGGCCATCCGCGAAAATGCCCAACGAATCACCATCATTAGCCGTGAACGGATCGTTGAAGAACTGCATAAAATCATCGCTTGCGACCAGCCGTCTGCCGGTTTTTTACTTTTAGAAAAAACCGGCCTGCTGCCCCATATACTTCCCGAATTATGCGCCCTAAAAGGGATAGAGGAAATCGAAGGGCACCGCCACAAAGACAATTTTTACCATACCCTGGAAGTGGTCGATAATATCTGTGCCCATACCGATAATCTCTGGTTACGCTGGGCGGCCTTGCTACATGATATTGGTAAAGCCCCGACCAAAAAATTAATCCCCCCCACCGGCTGGACGTTCCACGGCCATGAATTTGTTGGAGCCAAAATGGTGTACAAACTGTTTAAACGACTCCGTATGCCCCTGAATGAAAAAATGAAATATGTACAGAAGTTGGTCCTACTCAGTGCCCGGCCGATTGCTTTGGTTGATGACCAAGTCACCGACGCCGCCATTCGCCGACTGATTTTTGATGCGGGAGACCTACTCGATGACCTATTTACCCTGTGTCAAGCCGACATCACCACCAAAAACCCCAAACGCTTTAAACGCTACCATGAAAATTTTCAATGGGTGCGCCAAAAAATGGAAGCCGTTGAAGCACGCGATGCCATCCGAAATTTTCAGCCGCCCATCAGCGGGGAAATGATCATGAAACACTACAATATTGGTCCCTCAAGACCGGTGGGACTGATTAAAGAAGCCATCAAAGAAGCCATTTTAGAAGGTGAAATCCCCAACGAAAAAGAAGCCGCGTGGAACAAAATGATCGAAGAAGGAAAAAAATTAGGCCTTAAATCCCATGAAAAATAAATTTATCCAACTCATCAAAATCAACCTTATCCTAGTATACCTGGTCATCGCCGCAGGGGCGATTGTCCGAATGACAGGCAGCGGAATGGGCTGTCCCGATTGGCCCAAATGCTTTGGCTATTTGATACCCCCAACCGAGCGAAGCCAACTGGATTGGTACCCCCAACACTCCTATCACAAAAACGAAGTCATCATCGTGGATGAATCTCTTAGAGTCGCGCTTAGTGACTTTACCAGTGGCCCGAGCTATAACCCAAACAATTGGGCTCCCTATACCAAACACGACTACGCCCTATTCAACCCGGTGCACACATGGATTGAGTTTATCAACCGTTTGCTGGGCGCATTGGCGGGTTTGGGGACGCTTATCCTATTTGTTTTTACCCTTTTTCAACGAAAAACAAAACCCCTTAACCGCTTGTGGTCTACCCTAATTCTCTTTGGGATGGCCTTCCAGGCCTGGTTGGGCAAAACCGTGGTGGACTCCAACCTCTTGCCCCTAAAAATTACCCTGCACATGGCCATGGCCTTGGTGCTGGTCGCCCTACTGGTGCTCTTATATCATCAAAACAAACCCAATGATGGTCCGGTTTTTCCAAAATCAATGTCGAAATTGGCACTTACCGCATTGGTACTGACCTTAGTACAAATCGCACTCGGCACCCAAGTCCGGCAGTTTGTCGATTTACAGATGCATCAAGCGGCCTCAAATCCCGAAAATTGGCTCTTAACAGCCCCACTGAAATTTTATATCCACCGTAGTTTTTCAATCCTTGTCTTAGGACTACATCTCTATATGGCATATCTGCTGCGCAAAGCACAACTACTGACCGCCTCTTTTAAAAATATACTCGGCCTTATTTTGGCGAATATCCTGACCGGTATCGCCATGTATTATATCGATTTCCCTTGGGGGTCACAGCCCTTACATTTGGTTTTATCTGCACTTTTATTTGGGGCACAATTTTATTTTTTATTGCTTTGCTACGCTAGAAAAAAACAACCATGATATTTAGAATCCGTGTCATTTTAGACGTCAAGGAAGACGTCATTAGAGACCT
>RFYP01000119.1 GCA_009921175.1 Flavobacteriia bacterium | reverse complement strand
TTTTTTCTTCAAGGGTTATCAAGGGCCGCGTATCATAGCCCATGACATAGGGCAAGGGGAGATGCCCCACTGTG
The DNA here is from genome assembly GCA_009921175.1 of Flavobacteriia bacterium. Classification (GTDB taxonomy): domain Bacteria; phylum Bacteroidota; class Bacteroidia; order Flavobacteriales; family Flavobacteriaceae; genus RFYP01. The sequence goes on along the minus strand of RFYP01000119.1, from coordinate 3,076 downwards.
GGGATAAGATCGGCAGCAAATAGCAGCCGTTTTCCTTTATAATGGATTAAGGGGAGCATTTGTTTTTCGGTATGGCCATCGACAAGCAGTATATCAAAACCCAACGGACTGTTTTCAATCGAAAACCCGTCACCCTTGAGCAGTTGCAATTGCCCCGATTTGGCGATCGGGAGGATGTTGTCGGGCAAAAAAGAAGCTTTTTCGCGCGGGTTTGGATGGGCGGCCCAATTCCAGTGATCTTGATGCGACCAATAAGTAGCATTTTTAAAAGCGGGGACCAATTGGCCTTTGGCGTTTCGCAGAATTGCCCCACCACAGTGGTCAAAATGCAGGTGGGTTAAAAAAACATCTGTAATGGCATCCGGGTGTACCCCCAGGGTTTTTAGCGACTTTTCCAACGAATGTTCACCCCAAAGCGCATAATGGCCAAAAAATTTATCGTCTTGTTTATTGCCCATACCCGTGTCTATCAAGATCAGCCGAGCGCCATCGGCAATCAACAAACAGCGAGCGGCCATGTCGATACGGTTTTTAGGGTCAGCCGGGTTGGTGCGCTCCCACAAGGTTTTGGGAACCACACCAAACATGGCCCCGCCATCGAGTTTAAAATTTCCAGATTCTACGGCATACAGTTCCATATGAATGTTGTTTCGGCAATACGGATGCCCATCCTAGCGAAGGTAAAGAATAATTAGGAGAGCACGTAAACCTCTAACGCCTGGCTTTCGACCGCTTGCTTTATTTTGGCCCGGTCAACAACAAGGTCCGAAGTTCTTGGGTAAAGGCCAGCATACGCTTGATTTCTTGTATGCTTGCGGTTCGGTCTTTGCCCTTAATCATCAAATACTGTCCGTTTGATTCTATGTGATAAAAGGGATGACTCTCGAAAAAGAACACCAAGGCGGGGGTAAAAAAGGCACGAATAGCCGCTTCGTCCGTTCCGTTGAGGTAAAACCGCTTTGAAAAGTCCGGAAACTGTTCAAAGTTGATGTCGTCCAATCCGGCCAGATGATAGAACGAGGTCACAAAATTTTCGCGATCCAACACAAAAACAGGAAGCGGTTCGTCCGTTTTAAAAAAGAAAAAAGAAGCGGTTAAATCCTCTTTGGTAATAAACAAACCCTCACTAAAAGAAAGGTCGCAAAACCAGATCGCATCTTTTTCACTAAACAACAAGTTGGAACGGTAGTGCAATTGTTTGGTCTGGAAAAACAAAAAAGCTTCCGGGTCGGGTCCGATAGGTTTTTCCATCTGGGGAAGGTATTCCCACCCTAGGTCCCTGGCCAGTTGTTGTATACTCGATTGGCGCTTGGTAAAGTTCAACGGGGCAAAACGCTTGGTCGGTTCCATTTTGCGCAGCGCAAAAGGATGTTGGGTGGCCGAAGCATGAATGTCCAACCCAATGATTTCGAGTTCACCCCCTTTTCGGGCAAAACTGCGCCGGTAGTCATTGAGACCCTCCATGACCGTATGATCGACAAACTCACAAAGCGAAAAATCGACAATGGCGTGTTCGGTTTCGGGAATTTGATCCAACTGGCTTTTGAGCTTAAAGAAGTTTAAAAAACTGCAAAAATTCTTGACACTGACGTAGTAATTTTTGGTTTCCTGTTCCTGAAACATCAATACATTGGGTTTACCCCAATTCCGCGAAAACAAAACTAAGCTTTTGTTGAGCGCCAGGTGCACCAAAAAGGTGGTCAAAATCCCCATAGCAATTCCGGTAATCAGGCTGCTGACTAGGGTAACCACGAGCGTAACCATAAAAATAAGTGCTTGTTCGCCACCAATTTTTGATATACGCAAAAGGTTTTCGGGCGCGGCCAAACGATAACCGGTATAGACCAAAATGGCGGCCAACGCTGGCAGAGGAATTCGCTGAATTTGTGGGGCAAAAAGCACCACAAACAGCACGAGGAAAAAAGCATGAAAGAAATTTGCCGAACGGTTGGTTCCTCCGTTGTTGGCATTCACCGAACTGCGCGCGATAACGGTCACCACATTAAGCCCACCCAAAAACCCACTAACGACGGTTGCCATACCCAAAGCACGGAGGTCTTTGTTCACGTTTGAGCGGCGTTTTTCGGGATCGAGCTTGTCCACCGCTTTGATGCTCAACAGCGATTCAATGCTTGCAATGAGCGTAATGGACAGGACGACGGTGATAAAATCACTTGAAAAGAGTAAGCCAAAATCCGGTCGTGGCAAGTTGGCGACCAAGGAGTCCGGCAATTGAATTAACAATTCGGCCGCGATGGGATAGGGACGGTTGGCGACCAGTTCAAAGTAGTAGCTCAGCCCGATAGCCCCGAGGACCACCCACATAGGAGCCGGAATCAAATGAAAAAGCGGGTTTCGAATACGGGCATATAAAAACAAAAACACCAAACTCAAGACCCCTACTGCACAGGCCCATAAGGTGCTTTCGGGGACCCCCGCAAACAGGCGCCCTACGGTAGCCGGAAAGGCAATCAGTTGGGCAAGTGTACTTCCCTTGACGTCGACAATCCCTTGAAGGGCCGAGGCCGGAAAAAACTCACTTAGCCCCCCAAGACGCAAAACCCCAAAGAGAAAAAGTAAAACCCCAGAAAGGATAATGGCGGCCAAGGTATAGAGGTAGCCTTGGTGATAATCACCTCCCGCCAAAGTGGTAATTGCCCCAAACAAGACAATGACCAGGCCGTTGCCGGGTCCGGCAATCGTGAGGTGTGAACCCCCAAACAGGGCCACGATCATCCCCCCGGCGATGGCGGCAATGATCCCGGCTATTGGAGGGGCTTCGGAAGCCAGGGCAAGCCCCAAGCCCAAGGGCAAAGCAATCAATGAGACCACAAAGCCCGAAAAAATGTTTTTGGGCAAGGTGGATAAAAACCCCGTGGCTGCTTTTTTCTTAGCCATGCGATGTTGGATTGACGATTAATACATTGGTAGGCAGTTCCATTAAGACATGCTCTAGGTCGTTGGACATCAAAAACCGAAAGAGCCCGTTTTGGTCAGGATTGTTGGTCACTAATAAATCGGCTCGTACGAGGCGCGCATAATGCGAAATTGAATAACCGCGCTTTCCAAAGATGCT
>RFYP01000118.1 GCA_009921175.1 Flavobacteriia bacterium | reverse complement strand
GCGCGATACACGACAAAACTCACACAGCCCAACCTTTTTATCCCTTGTGGTGACGCAGTTGCACAGCTGCCCCTTTTTAAGTGGGAGCAGTGGATTACTCGGTTGTATATCGAGCGTTTGGAGCAAAAAATCAAACCGCTTATGCTTCGTTTAAAAAGCAATAAAAACGACTGGGAGGCTTTGTTGTTTTCGATGTTGGCCCAAATTTTGGATTAAACAGAAACGGAGCCGTATTTGCGGTGATGGCCGATGCTACCCCTTTTCGGGTTGTTCAAAAAACAAGTGCCAATCTCCTTCAACTGGAGGCACTTTTTTTGGGGCAAGTGGGTTTGTTGTCCTCAACAGACCGTGAGCAGGATTATGTCCGTCAATTGCAGGAGGAATACCGTTTTTTAAAGCACAAACAACAACTCCGCCCCTTGGTTGGAGCGGCGGTGCAATTTGCCCGTTTACGGCCACCAAATTTCCCCACTTTGCGCTTGGCGCAATTGGCGTGTTTGTATCACGAAAAAAACCAGCTTTTTCAGGCGGTTCTTTCGGCGCGTGGGCTGCTGATTTGGACTGGATAAAAAGCATGAGTGTCAGTGCCTATTGGCAATCGCATTATACCTTGACCGCCGGGAAAAAGACCACAGCCAAAAGGCCCAAAAAATTAAGTGCTTCCTTTTTGATTTGCTTTGTATCAACACCTTTGTTCCCCTGCGTTTTGCCTACCAAAAGCGCATGGGCCAAGAAAACGCCCCCACGGCCCTGCGTTGGATGGAAGCGATTGTTGCCGAAAAAAATAAAGTCATCCGAGGGTTTACTGCGCTCGGTCGCCCGGCTAAAAATGCGTTAAACTCCCAGGCGCTGTTGCACCTAAAACAACACTATTGTATCCCCAAAAGATGTCTAAAATGTGCCGTTGGGCATCATCTAATGACAGAATAATTCTCTATTTTTGACATGCTATGCAACGATTTCAAGCCTTACGAATTTATTTTGAACGCCACGGATTTGCGGTCTGCACCCGTTTGGCCGAACCCTTGGGGATGAAGGTCAAAAGTGTTCGTTTGTTTTTTATATACGCATCCTTTACTACTGTGGTGGGCGGCTTTGTTCTTTACCTGACGTTGGCTTTTTGGCTAAAGCTAAAAGATATGATTCACTCCAAGCGCACTTCTGTTTTCGATTTGTAAAATGACGGCCAAACACCCCCTACTTACCGCTACTTTGTTTTTTTTACTCGTTTTAGTTGTGGGTGTGGTGGGCTACTACGTACTGAGTCCGGATGCCAGTTTGATCGATGCCGTATATATGACCGGTCATCACCATCAGCACGGTGGGCTAGGGCGAGGTATTGACCTTGACTCCGGCCGGTAAACTCTTTACCATCGGATTTATCGTCCTTAGTTTTTTATTTCTGGCCTATAACATTAAAATCTTTGGAGAAACCTTTTTGCAAGGCGAATTTCTTCAGTATCTAAAAACCAAAAGAACCCGATCTATGATACACGCACTCCAGGGGCATACCATTATTTGTGGTTGCGGTCGTAACGGACTGGAAGCCCTCGAACAACTGATCAAACAACACCAGGACGTGGTGGTTATTGAAAAGGATCCCCGTGTTTTGGAACAACTTCCCAAAAAAGTTTTACGTATCTGTGGCGATGTCCAAGACGAAAGCATCCTTATGGGGGCCAATATTCAAAAAGCGGCCCACTTGTTGGTGACCCTACCCGATGATGCCACCAATGTCTATGTGGTTTTGGCTGCACGTGAATTGGCACCCCAACTTAAAATAATCAGCCGGGCTTCTCAGCAAACGAGTTTGGGAAAACTTCAGTTTGCCGGAGCCGATCACATGGTGATGCCCAACAAAATTGGGGGGCATCATATGGTCTCTTTGTTGCTAAGGCCCGACCTTATTAGTTTTTTGGACACCCTTTCGGCAGACGCCACTCAGCAAACTAAAATCGCTGAATTTCCCTTGGGAAAATTGCCTCAAACTTTGGCCAACAAAACCTTGTCCGAGCTAAAAATTCGCAACCAAACCGGCTGTAATGTCATTGGCTATATTCCCCATGATGGCCGGGCAATCATCAACCCCAAAGCCGAACAAACCCTCGAAGACGACGGTAAACCTATCGTGTTGGGGGATACTCAGGCATTGACCGAATTACAACGTATGTTTTTGGCGAAGTCCTCCTGAATTATAAATCCTTTTAATATATTAGACCTCTAAACATTAAGAAAACCAAATGAAATCCAACATTCAGCTATTGAAATCCCTGCAATACCTCGTACTCCTTTTGTTTCCTGCCCTTGGGCATGCGCAAGAAAAAGGTTTGGATGAGCAAATCAACGAAGCCTTTACCCCAATCGCCGATTGGTGGGGAGCGGTTGTGTTGCATAACTTTCCGGGTACCGAAATTCCTACGATTATCTTTTTGCTGGTGGGTGGAGCCTTGTTCTTTACCCTGTACTTTGGTTTTGTCAATATCAGACGCTTTCCAACAGCCATCAATACCGTACGCGGTAAATACGATGCCTTGGACCATCATGAATCTGGAAATGCAACCCTAGCCATTGATGGCGACATCAAAGGGACAATCAAAGATGAAAGTAAAGAAGGCGAAGTGAGTCATTTTCAAGCATTGGCCACTGCAGTCTCCGGAACCGTAGGTAATGGAAACATCGCCGGGGTTGCTTTGGCGATTGCCATTGGAGGGCCCGGAGCGACTTTTTGGATGATCCTCTGCGGTTTGTTGGGCATGTCTACCAAATTTGTCGAATGTACCCTGGGGGTCAAATACCGGGACATTGGAGAAGACGGAACCGTCTATGGCGGTCCTATGTACTATTTGACCAAAGGACTTAAGGAGCGTGGTTTGGAAAAATTAGGGAAAGCCCTGGCGGTTATTTTTGCCGTACTCTGTATCGGTGCTTCCTTTGGTGGAGGCAACGCAGCACAATCCAATCAAGCGGCCATGCAATTGGTCGACTCTTTTGGAATGACTGGAGGAAGTGCACGAACCATTATCGGTATCATCATGATGATTTTTGTAGGAATCATCATTATTGGAGGGATTAAAAGAATTGCTTCGGTTACCGAGAAGGTTGTTCCCTTTATGGCCTTGATGTATATTTTGGCCTGTATTTATATTATCGGCGCCAACTTTAGCTATGTCGATGATGCTTTTGGTATGATTTTCAGTCAGGCGTTTAATCCACAAGCCGGAT
>RFYP01000117.1 GCA_009921175.1 Flavobacteriia bacterium | reverse complement strand
AAAAAATGGAAGCCTAAGTTTCCGGGCATCTTAGTAGCGGTCGTATTGAGCATATTGACGGTTTGGTTAACCCGTTGGGACTTGCAGGGCTTGCGCATCGTAGGTGAGGTTCCACAGGGATTGCCTGACTTTCAATTGCCCCTATTTGACCCAGCCCTTTTTAAAACTCTATTGCCCACTGCCCTGACCTTGGCCCTTATTGCTTTCTTAGAAGCCGTATCGGTGGCCAAAGCCATTCAAGAGCAACACAAGGATTATGAAATCAATGCCAACCAAGAATTACGGGCTTTGGGACTGAGTAATATCATCGGGAGTTTTTTTCAGTCCTATCCCACTACAGGTGGTTTTTCGCGGACAGCACTCAATCATTTTGCCGGAGCAAAAACGGGCCTTTCATTTTTAATCAGTGCAGGGGTTGTCGCCACCACCTTACTTTTCTTAACTCCTCTTTTTTATTATATGCCTTTGACCGTTTTGGCGGCCTTGGTGATTGTTGCTGTCTCCTCGTTGATCGATCTAAAATATCCTTTGGTTTTATTCAAAACAAGAATGGATGAGTTTGTCTTACTCAGCTTTACCTTTTTGACCACGCTATTTGTTGGGATCACTCACGGAATTCTTTTGGGAGTTGTACTCTCCTTAGTATTGTTATTGTATCGCATTTCAAATCCTCATTTTGCCATTTTAGGAAGGATTAAGGGAAGTAACCTATATAGAAACATCAAACGGTTTGCCTCCGAAGTTGAGGATCGGGATGATTTGATTATCATTCGGTTTGATGCCCAGTTGTTTTTTGGCAACCGCGATTTTTTTAAGAAAACCTTATTGGAGGCCCTTCAAGAAAAACAAGCCAAGCTCAAGGGGCTTATTCTCAATGCCGAATCCATTAACTATATCGACAGCAGTGCCCTGGATACCCTTTTGGCTATTGCACGTACTCTAAAAGAAAAGAACATCCGGTTTATGATTGCCGGAGCCATCGGTCCTACCCGTGACATCTTGTTAAAAAAAGAGGTGCGAAAAGCCATCGGTACCGATAATTTTTTTGTAAGTACGACGCATGCTGTTGCCGCTTTTGATAGACAATCCGAAGATGAGGCTCTAAACAAATCTATCAGTCATCAAAAAAACCAATAACTTTAGGGAGGTATCCCTCTACTTAACAAAATATCTTTGTAAAAATTAATTCAATGAAAATCGAACAAATTTATACCGGCTGTCTCGCACAAGGTGCCTATTATATTGAGAGCCAAGGCGAAGTGGCCATCATCGATCCACTGCGCGAAGTAAGTCCTTATATTGAAAAGGCCAAAAAAGACAAGGCCACGATCAAATACATTTTTGAAACGCATTTCCACGCCGACTTTGTCAGTGGACACCTTACCTTATCAAAAAAGACCGGAGCTCCTATCATCTATGGTCCTACAGCCAATACTCAATTTGAGGCGATTGTCGCCGAAGACCAACAAGAATTTAAATTGGGTGAGGTAACCATTAAGGTATTACATACTCCCGGTCACACGATGGAAAGCACCTGTTATTTGCTTCGGGATGCATCGGGCAAAGACCATGCGCTCTTTAGTGGTGATACCTTATTTTTGGGGGATGTAGGTCGACCCGACTTGGCTCAAAAAGCAGCAGACATGACCCAAGAACAACTGGCCGAAACCCTTTATGATAGCTTGCGAAACAAAGTATTGACCCTCGCTGATGATGTGATTGTCTATCCTGCCCACGGGGCCGGTTCGGCTTGTGGTAAAAATCTAAGCAAAGAAACCGTCGGTACGATTGGTGATCAGAAAAAAACCAATTATGCCCTTCGACAAAACATGACCAAAGAAGAGTTTGTACAAGAAGTTACTGACGGCCTATTGCCTCCTCCGCAATATTTTCCCCTCAATGTTAAACTCAATAAAGAGGGTTATGAAGACATAGACCAAGTCATTGACAAGGGCACTCATGCTATGGATCCCAACACCTTTGAACAAGCTGCCAACGCAACGGGTGCGGTGGTGCTCGATGTTCGGCATCAAGATGATTTTGCCAAAGGACATATTCCCAAGTCGATTTTTATCGGTATCGACGGGGGCTTTGCACCATGGGTAGGTGCCCTGATTGGCGATGTAGCCCATCCTATTCTTATCGTTGCCCCCGATGGGCGCGAAGAAGAAACCATCATTCGCTTAGCCCGTGTAGGTTTTGACAATACCATTGGCTTCCTAAAAGGAGGAATCGACGCCTGGACAAAAGCCCAAAAAGAAATTGACATAGTCGATAGCAGCAGTGCCGAAAACGCCAAAAGTCAACTGGATAAGCTACCTGTTTTTGATGTACGTAAACCCGGTGAGTATGCCGTTGGTCGATTGGGGAATGCCCACAACACGCCCCTAGATTACCTCAACGATCACCTGGCCGAATTTCCCAAAGAAGATACCTTTTTTGTGCATTGTGCCGGAGGATACCGCAGCATGATTGCAGCCTCCATACTCAAAAGTAGAGGCTACCACAATTTGATTAACATCGAAGGAGGATACGGTGCCTTAAAAGAAGTCGGAGCTCCGGTAGTCGAAGGGGTGTGTCCTTCTACTTTAAAAGCGCTTTAACCTATGGATTTTTTATTAAACCCTTGGCCCTGGTATATTGGAGGCCCAATGATTGCCCTTGTCCTTTTTCTACTCTTGATAGGTGGAAAAACTTTTGGGATGTCTTCCAACCTAAGAACCCTTTGCACCTTGTGTGGGGCCGATAAAAGCGCTGAGTTTTTTAATTTTAATTGGAAAGAACAAAAATGGAACCTTTGGGTTGCTGTAGGAACCATTTTAGGTGGATACCTTGCCGCTGAGTTTTTGACAACGGACGCCGCGGTAGCCATTAGCACAGAAACCGTCGCCAAACTCAAAGCACTGGGTATAGAAAGTGCTGGGTCGGCCTACCTCCCCACCAAATTTTTTGAGCTCGATGCCTTGATGAATGTTAAAACACTGTCCATACTGGCAGCAGGGGGATTCTTGATTGGGTTTGGCACCCGCTATGCCGGAGGGTGCACCTCAGGCCATGCCATTACCGGACTGAGTAACCTTCAGCTTCCTTCGCTTATCGCCGTGATCGGTTTTTTTATCGGCGGGCTATTAATGAATCATTTTATCCTACCTTATCTTTTGTAATATGCGTAATCTATATTTTTTAGCGGTCGGAATGCTTTTTGGCATCACCATGTTTAAATCCGAAGCGGCTTCTTGG
>RFYP01000116.1 GCA_009921175.1 Flavobacteriia bacterium | reverse complement strand
GACTGTTATAGATGCGGGTGGCGGTGATCGATTACGGAGCGGGTAATGTCAAAAGCGTTTTGATTGCCTTGGAGCGCTTGGGCGTTAGCGGTTTTTTGACTGCAGATGCGGCTGTAATACAGGCTGCTGATCGGGTAGTATTTCCCGGTCAGGGAACCGCAGCCATGGCCTTGGAAAAATTAAAAGCCTCGGGGCTGGACCGTTTGTTGTTGGAACTTAAACAACCGGTATTGGGCATCTGCCTGGGCTTACAGCTGTTTTTTGACTGTACCGACGAAGGAAATGTACAGGGCTTAGGCCTTATTCCGGGTCGGGTACAGCGTTTTCAAGCCCCCCTAAAGATTCCACAGATGGGCTGGAACACCCTTTCGGGGCTAAAAGGCTCTTTGTTTGACGGAATAGAGGAATGCACCCATATGTATTTGGTGCACAGTTATTTTGCCCCCTTGGTGCCCGAAACCATTGGGCAGGCTACCTATGGACAGCCCTATACGGTGGCCGTTCAAAAAAATAACTTTTATGGGGTGCAATTTCACCCGGAAAAAAGCGGCCCGGCCGGTCGACGTTTATTGCAAAACTTTTTAACCCTTAATCCATGATCGACATTATTCCTGCCATTGACCTGATCGACGGTAAATGCGTCCGCTTGTCCCAAGGAGCCTACAGCTCCCAAAAGGTTTATCACGAAGATCCGCTGGCGGTTGCACAGGCCTTTGAAGACCACGGAATAGGCAAATTACACTTGGTGGATTTGGACGGGGCCAAGGCCGCGCATATTGTACACCATAAAACCCTGGAACGCATAGCAACTAAAACCAACCTTATCATCGACTTTGGAGGAGGATTAAAGACCGACCAAGATGTGCGCATCGCCTTTGAATCGGGTGCGGCCCAAGTTACCGGAGGGAGTATTGCAGTCAAAGACCCTAGGACGTTTGCCACGTGGTTACACACCTATGGTGCAGAAAAAATTATTTTGGGTGCCGATGTCCGAGACGGTCAAATTGCTACCAATGGTTGGTTAGAAACCTCTACGTATGCACTTTTGCCCTTTGTGGCCAAATATCAGGAAAAAGGAATCCGTCGGGTGATTTGTACCGACATCAGTAAAGACGGTATGTTGGCGGGGCCGGCCTTTTCGGTTTACCACGATGTACTCGACCATTGCCCGGGAATTGAACTGGTCGCTTCGGGGGGGATAAGCTCCCTCGATGATCTTTACCGTTTGCAGGAGATAGGCTGTGCTGGGGCCATTTTGGGCAAAGCCCTCTATGAAAATCGTATTACCTTAGTCAACCTAGAACATTTTATTGTAGAAAACGGATGAATTGGAAAGACACCTTTATCGACAATTGCTGTTACCGACTCGACGAAAGCCAACGGATGATTCATCAAGCGCTGGCCGATTTGGAAGACGCCCAACTGGCTGTGCGCCCAAACGAGGTGAGCAATGCCCTGGGTAATCAACTGCTGCACCTCTGTGGCAATATGCGCCAGTACCTTATTGCGACCTTGGGTGCCCAAGCCGACCAAAGAGACCGGGACGCGGAGTTTAGTCCCCAAGCCGCATTTAGTAAAAAAAACCTACTTAAACAATTGGACCAAACCATCGCCGAAGCCCAAGCTGTTTTGCGTTCCCGGACCGATGCCGACTTTTTAACCACCTATAAAGTACAGGCCTATACCCTGAGCGGTGTGGGGGTAGCCTTACATGCGGTAGAACACTGTTCCTACCATACGGGGCAAATTGCATTTTGGGTCAAGCAGCTGGTAGAAAAGGATTTGGGGTTTTATGCGCAGGTTGACCTTAACCAAAAACACCATCGCTAGATGCTGGCCAAACGAATCATACCTTGTCTGGATATCAAAGATGGCCGAACGGTCAAAGGGGTTCATTTTAAAAACCTCCGAGATGCCGGTGACCCAGTTGCCCTGGCACATCGCTATGCCGAAGCAGGGGCCGACGAACTGGTGTTTTTGGATATTTCGGCAACCGAGCAAGGCCGAAAAACCCTGGCCGACCTGGTCTTGGCTGTTGCACAAGCCATCGACATACCCTTTACCGTAGGCGGAGGAATCGCCTCGGTGGCCGACGCCCATCGGGTGTTAAAAAACGGGGCCGATAAGGTCGTCATCAACTCAGCAGCGGTCAAATACCCCGGCTTGATCAATGCGCTGGCCGCTGAATTTGGAAACCAATGTGTGGTCGTGGCCATCGACGCCAAGCAAATCAACGGCCGTTGGACGGTCCACCTGGTGGGGGGAAAAGAACCCACCGATCGAGAGTTAATGGACTGGGCGGTAGAAGTTGAGCAACGCGGGGCCGGAGAAATCTTGTTTACCTCGATGGACCATGATGGCACCCAAGACGGCTTTGCCTGTTCGGCATTGGCGACCCTCTCCAAGCGGGTATCCCTTCCTCTTATTGCCTCGGGAGGCGCCGGTACCCTTGACCATTTTGTAGATGTTTTCCAAAAGGGAAAAGCCGATGCGGCCCTGGCGGCTTCGGTCTTTCATTTTGGGCAAATCGACCTGCCTACACTTAAACAGTATTTAATCCAACACCAACTACCCATACGTATTTAAATCATGTCTATTAATTTTTCAAAATTCCCCGACGGCCTAGTACCGGCCATTGTCCAAGACGCCCACACCCAAACCGTCCTGATGCTGGGCTATATGAATGCCGATGCCGTGGCCCACACCCAACGCCTTGGCCGGGTTACGTTTTTTAGCCGAAGCAAAAACCGATTGTGGACCAAAGGGGAGGAGAGTGGTCATTATTTGACTTTTATTTCCTTGGCGGTCGATTGTGATGGCGACGCCCTGTTAATTCAGGCGCAACCCGAGGGACCCACCTGTCATAAGGGAACAGACAGCTGTTGGGGCGCGGTCAATCGCCCGCATTATGGGTTTTTATCAACGCTAGAAGGGGTGATTGAGGACCGCCAAAAGCAGCCCACGGCCGACAGCTATGTGGCCCGCCTGATGGCCCAAGGAATCAATAAAATTGCGCAAAAGGTAGGGGAGGAAGCCATAGAAACGGTAATTGAGGCCAAGGATAGTAACTCTGATTTGTTTTTAAACGAAAGTGCTGATTTGCTCTTTCATTTACTGATATTACTCCAGGCCAAGGGCCACCGCCTATACGATGTGGTAGCGGTCCTTAAAGCCCGGAATGCCTAAATTTTTGTACCTTAAAAACAAAAATGCCTGTTTTACCCCCTTCTATGTTCTCCTTTTTTACGGCCCTGGCCGCCCATAATAACCGGGAATGGTTTGACGC
>RFYP01000115.1 GCA_009921175.1 Flavobacteriia bacterium | reverse complement strand
ATCGGTTGCCACTTGGTTGTCGTTTAATGCGACATTGGACAACAAAATCAACACCAACAAAAGCCCGGCTAAGACCCAAGTACTACGGTCCAAGAAGTCGGTTGTTTTTTGGACACCTCCCAGTTGTTGTGCTCCACCACCAAAGGAAGAGGAGAGTCCGCCACCCTTGGGGTTTTGTACCATCACTACCAATACGAGTAAAAAACACACCAGGACGATAAGGCCTATAAAAATATTAAACGTGCTCATAATTTATTTGTCTTTCTTTCTTTGTAGGCGTTTGATTGCCTTGATTTGGTCTGCAAAGAAACTATTTTTTTCCGGATATTTCAAACTTAAAATCGTGTAGGCTTTTAGGGCTTCTTCATACTTTTCTTGTTTGACAAACACCCGCGCTAGGGTTTCGGTCATCAATTCACTTTGCGGAATCTCGTTGCCCTCCAAGGGATCTTGGTAGGAAGAGGTTTTGCTTATCGGTCCGATGGATGGATTTTTTTCGATAAAAGCGTCGATAAGGTCCCATTTATCGGATGCGTTAGTGTGCGAAGCTTGAGGGGGATGGGTTTCCAATCGGTTGACCCATTCGGTAAAATTAAACGTGGTGGGTTGCGTTTTCTTTTGAGGCGGAGGCGAAGGGGCCACAGCTTCTTTTTGGGTGGTTTTTGGGGTAGATTTTTTGGGTGTTTTTTTCTTTTGAACCTTCACCGGACTTTCCATAAAAGCTTTGAGCAATCCACGATCACTCGTAGCAATGGCGACTTTTTGTAAGGCTTTTTCTGCGGTGAGTTTTTCTTGGGCAACTTCTGCTTTGGCGGACAAAAGCAAAAGGGTTTGAAAATACGGATAGTCCTCGATCAAGCCTTGGATCTGTTTGGCTTGCTGTTGATCAGTCGGATCAAAGGTATCGTAGAGTTCGGCAAAACTTGCTGCGTTCATCTTTTCTACCATTTGGCGAGGGTTTCGTTAAAGATGTCCTGCGTGATGCGTTCAAACAGTTCTTTGTGGGCGGTATCTCGAATATCATACACCTGTAGGTCTGCCGGGAAATCGTAAAAAAAGTTAAATCTTTTTTCGAAGTCATCTTCTTCATTCTTGGTGTTGTAATACCGCAAATTGACAGCCATGGTCAGGCGGTTTTGGGCGGCTTTGATATCGGCCGTGGCCGACATCGGTGTGACACTGTATTCGACAATTTCGCCTTCATAGATCAAATCACCATCCCGGTTGACCAAGGATAGGTTGGTCAGGTTGAGTATAAGGTCTTGAAGGGCGATGGTAAAATCTTGGTCCAGTCCGGGTTCGACGGTCGAACCTGGCCGATTACCCGCTTGGTTTTCGAAAAAATTAACCTGAAAAGTTTGAGTACCTGCAGGAATTGAGGCTCCCGTAAAGGAGTAGATGCCGCATCCGTATAGCCCAATCGAAATCAAAAGGGCCATAAGCGCCCTAGGGCTATAAAAGACCTTGCTCTTTTTCATTCAAATCGTATTGTTTGATTTTACGGTATAGGGTGCGTTCAGAAATTCCCAATTCTTCGGCTGCTTTTTTGCGTTTACCATTGCTGCGCAACAATGCTTGTTTGATCATTTCGATTTCTTTTTCCAACAAAGAAAGTGGTTCTTCCTCAATGGCTGTCTCGGCATAGTCGTATTTGTCGTGGGTGTCCACCTTGGAAATTTCAAAATCGGTGCTTGGTTTTTCCAGCTCAATCGTGGCCATGGACAATTCTTTGGGGGCGTCTTCTTTTTGGCCGTAGATTTTTTTAATCAAGCCTTGGTTTTTTTCTTTGCGAAGCGCAGGGTCTTCTTCTTGTATAAGCTCGTGGGTAAGTTTTTTAAGGTCGCTGAGGTCCGACCGCATATCGAATAAGATTTTATAGAGAATTTCGCGCTCAGACGAAAAATCACTTTGATCCTTTTGCTTGCTGATCACACTGGGCAACTGACGACCGGTTTCGGGCAGGTAAATACGCAGGGTGTTGGGGGTGATGATTCGTTCTTTTTCCAACACAGACATTTGCTCGGCTACGTTACGTAACTGACGAATGTTACCACTCCAGCGGTATTGTTGAAGGAGCATCTGGGCCGCCTCATCTAGGCGCAGTGGGGGCATACGGTATTTTTCAGCAAAGTCGGCGGCAAATTTCCGAAACAATAAATGAATGTCTTCTTTGCGTTCACGCAGTGGGGGGATAGCTATTTCGACTGTGCTGAGTCGGTAATAGAGGTCTTCTCTAAATTTTTCTTTGGCTATTGCCTCTTGCATATTGACGTTGGTTGCCGCCACGATTCGCACATTGGTCTTTTGGACTTTTGAAGAACCTACCTTAAAAAATTCTCCGTTTTCGAGCACCCGTAGTAAGCGTACTTGGGTGGGCAGGGGAAGTTCGCCTACTTCGTCCAAAAAAATGGTTCCGCCATCGGCTTCTTCAAAGTAGCCACTTCGGGTGCTGGTTGCACCGGTAAAGGCGCCTTTTTCATGCCCAAAAAGTTCGCTATCGATGGTTCCCTCCGGGATGGCCCCACAGTTAACGGCGATGTAACGGGCGTGTTTACGCACCGAATATTGATGAATGATTTTAGGGATGTTTTCTTTTCCAACACCGCTTTCTCCAGTGACCAAGACCGAAATTTCTGTAGCAGCTACACGCAAAGCTTTTTCAAGGGCTCGGTCGAGCCCGGGATGGTTTCCAATGATGCCAAAGCGTTGTTTTACTTGTTGAATGGTGTCCATCGTCTATATTGTTTTTGAGTATCCCACGGCCGTACCGATCAGGGTAGCTGAGGTGGCACGGTCGATGTGAACATCGACAAAATCGCCTATTGCATAGTTTTCTTTAGGAAATACGACAACGGTATTTTGGGTGGTACGCCCACTCCAAAAAGCATCTGATTTTTTAGAGGCTTTTTCAATTAATACACAATAGGTGTTGCCAATAAATTGTTCCGTCCGGTATTTACCGTGTTCTTGCTGACGGGCAATGATCTCGTTGAGTCTTCTTTTTTTGACCGTTTCGGGGATGTCATCCTCCAGTTTTCGAGCGGCCAAGGTTCCGGGGCGTTCCGAATAGGCAAACATAAACCCAAAGTCGTATTTGACATAATCCATTAAGGAGAGGGTGTCTTGATGATCTTGTTCGGTTTCGGTAGGGAAACCGGCAATCAGGTCATGGGAAATTCCACAATGTGGAATAATTTCTCGAATATTATCGATAAGATCGAGGTATTCTTGACGCGTATGCAGGCGGTTCATTTTTTTTAAAATACGGTCGCTTCCCGATTGAACAG
>RFYP01000114.1 GCA_009921175.1 Flavobacteriia bacterium | reverse complement strand
TAAACTTCGTGCGTCCTAGCGATTAGCGACTGTAATTGGGTGCTTCTTTGGTAATGTGGATGTTGTGTGGATGACTTTCACGAATACCGGATGCTGTTAGGGTAACAAAACGTCCTTTTTCTTTAAGATCGGCTATGGTGGGTGTCCCGCAGTAGCCCATACCTGCTCGGAGCCCTCCGACAAACTGATGAATACTTTCTTCAAGCAGTCCTTTATAGGGAACACGACCAACAATTCCTTCGGGAACCAGTTTTTTGATATCGTCCTCTACATCCTGAAAATAGCGGTCTTTAGAGCCTTTTTCCATGGCTTCGAGTGACCCCATTCCACGGTAGGTTTTAAATTTTCTCCCTTCATAAATCACCGTTTCTCCGGGAGATTCTTGGGTGCCAGCCAATAGGGAACCGAGCATGACAGCATCGGCACCCGCCGCTATGGCTTTGGGAATATCCCCTGTGTAACGGATTCCACCGTCGGCGATAACGGGCACCCCCGATCCTTTGATGGCTTGGGCCACTTCTAAGATGGCTGAGAGCTGTGGAAAACCGACTCCGGCAATTACCCGTGTGGTGCAAATCGACCCTGGGCCTATACCCACTTTGACCGCATCTGCACCCAAATCGACCAGGTATTTGGCGGCTTCGGCTGTGGCGATATTCCCCACCACTACATCGAGATTGGGAAAATGCTTTTTGATGGTATCCAAAGCTGCGGCTACCCCTTTGGAGTGTCCATGGGCTGTGTCAATCACTACAGCGTCCACATCGGCCTTGACAAGGGCCTGGGCGCGCTCCAATATATCAGAGGTAATGCCCAAGGCAGCGGCTACTCGAAGACGACCGTATTGGTCTTTGTTGGCCATGGGCTTTTTACTGTGCTTGGTGATGTCTCTAAACGTAATCAAACCAACGAGGTTGTTCTGTTCATCGATTACCGGTAGTTTTTCGATTTTGTGCGCCTGTAGAATTTCTTCGGCTTCGGTCATGGAAATCCCCGCTTTTACGGTGATTAATTTTTTGGAAGTCATCACTTCGGTAATGGCTCGGGCATTGTTTCGTTCAAAACGAAGGTCTCGGTTGGTGACGATTCCTGCGAGTTGGTTTTTGGCATCGACAATGGGTATTCCCCCTATGCGGTGTAAGGCCATACTCTGTTTGGCATCGCCTACGGTGGAGGATAAGGGCAGGATGACAGGATCCATGATCATCCCAGATTCTGACCGTTTGACGGTACGTACCTTTTCGGCTTGGGTCTTGATCGACATGTTTTTGTGTAACACGCCTATACCCCCTTCCCGCGCCATAGCAATCGCCATTTTACTTTCGGTTACCGTGTCCATCGCCGCGGAGATGATGGGTACGTTGAGCTTGATGTTTCTAGAAAATTTACTCTCAATAACGACCTCCCGTGGGAGGATCTCAGAGTAAGCAGGGGTCAACAGTACGTCGTCGTAGGTAAGCCCTTGTCCGAAAAATTTAGATGAATCCATGTGCAATTCGCTTGTAATTGCATGCAAATATACGTAATTATATCCGATAATATATCGCTAGTTAGGTCCCCAAAGTTCATAGAGAACTGCCGCTACTCCCAAGACATAGGCCAGGGTCATGAGGATACCCGAAACCATGACGATATAGGTCCAGACTACACTGCCCATCCACACCCCCACCAGACCGCCAAAGGTGCATAAAATGGAGATAAAAGGCTCGATGGTCAACACCGCCTTCCAAAGTATCGGTAAGCGGGTTAGCCACACCAATACCCCCAAAAACATAAAAATAAAACCAACCGATAATACGTGGGTATGGATGATGGTCAGCATTTCACGGGGGCTTTTTTCAAACTTCAATACCCGGGCATCGGCTTGGTCTTCGTTTCCTAAGTAGTTTTCTGCAATCCCTTTGGGTGTGGTGCTATCGGTATGCGACACAAAAGAAATTCCTGTAAAATAACCCACACTCAATACCAGTAAAAATGCTGATAAAAAATATTTGATCTCCCGAGGCAAGCTATGTAGGGAAAATCCTTCAATGCCCATCGGTCGGAGAGATTAAATGGGATTCTATGTAGTCAAAAACCGTGTTGATCGATTGGGTCATGGAGCGCACCGAAATCGTAGCGCCGGAAATCCCACTGATGTTGTCCCCGGTCTTGAACTGGGTCGCCAAAGGCTGATCGTAAAACTGCGCCAACCAGCGTTTACTGGCAATTTCGCCTCCATAATCCTCACGGTAAACAAGGATTTTAGATTTTTTTAAAATAAAGTTTTTATCCAAAATCAGGAGGTAGTCAAAGGTATCGGTTCGGCTTGGTGCCACCCCATAAAAGGCATAGCCAAGGGAGGTGTCATCGCTGTTGATTTTAAAAAAGCGTCCTTTGAGCAAAAAAGGCGAGGTCCACTCGGTTTCCAAGGCCGGAACCAAGGTCTCTAAATCATCGGAAGCAGGATATTGTTTGGCCACTTCTTTTTGTATTTTCTTAAGGATAAATTGAGGCAAAGGCTCGGACTCTTCTATGTTTCCTTGAGGAAACGGAAGTAAAAAAAAGATAAATAGCAACAAACGCATCATAGACAAATATTAATAAACTAGAACCACACCCCTAGCCCAATATTAAATTGGGATAGTTCGTTTTTCTTTTGATAATCCATTTTAAAAACACTTCCTTGAGAAAGGTGATAACTCCACCCCACCGTCCATTCTTTACGGTGAAAGTCTGGGTTGGGCGACAAACTGCCCGCAACTTGATGATGGGTGTTGTAGTTTTCATAGCGGACAAACGTTACCCAACGTTGCCGTGCCGACAAGGGCAACAAATTATACGCCATCTCCGTATAATAGCCGTGAAGGGCACTACCCAAATCACGACCGGTCTGCACATTATAGGCTTCGGTATCGGTCAATTGGGCATAGATCCATTGTCCACGGGCCGACCACTTTTTTTGGCTATACCGAAGATCGGCACCCAACATACGAACGCCCACCACGGTTCCCAGTTTTGGCGCATCCCCTACCGCTTGGGTTCTCCCGGCATAAGCCGATAAGCCCAAACGCAAAGCGGGGATTCCGTAATAATCCAACTTGGCGGAATAATTCAACTGGTCAAAGGTCGATTGTGCGCCTTTTTGCCTCCCAGAACGCAAACCATTCGATCCTTTAAGTTTTCCTTCCACTCCGTCGTGTGACAAAAAGCCGTTAAATACATAGGCCTGGTAGCGCAAAGACAAAGCATCCATTCGACCGGCCACGCCCATTCCCATCTCACGCCAAGTGGTGGGTACGATTTTATTGTCCAAGCTCGGTCTCTCAACACCGTTAAAGGTTGTCGGTTCGTGGTACTCATTGATGATTCCCATGGGCACTAGCATCAATCC
>RFYP01000113.1 GCA_009921175.1 Flavobacteriia bacterium | reverse complement strand
GTGGTGGTCAATACGGGGGCTGCTCTACATCAACTGTGGGTGAAAGATTCCATCGGAGACTTCGTCAATGTCGTTGTCGGACTACCCGATGAAGATGCCTATAAGGACAATCCCTGGTATCGTGGAACCATCGTTGGGCGCTATGCCGGACGCCTGACCAATCCGTTGGACATTAACGGTCGGGAATACATCCTTAAAAACACCAAAGAAAACATAGTGTTGCACAGCGGTCCCGATGGTTGGAGTTATCAATATTGGGAAATCGATCAAATCGATGCGCAGACCTTGCGCTGCAAACTTCAATGTAAATCCAAAAAAGTCGGTCTGCCGGGCCACATTAATGCTGTGGTACACTATCGGCTTTTGGAAAATGGGATAGAAATTGATTATTTGGCTACCACAGACCAAGAAACCCTTATTAACCTAACCAATCATGCGTATTTTAATTTAGATGGTGAGGGCACAATAGACGCCCATCAATTACAAATCAATGCTTCGCACTATCTCGACTTAGATGACCGTCTAGTTCCTACGGGTCAATACCATACCATTGAGGGCACACCCTTGGATTTTGGGCAGATGCGCCCCCTAAAAAATCAATTCTTAGATGATTTTTATATTGGCACATCTCCTAATATTGCTCGATTAAAAGGAGGACAAAAAAATATAGAAATGCAGGTGATTACAGACCAACCCGGTACGGTGATTTTTAGGCCACGCCATTTCGAAGCCCTCTGTATTGAGACCCAAGCACCCCCAAAGGGTGGGCTTTCAAAGGATATATCTCCTACCCTTGCAGTTCCTAATCGTCCTTATCGGCAAAAGACTCAATTTCTTTTTCAGAGTTTCTAGGGTTGGGCAAATCGGTGGTAGCCGTAACCAAAAAGGAGGCCCGAACCTATACCAAAAATACTTCCACAAACAATATCGAGTGGAAAGTGAACGCCCAAATAAACACGGCTATAGGCAATTGCTGTGGCTAATAACAACAATAGTATCCCCAAGCTAGGATACTTTTTTCGTACTAATAAAAAGAAAAAGGTGGCTAAAGCAAACGAATTGGATGCATGGCCAGAAAAAAATCCATAACGCCCACCACAACTGGCCTTTACCAAACGCACCATGTCTTTGACCAGTGGATCGTAGCAAGGTCGTAGTCGTTCAAAACCGCTTTTGAAAATATTGGTAACCTGGTCTGTAAAGGTAATCATCAATAGGATTGTGAGCGTCAGGGCTAAAAATGATTTCCACCCTTTTTTACGGGTCAAAAACAGAGCGATTAAAAGGTATACCAACACATTGGTATAGGTACTTGAAAGCAGCAAAAAAAGCGGATCGAACGCTGGTGTCCCCACTTGATTAAGGGTGAGCAACAGCTGACGATCAAAAGCAAGTAGCTGATCTAACATCTATGCCAAGCTGTCCCAAGGCTTCGGCCACCAAAGACTCGGCAACTTGCGCCAATTCTTTGTCGTCTTCTGCATCAAATTCTTCCATCCAATGAATATGGTCGTCTGCCACATTCATACAAAATCGAGGATAAGCTGTATGAACTACATACACCGCATCGGGTTGTTCGGAGCTATCGGCGATAAGAAATTTTGGGAGTTCTGCTATATCATGCATCGTGTTGTCGTATTAATTTTTTGGTAAGATACTCAAAGCGTATGAAAAGTAACAAGGCCGAAACAATCAGCCCGGATAAGAGACCGATCCAAATCCCGGTGACTCCCCAGTCCGTATATATCCCCAAATAATAGGATATGGGTGCGCCAAAAACCATGTATGAAAAGAAGGCAATTCCGGCGGGGATGTTTACATCTTGCAAACCACGTAACGACCCCAAAACTACCGCTTGCAGGCCATCGGATATTTGAAAAAAGCCCGAAACAATTAATAGCGTCGCTGCCATCGAAATCACTTCATTGACATCTTGGGCAATCAAAGGATTGTTATTATCAAGATAAAAGGTGGGTAACAACTCGTTAAAGGCCAAGAAAAATCCGCAGAAGAAAATATCAATCAAGACAATCAACAAAAAAATAGAAAGGGCGACCCTACGCAGGGTCACAAAATCCCCCCTGCCCTTTTGGTTTCCTACCCTTATCATAGCGGTTACGCCCAATCCCATAGCCACCATATAGGTAATTGAAGATAAGTTTAGGGCAATTTGATTGGCGGCCTGAGGATTTTTTCCTAAAAATCCAGACATCCAAATGGCCAGGGTAAAAAATAGCACCTCAAAAAACATTTGCATGGCCGAGGGAAAGCCCAAAGCGATGATTTTTTTAAACAACAACAAATCCAGCACCTTTATTTTAATTTTTCGGATAAAGGCTTCGAAACGAAAATCCAAGCGCATATAAATAATGAGGAAAATCACCATACACCAGCGTGCAATAAAGGTTCCAAGGGCTGCTCCAACGATACCCATCGCAGGAAAAGGGCCTTTACCGAAAATCAGAAAATAATTGAGTACAACATTGACCACGTTAGCAAAAATCGTAGCATACATGGGTGGTCGTGTGTGAGACAGACCGTCTGAAAATTGTTTAAAAGCCTGAAAACCCACCAGAGGAATAAGCGACAAACCCACCCAAAACAGGTAGGGAAAGGCCAATTGAGCGACCTCCGCTGGTTGACCCATATGATATAACAAAGGTTGAGCAGTCAATACGGCAAAAGACAATATACTACCCAAAAGAAAACACAGGAGTATGCTATGAAATAATATTTTACGTCCCTTGCTGATGTTTCCTGCACCATCGCTTTCTGCGACTAAAGGGGTAATGGCCGTAGAAAATCCAATCCCCAAAGACATACCTACAAAAACAAAACTATTGCCTAAAGAGACGGCTGCTAATTCGGCAGTCCCCAGTTGACCAACCATCAAATTATCGACCAACTGAACGATGGTATGCCCCAAGAGTCCAACAACAACGGGGTATGCCAGTTTTAGGTTATAGCGAAATTCGCGGGTGTACTGACTTAAAAACATCTATTCAAGTCCAAAATGATCGACCAAATACACCAAAGTGGCCATGGCCGCGGCACCTAGCTCGAGTTCTCTTTTGTTGATTCCATCAAAAGTATCGGTCGCTGCATGGTGGTGATCAAAATAGCGTTGTGAATCGGGCCGTAATCCGGCCAAGACCACACGACCATCTTTGAGTGGAGCAATGTCTGCCCCGCTTCCGCCTTGGGTAAATTCATGAATTTGGTAAGGTGCAAAATAGGTCTTCCAGGAGGAGATTTTTTCAAATGCTGGCGCATTACTGTCAAAACTAAACCCTCTTGGCGTAAAACCTCCTGCATCGGATTCCAACGCAAAAAGATGTTTTTCTTTGTTTTCTTGGGCCAAGGCCGCATATTTTTTACCGCCTCGGGT
>RFYP01000112.1 GCA_009921175.1 Flavobacteriia bacterium | reverse complement strand
TGCAAAGGCTCGTTTACAGGCTGTCTAAAGATTACCCCGGGGGCTTTACGCTCCAAAGGCATTTGGTAGGTTTGTCCCTCGATGGCTCCTTTACCGTCGATCGGGTTCCCCAAGGTATCGACCACACGGCCTACAATTCCTTCTCCTACGTTGATGGAAGCGATACGCTGGGTGCGCTTTACCGTATTGCCTTCTTTAATTTCCTTGGAAGGGCCAAGCAATACAATCCCAACATTGTCTTCTTCGAGGTTGAGTACCATCCCTTCCATGCCGTTTTCAAACGTTACTAGCTCACCGTATTGGGCGTTGGTCAAACCAAAGACACGGGCAATTCCGTCTCCGACTTCCAATACAGTTCCGACTTCGTCCAAGGTGGTGGCGGAGTCGAGTCCGGCAAGTTGATTTTTTAAGATTGCTGATACTTCAGCGGGCTTCATTTCTGCCATAATAGTTTGTTTATGCGCTATAGTTTGTTTTTGTTAGGGCTCTTTTAAAGGTGTCGAGTTGCTGGGCGATGCTGGCGTTGAACTCGAGGTCCCCCACGCGAAGAATAAATCCCCCAATAATCGAGGGGTCAATGCTGTTTTCGAGGGTTACTTTGGCCGAGGTCAGGGTCGCTGCTTTGTCCAGAACGTGTTGGTGTGTTGCTTCATCAAGGGGAATGGCCGTGATGACTTTGGCCTTGATTTTGCCCTGGTGGGCATCGTAGCTTTTTAAATAGTTTTGAGCGACTGCCCCCAACAAATCAATTCGTTTGTTCTGGCGAAGCAAATCCACGAGTTGATGGGTGGTTTTGTGGGCGTCTGCAAAAATTTCTTTTACTGCATTTTGCTTGTTTTGCGCAGGCACTACGGCATTGTCCAAAAAGAGAGCAATCTCTTTTTGTTGCTCCAATTGCGTAACGATTGCTGACATGTCTTGGGCAACTTGTGCTTCGCATTGGTGTTCGAGCGCATAGCTCAACAAGGCCTTGGCATAACGAATTGCAGCGCGAGAAGTTTTCATACCCTATTTGAGATTAACGTCTTTAAGCAGTTTTTCGACCAAAGCGGTTTGTTTGTTGCGATCTTCCAATTCGGACATGAGTACCTTTTCGGCAATGTCCAACGAAAATCCGGCCACTTGACGTTTAAGGTCTTCAATGGCTGCTGCTTTTTCTGTTTGAATCGCTGCTTGTGCTTGCGTAAGAATCCGGTCGGCTTCTTTTTGGGCATCGGCTTTGGCCTGTTCGACCAATTGTGCACCGGTGGTCCGTGCTTCTTTAAGCAGGGCTTCTCGTTCGGCACGCGCTTCTTTAAGGATGCGTTGGTTGTCTTCCTGAAGCGATGCCATTTCTTTACGGGCATCTGCTGCAGCGCCCAAAGCCTCTTTGATAGAGGTTTCACGGGCGTTGACCGTGTCTAATATCGGTTTCCAAGCATACTTTTTAAGCAACAATACCAACCCAACAAAAATGAAAAGCTGCCAAAAAAACAGGCCGAAGGAAAATTCGCTGATTAGTTTTTCCATGGTATGGTCTTTAACAATTGAATGTCACCCCAGGGGTGCGCCTCGTGTTTAGACAGCAAACAATGCTGCAAAACCGATTCCTTCTACAAGTGCCGCGGCAATAAGCATGGCCGTTTGAATTTTTCCGTATGCATCGGGTTGACGACCAATCGCCTCCATGGCACCTTTACCGATTTGTCCGATACCGATACCGACGCCGATGACTACTAAACCTGCTCCTACTATTAGTGGAATTTCCATATTGATTATTGATTAAGAATTAAACATTTTTTAAAATTAATGGGCTTCTTCGTGCTCGTGTTCTTCGACAGCAAATCCGAAATACAAGGCGGATAATACAGTAAAAATATAAGCCTGAAGAAGCGCTACTAAAACTTCGATTATAGAGATGGCAAATGCCAGTCCAAATGACAAGCTGGAGCCAAACCAATTTTTGAATATAAACATCAACCCAATGAGGCTCATCAAAACGATGTGTCCTGCAGAGATGTTGGCGTACAAACGAATCATCAACGAAAAGGGTTTGATAAATACACCCAACAGTTCGATGGGTGCTAGGGCCAATCGCATGATTTTGGGAACACCGGGCATCCAAAAAATATGGAGCCAGTAGTCTTTTTTGGCTGTTACGTTGGTGATTATAAAGGTGATTAACGCCAAGGCAAAGGTAATCGCGATGTTGCCGGTTACGTTAATCCCCAGCGGGGTGAGCCCTAGGATATTTAAAAACCAAATAAAGAAAAACAGTGTCAGCAAATAACTCATGTACTGCTTGTAGTGCTTTTCGCCGATGTTGGGAATGGCGATTTCGTCTCGAATATACAAGACAATTGGCTCAAAAAAGCGACCCACGCCCTTGGCAATCATCCCGTTAGTCGCATACGAGCGGGCCAATCCTCGAAAAAGGAAAAACATCAACAGGGCGGTGAGCATGAGGGTAAATACATTTTTGGTGATCGAAAAGTCAAGTGGCGCCACGTTAGTCGCATGGTGCTCTTCGTCATAGGTGATGGTCCCCTCTGCATCGGTGCGGTAAATGGTTCCGTGGTCGAGCTTGTAAAAGCGATCTCCCACCTGCGCCACAGATTCTCCGTGATGCAGTTTGGAGGAAGAAAATATTTGAAACCCCTCATCCCATAAGATGACCGGTAAAGGCATCCCGATGTGAACCTTATGGCCGTCTTCAGCCGTATAACTCAACAAATTAAAGTCGTGCGTATCCTCAAGGTGATGTTGGATGTAGGCGCGAATTTCTTCTTTAAGGTTGTTGGAAGATCCTTCGGCCTCTTTGGCAAAAGTGAACGAAGCAAAGCACAAGAAAAAAAGAAGGTTGATTTGCTTAAAAATATTCACCATTGGATCCCCTGATTGTAGTTTCAAAATTTGCTGCAAATGTAACCCATCTCAGGAACTTTTGCCTAACGTTTTTTAAAAAAATTTAAGGACGCTTAAAAGAAGTTTCGCCACAGGGGGATCATCGACAAAATCTAGCTTGGCTTTTGCTGGCGCACTAAAAATGCCAACTGAAAAGACAGGGCAATCAAATAGGGAATAAAGAAGAGCATAAATTCTTCCCGTGAGGTGGTGCCGTCTTGGGAAAACAGTGGGTAAATCGCTATAAAATAGGCGATTAGCTTGATGCTGCTACCGCTTAAGAAAACCAGTAACAGGGCACGGCTTTGTTTTTGGGCGAGGTAGTACAAGGCCCACAAAACGGCTGAAGCCACGGCTCCGTTAAGCAGGTAAGAGCGATCGATTGCCCTAAGGAGTGTGTGGGCGTCCATAGCAAGGGTGGCTTTTTGCAGGCTATGCGCCCCATAGAGGACACTCCAAAAAAGCAGAAAAAACAAAGCCCTTTTGGTCATTCAGCGTAAGTGTTT
>RFYP01000111.1 GCA_009921175.1 Flavobacteriia bacterium | reverse complement strand
TATGACTGGTAAAGCTTTTCGCGAAGCGACCAACATAGCCATCGTTTTAGATGATATCGTTTATTCGGCTCCTGGCGTTTCTAAAGGAGCGATTGCCGGAGGACGTTCGGAGATTTCAGGGAATTTTACCTTAAACGAAGCCATTGACTTGGCCAATGTCCTGAGAGCTGGTAAACTTCCGGCTTCAGCGGAGATCATTCAATCTGAAATTGTAGGTCCTTCACTCGGTCAAGAAGCGATTGAAAGTGGACTAAATTCCTTTGCGATCGCTTTGGTATTTGTATTGTTATGGATGATATTTTACTACGGTAGTTCTGGAATTTTTGCTGATGTTGCCTTGGTACTTAACATCCTTTTGATTTTTGGCGTACTAGCGAGTTTAGGCGCTGTATTGACCCTCCCTGGCATTGCAGGTATCGTATTGACTATTGGTATTTCGGTCGATGCCAACGTACTGATTTTTGAGCGTGTACGCGAAGAACTCAACAAGGGCAAAGGCATCCGTAAGTCGATTGCAGATGGTTTTAGCAACGCTTTATCGTCCATTCTTGACGCCAATATCACTACCGGGTTGACGGCCTTGATCCTGTTTGTCTTTGG
Organism: Flavobacteriia bacterium; assembly: GCA_009921175.1. Taxonomy (GTDB): domain Bacteria; phylum Bacteroidota; class Bacteroidia; order Flavobacteriales; family Flavobacteriaceae; genus RFYP01. The sequence continues at coordinate 2,895 of RFYP01000111.1, read as the reverse complement.
AACCGGACCAATCAAAGGATTTGCCACCACCTTATTAATTGGTATTGCCACCTCTTTGTTTACCGCCATTTTTATCACACGAATTTTTGTAGACAATAGAAATGAAAAAGGCAAAAAAGTAACTTTTGCCACAGCGGCAACCAAAAACCTATTCGCCAACCTCTCTATTGCTTTTTTAAGCAAGCGTAAGATTGCTTATGCATTTTCAGCCTTGATGGTAGGGGTGAGTTTATTCTCGCTTTCCTATCAGGGGCTAAACCAAGGGGTGGATTTTGTCGGAGGACGTTCGTATATGGTTCGTTTTGACCAAGAAATTAACCCAACCGAAGTTCAAACAGCCCTGACCGATGTTTTTGGTAGTGTAGAGGCCAAAACCTTCGGTAGTAGCAATCAGCTTAAAATCACCACCAAATACAAAGTAGATGTAGAGGGCGTTGCTGTCGATACTGAAATTCAAGAAAAATTATTCAATGGACTACAGTCGTATTTGCCCGATGGCATAACCTATGATGCTTTTGTCAACGGTGCCGACGACAAGCAAGTTGGGATTATGTCTTCCATTAAAGTCGGTCCGACCATCGCTGATGATATCAAAAATAATTCCTTTTTGGCGGTCATCGGTTCATTGATTGTGGTTTTCTTATACATATTGCTCCGCTTTAGAAAGTGGCAATTTTCACTGGGCGCGGTTACGGCTGTTTTCCACGACGTGCTTATCGTATTGGGAATCTTCTCGTTGACCTATAAATTTATGCCTTTCAACATGGAAATCGATCAAGCCTTTATTGCCGCCATCCTAACGGTGATTGGGTATTCGCTCAACGACACGGTGGTGGTATTTGACCGTATCCGTGAATACATCGGCGAGCATACCCAATGGGAATTTGATGCGGTGGTCAATGCGGCCTTGAGCAGTACATTGAGTAGAACCTTAAATACCTCGTTAACCACGTTAATCGTGCTTTTGGCGATTTTTATCTTTGGAGGAGAGTCCATTCGTGGATTTATGTTCGCCTTGATAGTGGGTGTATTGGTAGGAACCTATTCTTCTGTATTTATTGCCACACCGGTGATGTTCGACACCCAAAGTCGTGCCAAAATAAAATCCTAAACAGGATATACTAAAAAAATAAAAGCCGCTGTTTAGCGACTTTTTTTATACTGCTTTTTTACAATTTTGGATATGTGCCAAATGGTGTTGGCCATGCCAAGCATAAAGGGCCAGGGCCTGATCGAGTGAAAAATGTAATTTGTTTTGAGGGTGGTAGTATTTTTTGGTAAAATCGGAGCTCTTGAGGGACTTTAACAACAGAGTCCATCGGTGATGTACCCCTTTTAAAATCGACAAACTCGCATCGACTTGTGGGGCGGCACCATCCACAAAACTTGCCCAAAGTGCTTCATCGTAGGGCGTTATGGTCGGAGTGTCTTCGCTTAGGGTTTGTTTAAAGCGTAAAAAGCTATGCATATGACTATCGGCCAGGTGATGAATGACCTGTGCAGCGGCCCATCCCCCAGGCCGGTAAGTACTCAAAAAATCTTTTGGGGTGTAGTTTACTAAAGCCTGTTGGAGTTGTGCAGGAAAATCTTCCAAGCGCTGGATATACGCGTTGCGTTGGCTCGTATCTAGCTGCTCAATCCATTGAAATCGACCGGTGGGAAAACGCAGCCGTTCAAGCTCTGCATCCGAAAACTTATTGGGCTTTTCGTTGGGCATATATCGTCAGAATTAAACCTCCAATGATCAGCGGAATGCTCAACCATTGACCGGTGCTAAGCATAGGCATGAACTCTTCAAACCCTCCTTGGCTTTCTTTGACAAATTCGACAATAAAGCGAATGGTAAATAACCCACTGAAAAAGACACCCAACAGCCATCCTGCTTTGGTGTTGTGGTGGGTGTAGAGTTTTCGAAGGACAAAAAACAAAAGTAAGTACCCCAGGGCTTCGTACAATTGTGCCGGATGTCGGGGGAGGATTTCTCCACGATTTTCAAAAACAACTCCAAAATCATTGCCAGTATATTTACCGACAATCTCTGAATTGTAAAAATTACCAATGCGGACAAACATACCACCGATGCTCACCGGTATGGTCAGCCGGTCGAGTATCCACAACAGGGATCGGAAGGGGTATTTTTTCTGAAATAAATACAAACCCGTGAGGATGCCCAACACAGCGCCGTGGCTTGCAAGACCGCGAAAACCAATAAAACGATAGCCTTCTGCGGTTTCTTTGATGGGTAAAAAAATTTCAATCACATGGGCTGAATAATAGGCCCAATCATAAAAAAGTACATGGCCTAAACGTGCGCCAATAAGCGTAGAAAAAACCATATACACCAGCATAGGTTCCAGGTATTCAAAGGACACTTTTTCATTTTTAAACATGGTCTTCATCAAGCGGTAGCCAAGGCCAAAGGCGATGACAAACATCAGGCTATACATGTGAATACCAAAGCCAAAAAACTCAAATAAAGTTTCGTCGGGGGCCCAAGTCGATTTAAGAAAAATCATGCAGTAAACTTTGTGTGTAAGTTAGTAAAAAATTAGCTAGGGGACAGGGTCATAACCCGATCCACCCCAGGGGGAACAACGCGAAATCCGTTTGATGGCCAAATAGCCCCCTTTCAATAAACCGTGTTTTACTAGGGCCTCTTTGGCGTAGTGGGAACAGGTCGGGGTATAGCGACAACTAGGTGGCAGTAGGGGAGAGATCAAGTATTGGTAGATTTTGATCAATGCCAAAAAAGGGGCAATCACAATTTTTTTAAGGGTACCCACAGCTTTTAGTTAAGCTTAAAAGTGGTTCCTTCTTTACCGTCAAACAATTGGATGCCTGCGTCTGTCAAGCCGTCACGAATCCTGTCTGAGGTAGCAAAGTCTTTGTTGTTTC
>RFYP01000012.1 GCA_009921175.1 Flavobacteriia bacterium | reverse complement strand
TTCCAAATTCAGGATTTGCAACCATTTTCTGAAAGTCTTGATTGTTTAGAAATTCTTGCATTTCTTCCCCATCAAGTTTTACAACAACATCATTTCTGTTGTCGTACTTTTTAGCTTTTTTAACGCCTTTAATTGCTTTATTCCCAGATCCAGAAAGGCTTGAAGGGTCAAAATCAATTGTACCGTTATTAATTAATAAAAATGTCAGTACACCTGACATAATTACAACTGCCACGATTAAGAAGTTTAACTTACCATGGACTTTTTTTGTGTGCTTACTCATAATAAAATTTTTAATTAATTATTTCCCAAACAACAAAATTGTTGTAATGCAATATTTAAATTGCTTCGCTAATTTACTAAAAAATTTATAATTGTAATCAAAACCTATTGATATTCAATTAATTCTAGGAAATTATTGCAACGAATCTTTGAGGAAATCCTCCACTTGGGAGGGTAATTTAAATTTTTATAGAAGTTTATTGCATGGCTCTTATTACAGGAGCTCCAAGTATTCCTGACACACAATATTCAGTTGTTAAAGCAACCAACTCAGAAAACATTTTCTCTCTTTGTTGCCCTAATTCCATATGTGCTCCTGCTCCTTCTGGCCCATTATAAATTTCCGTAATACCATAGAGTGTATTTCCAGTTTCACCGCTTGATGGATCTAATGGGTTATTCAACTCTGGTGATTTTAATACGGCATAGCATAAAATTACTGGCTCTATTGCCCCCTCAATATGATGTGTTTCCCTCATAAATTTTTCATGAGTTTCAAGAAAAGATTCCATCCTTGACACTGCCTCATTCGGAATTGAAAAAGCGACATGGAAACCAACACATCCTGTTTTAATTTTCATTTTAATTGATTTATGGTTAATAATATCTCTATGTTAGAAAAAATGGATTACATATCAAATCCCAACCCCCTGTTCCAATAAAAAAACCATTTTCTAAAACCCGTGCCCCTTTGTTTGGGATAGGAGCGTTAGAGAAGTTTTAGGGTTTAGATTCCAACAGTGTCGAGAACCACTGTCTGAATTAACCAATTTATTCTTATCTTTTCCATTAAGAACATATATATTATGTTAGTTTGTGTCAGTCTTGTGTCTTTTAAAAAATTATTATTCCCTGTAAAGTATTGTAAATATTCAAGTTATTAACATTGGGACAAATACTTGTTTCCCATACCCAATGGTAAAGCGTTGGTAGAAAAGTCGCTACCTTGTGGAGCCGCGATTATTGTCTAAAAAGTTGTCTTAGGTAAGGAAAAGCCCCAAGAAGACCAAGGGAAAAAAACAGGACGGTGACCAAAAGCATTTCCAAGCCATAGAGTTCGCTGATCATCCAACTTGTATTGGCACATAGCCACAAACCCAATAAGGTATATTCAAATTTTTTGAGCGAAGTCGAAGCGGTTTTGATTAGAAGATAGGTTATGGCGATTGTTGGGACTGCAAAAAAAACCGAGATCGATTGAAAAATTATTTTATAGGCTTCAAAATGTAAGGCTGCAAACCAACTTGCGTCCTTTATGATCCATAGGGGAAAATGGATTCCCTCTAGGTAAAAAAGATACTTTGATAGATTATTTTTTGCCACGTATAGTTCATAATGCAAGCTAAAAGTAGCGCAAAAATGTTTTAGTTTTTCAAAGTAGCCTGCTTTTTAAAGAGAAAATGTAAAATGTATTTTTACATATAGGTGAGACAGTTTGGTGTTTCATTAAATCTTTTTTCATTTTTTAGTAATTTAGAACCACTATATTCATACTAAAAGGATGCGTAAACTTTGGCATTTATTGTTGTTGTTTTGGGGTTTTTTAGGCAGTGATCATTTTGCACATGCTCAACTTGTTAAGGCCTACCAATACGATTTTGAAAGTCCCATAATTTCCATGAGTGCAAAAGATTACTCAATCTATGTTCAGCAAGAAAAAGGGATATTTAACCTGCTGGATACCGAGGTCTTTCCGTCCAAAAAAATAAGTGGATTTTGTGTATCGCCATTAGGCAATGAAATGCTGATTATTGAAGAAAAACAAATAGGCTTATACCGCACTGATGCTTCAATCGAAAAACTCCTCGAAATAAAACATGAATTTGAAGGGTCCATTCTTAAAATTGTTCCCGATGCTTTTGGTCAACGCTATCTTGTTCTTCATTCGAACGGGGATCTTTATGAGGTGACCAACCAATTACAAGTTAACAAACTTCAATTGGGCGAAAGCATAATAGACATAACCTGGTCTCAAAATTTACAAGCATTTATAAGTGTAGGCCAAGCAGGGGTCTTTAGCCTTAAGAATCAGTCCATACAGACACGCCTCCCTTTAGAGCATATGCCGACCTGTATCAGCCCCTCAGACAAAACGTTTGAAATCATCGTGGGGGATAAACAAGGATACGTGACAATTGTAGACCAAGCCCTTAAGTCAATCAAAGCGCAGCATAAAATTTCAACTCAGCCTATTTCTACCATTGCGACCCATCAAGAGGACCCACATCTTTTTATAGCCGACAATACTGGTCAGGTTTTTGCTTTAAATACACTTTCGGCTCAACAGACCAAAATGCCCTCACCCTTTAAATCCAATGTGGCATTATCTTCCTTATTTTCTAAGTCAAAAGCCAAGCAAAACGAATATATAATTTCTTACGCCAATCAAGAACAACTGGTCATTTGGGATGCAAAAAACTTTGAGCCAAATTACAATGATTATATTCAGGCCAAACTCGACACCTTTAAAGAACGGTTTTTTAAGGTGAGGACCAATGAATCGGAAGAAGCCTTTCTTAAACGAACAACGGCACAAATCGCCTCCCGTATTTTTGAGATAGAAAGACAACGAATCACCGATAGCTTGGCCAACAGTTTGGCCAAAGCTTCGCCAAAAATCGACTTAGAACCTGAGTCTATTCGTGTGGAGATTACTCCCTTTAAGCCGGTAAAAATTAAAAAAAGTGAAGACCTACTGGCCAGTTACCTCAAACTTTCTGAGGTGCATTTTGCAGTGAATGACTCCAATGCTTTTTCCATTAAAAATCTCAAATTGAACAATCAAATTGATGGCAAGCAATTGGTGTATAATCCCATTTTAGATAAAAAAATTAAGGATTCATTAACCAAATTAGCACAACAAAGATTGGAGGAAGAACGCAAAGCCATCGCTTTAGCCCAACAAATTTCAAAACAAGAATTGGAGCTTAAGCGCAACCTAACAGGCTTGGTTCAAAACCTAAAGGCCACGGGGCAAATCAATGAAGTGGATTTGTCAGTGAGCTCACGATTGGTCAAAGAAAAAGATTCGACAGGAGCGGATGAACTTAACTTAAAAATCGATTTTGTATCCAAAGGGGTTCAAGCGGCGGTAGGCGCCAAAACATCAGATTACCCGCCTGGGAAGTACAACCTTCTAGACTCACCATCGGCCAAAACACTGGTGGAGTTTTTTTTAAATTCTACCGAAGAAAACTTATCTCAATATCTTGACGTTGGAACAAGGGTCACCTTTAAAATAACGGGTTCAACTGATAAGGCTAAAATCGCTGGTTCTTTAACCTATCTGGGAGAATTTGGCGATTTTAACAATTTCCCATTTTACTTTCAGGGAGCGCTGAACGGAATGATTCTAAATCCACAAAAAGGGATAGAGTCCAACAGTCAGTTAGGATTTTTACGGACCTATTCGGTGCGTGATTTTATAGAAAATTATACGGACTTGTTTGATAGCACGAAAAACAAATTTATTCATTACTCCGAAGAGTCCGATCAGTTAGGCGCTGAATACAGAAAGATCCAAATTGAAATGACGATTCATTCCATCGATAAATTATTGTCATTAAAAAAGGGAAATGAAGTAGCGCTCAGCGATGTTGACGTTGATATCCCTAAAAGCACGCACAAGGTTAACGGATATGCCTTGATTATCGGTAACGAAGATTATGCTTCGTATCAGGCGGATTTGGACACGAGTCAAAATGTACCTTTTGCTGCCCAAGATGCCGAAAGTTTTAAAAATTACCTACAGTTGATGTATGGCATACCGCAAGAAAATATTATCCTATTGATTAATGCCACCTATGGTGAAATGAGCCAGGCGATTGCTAAGTTTAAAAAGCTGATGGAATTTGATGGGACAGACCATAACTTTATTTTCTATTATTCTGGACATGGTATGCCCCACGAGCAAACCAATGACCCCTACATTATGCCGGTCGATATAAGTGGCTATACGGTAGAACAGGCAATTTCCCTCAACGAATTACTTCGGGACTTTAGTGTCGCAGAATATAATGCTTGCACTTTGTTTATCGATGCTTGTTTTAGCGGGGTGAGTCGATCTCCAGAACCTTTGATTAAAGTAAAAGGAGTTGGGAAATGGAAGGTGAAAAAAAGCACTTCCACCAAAAGTTTTTTTACTGAAGATTTTTTCAAATCCAATAGTACTCAACCCAATTTTATAAATCCCAATTTAGGAGACAAAATGGTGTTGTTTAGTTCAAGTTCTGGTGAAGAAACCTCCCTGACCGATGAAGCCAATCAACACGGACTATTTACCTATCATTTGCTACAAAAACTCAAACAAACCCAAGGAAATGTCACTATAAAGTCATTGTTTGATTATACCAAGAATAAAGTGGGTCTAGAGTCAATCATGAAATACAACAAACAACAAACCCCTGAACTGATTTCAGGAGATTTAATTGACCCAAACGCTCAACTATTTAATTAAACCTATCATTAATAACACCCATAGTAGGTTCATGAAATTTGGGGTATTTGTAACTGTACTTTTACTGTTTTCCTGCACCAAACAAAAACAGGAGCTATGCGCTTGTACTAAGGAATATTTTCCAGTTTGCGCAGCGGGTAAACAATACGCCAATCCCTGTTTGGCTCAATGTGCCGGATTTTCAGAAACAGAAATAATTGCCCTCGACCAAGATGACGAAAACGCAAGCTGTAGTTAATGGGCAATTAGTTGAGGTGCGCCAACCATATTCTAAGTTGATCGGTCTCGGTGGCGCCGCGTTCAGCCTTAGCCCAGGTTTTGGGCGTGAGCCCAAAACGCTTAAGGTATTTGCCCAGTTCGCGTTTGGTAGGTTTTAAAGGCTCAAGCGCACCTCCCTGATAGCGGATATAAAAACGTGTTTTGGGAATAAATCGGGCAGGAATTGGAGTCTCCAACGAGGTTTTTGCAGGTCGTGCATCGCGAAACTCCATCGTGTTTTGCTGCACCACTTCCAACTGTTCACTTTGGTGCAAGGGTATAAAAAACCCTTTTTGGGTCAATTGTTTTTGGGCATCGTAATAATCCCTAACCACATAACGCACTCCATCGATCTCACAACTGATATACTCCAATTTAAGTAAAACCTGATCACTTGCTGCCGGCGGATTAGAAAGGTTGCTCAATTCTATTTCATCGAGGTAGGCGTTATAGCGAAAGTATTTGGCCGCCTCCAGAGGTTCGTCCCCTTTGAATAGGGTCCCGGATAAATAGCGTTCTTCAAAATACGGGCTTCCCTTCACATTGGCCAAAGCACCATTCAGCGCATTGGGGTTGGTTCGGATGTTGGTAAACAAATCTGCCACCGGCCCATCCCATTGTCCAAAAGCCAATCCCTTGTCCAGCGGCTGGCCCTGACCCCGGTCAAATTGCCCATGGGCACAAATCCCCCACAAAAAGAGGCTAACAAAAATAAATTGTGCGTTACTTTTCATACCCCTAAAGGTAAAAAATCCCATGGAAACCACCCCATAAAACCGTCCACCGGCTCGGGGAAAGCAAGGCTTTTTTGATTGGGCCAAAAGAATTCTGTAACGGGGTCTTTTTAAAAGGGCAAAAATGACTAATTTGAAAAACATTTTAACCAACAAAGCGACCAATGACATTTACCTGGAAGGGCGTAATGCCTGCCTTGACAACTCAGTTTGACGCTCAAGAAAACCTCGACTTAAACGCTTTAACCCACCACCTAAATACTCAAATAGATGCCGGGGTACACGGCATTGTTTTGGGGGGAACCCTCGGTGAAGCCAGTACGCTGGAACCCTCCGAAAAAGAAGCCTTGGTCAAAACAGCTCAGGCCCTGACTCAACAAAAAATACCGGTCATCCTAAATATAGCTGAGCAAAGCACCGCCAACGCCATTGCCCGTGTTCAAGAAGCCGAAAAAAACGGGGTAGATGGCTTTATGGTCTTACCGCCCATGCGGTACAAAGCGACAGATCAAGAAACCGTTGCTTATTTTAAAGCGATAGCCCAAGCCACTGCTTTGCCCATCATGATTTATAACAATCCCGTAGATTATAAAATAGAGGTAACCATCGACATGTTTGAGCAGTTGAGCGAATTGCCCAACATCAATGCCGTTAAAGAATCAACGCGTGATATCTCCAACGTGACCCGGATGAAAAACTGCTTTGGCGACCGTTTTCATATCATGTGTGGAGTAGATACCATTGCTATAGAAAGCCTGATGATGGGAGCAGACGGTTGGATTGCCGGTTTGGTGGATGCTTTTCCCGAGGAAACGGTTGCTATTTATACCTATATCCAAAACGGGATGTACGCCAAAGCCGTAGCGGTACACCGCTGGTTTTTTGACCTCTTGGAGTTAGACATTACCCCGCAGTTGGTTCAGCATATCAAGCAGTGTGAACGTGCTACCGGCATTGGCACGGGTTATGTACGCCAACCCCGGATGGCCAATACCGGCTCCGAAAAAGCACGGGTAGATAAAATCATCCAAACGGCCCTGGCCAATCGTCCGGATATTGCAGACTATAAATCCCTGATGTAGCCATGGAAAACCCCACTTTTTTTTATTCTACGGCCGCCAAAACGGGTCAAGCCTTGCCCGAAAAACACTTTGAGGCCACTACTCAGGAGATAGAAACGGCCCTTTCAGCTGCCGAAGCGGCAACCCTCCCTTTTGCACAATCGTCTGCCCGTGAACGGGCAAACTTTTTGGGCCAAATCGCCCTTCAAATAGAGGGCCGGCGTGAAGCAATCCTCGAGCGGTATCAACAGGAGTCCGGCCTGCCCCAAGGCCGAGCACAAGGAGAATTACAACGAACCCTCTCCCAAATACAACATTTTAAACAGCTTTTGGAAGCTGGACATTATGTCCAGGCTTCGATTCATAAAACCGCCGAAGGGCCCGATTTACGGAAAATGCTCTATCCCCTCGGCCCTATAGTTGTTTTTGGAGCGAGTAATTTTCCACTCGCGTTTTCAACTGCCGGGGGAGACACCATTTCGGCCTTGGCCGCAGGATGTCCGGTCGTGGTCAAGGCCCATCCCTACCACACCGGAACCAGCAGTTTGGTGGCCGAAGCCATTACTGAGGCGGTGGCTTTAAGCCCCTTCCCCAATGGCGTATTTGCCCATTTACAATCCGCTACCCATGCCTTGGGACAACAATTGGCCATGGATCACCGTATAAAGGGAGTAGGCTTTACTGGGAGTTTGGCCGGTGGAAAGGCCCTTTGTGCACTGGCCCAAGAACGTGAGGTTCCTATTCCAGTCTTTGCCGAAATGGGCAGTACAAACCCCATCGTTATTTTGCCCGAAAAAATGAAAAAAGAGGCCCAAACATTGGCGCAAGCACTGGCCGATTCTGTGCTGTTGGGCAACGGACAGTTTTGTACCAATCCAGGACTGGTGTATGCATTGGGAAAACTACCAGACAGTTTTTCAGCAACCTTAGAAGAGGTTTTTACCAAATCCCCAACCGGAACGATGGTGCATCCCAATATCGCTGAGGCCTACCAAAAGAAACTCCAAGCGATTCAAGAAAAATTTCCCGCCCTAAAATTGCTTCAAAAAGCACCTTTTGCTCCGGCATTAGGCCAGGTAAGCGCAGATTATTTTCAGGCCCATCCCGAGTTGGGCGATGAGGTTTTTGGCCCCTTCACCCTGGTGGTAGTCCACGACAATGTCCAAGCCTTGGCCCAAAGCATCCAACAGCTTGACGGACAGTTAACCGCTACGATTTTGGCTACTGTAGATGATTTAGCAGCCTATCCCCAAATTCATCCTTTATTAGTACAAAAAGTGGGCCGCCTTTTATTTGATGGAGTCCCCACTGGGGTCGCTGTAACTACTGCCATGCAACACGGCGGTCCTTATCCTGCCAGCTCGGATAGCCGATTTACCGCTGTGGGGAGCGATGCCATTTACCGTTGGCTCCGCCCGGTATGCTACCAAGATGCACCACAAGCTGTTTTGCCCGAAGCACTTCAAGATCATAACCCGCTAGAACTCGAAAGAAACATTAATAACCAATGGACCAAAGAAACGCTTTAAAACCGCTAGTTGCCCTTTTAACTGTTTTAATAACAACTTTATCTTGTCAAAGTATAAGTACTGACAAACAAATACTTAATGAAGTTATCAATAAGTATGAAAACTATGAGGCTTATGACCGTGAAAAATTCCCTTTAGGAGATTTTTCCGAAGCACGTTATGAACAATTTTACAGCTTTTGCAAGCAGCAAATAATCGAATTGGATCAAGTTGACCGCGAAAAATTGGAACGTGACGACCAACGTTCCTATGATTTACTTCGCTTTGCCCTAAAAAATCACCTAAGTCATTTTGAGTTTAAACAACATTGGAATCCCTTGTTATCCGATGCGGGAATGCACAACAGCTTGGTCTATCGCGTTCGGCCCATTACTTCCAATAAGGATGCAGAGAATTACCTAAAAATCCTTGAAGCCATTCCCCTGTTTGTGGACCAACATCTGGAATTATTACGCAAAGGACTTCAGGCGGGCATTGGCCAACCCAAGGTTATTTTTAAGGGCTATGCTTCGACCTATGAAGACCATATTACAATTGATCCGACAGACAATTTTTATTTTTCACCCTTTAAACAATTGCCCGACCGACTTGCCGAAACAGAAAAAGATTCCCTGATCACAGCCGCCAAAACCCTAGTCGAAACGGCAGTAGTCCCTTCTTTTAAAAAAATCAAAGCCTTTTTTGATGAAGAATACCTGCCCAACACCCGTTCGGAAATAGGTGTAAGCGCTACCCCATCGGGGACGGCTTATTATCAAGACCGTATTGCCCATTATACCACCCTGCCCTATACGGCTGAAGAAATTCATCAGATTGGCAAAGAAGAGGTGGCCAAAATTAAAAGTGAGATGATCAAAATCATGGAAGAAGTCGAGTTTAAAGGTGATTTTGCAGCCTTTCTTAGCTTTCTAAGAACCGACCCCCAGTTCTATGCTACAACTCCCGAGGCCTTGTTACTGGCCGCACGCGGAATTTCCAAACGTTTGGACGCCCAGCTCCCCAGGTTTTTTAAGACACTTCCCCGAAAACCTTATGGGGTGGCTCCGGTGCCCGATGCGATAGCTCCCAAATATACAGGCGGTCGTTATATTCCTGCAGGTAGAAATAGCAAAAACCCGGGTTACTACTGGGTAAACACCTATGATTTACCCAGCCGCCCGCTTTATGTTTTACCGGCGCTATCGGCGCATGAAGCCGTTCCGGGACATCATTTGCAAATGGCCCTAAACGCCGAATTGCCCGAAACCATTCCACAATTTCGACGGGATTTATACCTGTCTGCCTATGGAGAAGGCTGGGGGCTTTATACCGAAAAACTGGCCGAGGAAATGGGAATTTATACCACCCCTTACGAACGGTTTGGCCAACTGACGTATTCGATGTGGCGGGCTTGTCGCTTGGTCGTGGATACAGGCATGCATGCCTTGGGTTGGTCGCGGGAACAAGCCGTGGCCTATATGACCGAAAACACCGCCCTGTCCTTCCATGAAATCAATACCGAAATTGACCGCTATATCTCCTGGCCCGGTCAGGCTTTGTCGTATAAAATTGGCGAAATCAAAATCAGGACTCTGCGCCAACGCGCCGAAGCAGCCCTGGGGGATGCTTTTGATATCCGTGAATTTCACGAGGTAATTTTACAAAATGGCACCCTAACCCTTCCCATGATGGAACAAGATGTCGAACGCTATATTGAAGCTAATCAATGAAAAAACCCTTGGAGTTTAGCTGTATAGACGGCCATACAGCAGGCAACCCCGTGCGCATAATCACAGCTCCTCGCCCCGAATTGATTGGTGAGAGCATCATGCAAAAGCGGTTACATTTTTTAAGAGAATACGACTGGATCCGAACCGGCCTTATGTTCGAACCGCGGGGCCATGATATGATGAGCGGCAGTTTTTTTTATCCCCCAGCCGACCCTGCCAATGATGTTGCCATCCTGTTTATAGAAACCAGTGGTTGTTTGCCCATGTGCGGACACGGGCTGATTGGCGCGGTGACCATCCTGATCGAAGCCGGTCTGATCACCCCCAAACAATCCGGTAAACTTCGTGTAGAAACCCCTGCCGGTTTGGTTGCGGTGGATTACCAAATAGAAAACAAAAAAGTTGTCCAGGTGCGTTTTAAAAATGTCCCTGCCTTCTTGGCCTTGGAGGGAATTACGGTTGAGGTGTCCGATTTGGGACCGCTTTCTATTGATGTCTCCTACGGGGGAAATTTCTATGCCATAGTCGATGTACAAAAAAACTATAAAGGAATAGAACAATATACCGCCGACCAACTGATACGCTGGAGCCGAGTCTTGCGTGAGGCCATCAATGCGGCCCATAGTATTCAACACCCCGAAGATCCCAACATTAAAGGATGTAGCCATGTTTTATGGACTGCCGCTGCTCCTCTAGATCCCAAGGCAACTGCCCGTAATGCCGTGTTTTATGGCGACAAAGCGATCGACCGCTCTCCCTGTGGAACAGGGACTTCGGCCCGGATGGCCCAATGGTTTGCCAAAGGCCAATTAAATGTTGGTGATGCTTTTGTTCACGAAAGCATTATCGGCTCGCAATTTGCCGGTCGGGTCGAAGCAGCCGTGAGCGTGGGCCCGCATCGTGGAATTATTCCCTCCATTGCTGGTCAGGCCTATATCACGGGACATAATAACATCCTGCTAGACGACAGCGACCCCTATGTAAACGGTTTTCAAGTACTTTGAGCATGCAAAAATCAGTAGTTGTTATTGGCGGAGGTATCGTTGGGCTGAGTTGTGCCTATTATTTGCAAAAAGCCGGACACCAAGTGACCCTTATCGACAAAGGCCAATTCAATGAAGGGACCTCCCACATCAATGCCGGATACCTAACCCCTAGCCATATCATTCCGCTGGCTGCCCCAGGGATGGTCCAAAAAGGACTCCGGTGGATGACCCGACCCGACAGCCCTTTTTACATCCAACCGCGATTTGACCTTAATTTGTTTCGCTGGGGGTGGAAGTTTATGTGGGCTTGTAGCCATAAGCATGTTGACAAATCACTAGAGGTTATTAGAGATATAAACTTGTTAAGCAAGGATTTATATATTGAAATGAAATACTCAAAAGATATTGATTTTCAATTAGAATCCAAAGGCTTGCTCATGGCCTATCAGTCGTCAAAAATTGAAAAAGAAGAGGCCAAAGTCGCTCAAAAAGCACGTGCTTTGGGCTTAGAAGTGCGTCAGTTGGATCGTACACAGCTTCAACAATACCAACCAGAGGTCCAAATGCACGCTGCCGGAGCATTTTATTATACCTGCGATGCACATACCACCCCGGGCCTATTTATGCAACAATTGTTGGCTTTTGTTAAGCAGGCCGGAGTCGATTGTCGTGCACAAACCACGGTCACAGGTTTTATATACCAAAACCAAACAATCAAAGGGGTCCAAACCACCCAAGGTACCTTCACCGCTGATGAATATGTAATGGCCGCAGGGGTATGGTCCGAAGATGTGTTACGCCCCTTGGGCATCCGGATTGCCTTACAAGCAGGTAAGGGTTATGCCATTAGTACCACCCAACCGACAGGCATCAGCCTACCGGCCATCCTTCTTGAACCTAAAATTGCGGTAACCCCCATGCAGGGATTTACTCGCTTTGCCGGAACGATGGAACTTTCCGGAATCAACCATCAAATTCATCCCCATCGCGTAGCAGCCATTGCCCGTGGGGTAGCTGATTTTTATCCTCAACTAAACCTTCCCCAAGCGGATATAGCAAAGGCAAAATGTGGATTGCGCCCCTTATCCCCCGATGGACTACCCTATATTGGCAAGCACCCCAATTGTGACAACCTCACCTTGGCCACCGGCCATGCAATGATGGGATGGAGTTTAGGGCCCGCCACGGGTAAGCTTGTTGCTGAGTTAATTTCAGGGCAAAAAACGTCCTTGGCATTGGACCCTTTTTCACCGCTGCGCAAAACGGGCTAATCCTCAAATGCTTGGATATCTTCTGCTTGAGTCAGGTCGGGCAAATGCGTTTTTATGGGAAACATACGGATGCTTTGTGGGTCTTCTGCCAAAGAGTTACGAACCGCCGTGGGCAGTTCTTTCTCCTGCCGCTCCGGATGTAGGGGACAGTCTTTGAGGTAGGGAAAGATTTCGTTCCCCGAAAAACTAAAGATATTCATGCTTACACGGAGTATCCCCTGCGTATCAGCATAAGCGTCTATTTCGGTGAGGGCAGGTTTTTCGATGATATCGGTGAGGTAATTTTCTGCATCGGTTTTGATCACCGCAAATTTGGCAATACGCTCTTGATCAAATCGCAAACCTGCACGATCATAACCCATCAGGGCATGAGGGGCGGTTCGGGAGGCCAACAATTGCCGAAGACTCTCTACATCATAGAGATTATCACCATTGCAAACCGTAAAGCTTTGTTTTTGAAGCAGGGGGTATTGTGTCAAAGCCTGGCAGAGCGCATCGGCGGTTCCTAGGGGCATAGAATACCCGGCAGGAATTTTTTGATACACCCAAAAAAAGGTTAGTTTTCGTAAAGGATCGTCTTGGGAAAGGGCGTTATGCCATTGAGCAAAATGCGTATCGGCTTCTCCTACAATTAGGTAAATGTTTTGGTAACCGGCCTGAAGTGCATGTTGCAAAAGGTAATAGAGCAATGGCAACTTTTTTTTCCCAAGTGGAATCAACGCTTTGTGAACCTTTAGGGCCTTTTGAACTAGGTCTTCATTTAAATTGGCATCCGCTAGGGAGCGTTTCATTCGGGAAGAAGCCCCCCCGGCCATGATGACCAAATTTTTATCGGGAGTAAACATCTGTAGCAGTAGTTAATTGAACAGGAAAGGCCGCAGTAGCCCCCTGGCTGACAAAAGCCTTACAAACGTCGTCTAGCGCCGATTCAGGAACCATAGCAACCATGGCACCACCCCCACCAGAGCCCACAATTTTGGCCCCTATAGCACCGGCTTTTAAAGCAGCAGTCATCATCGTATCCATGGGTTTTGGGGTGTTTTGGATGCATGTTTTTAGTATATGTTGGTGGGCATTCATCAAGGCGCCAAGTACATGGGTATCGGGCGTTGGTTTTTGGAGTTCTTGCGCGGCGGCGCGAGTGATAAGGTAATTTTCAACCGTCGCATACCAAAAAGGCTGGAGTGCCACAGGTAAAAGTGTTTTATACCGGGCATAACTTGTTTTATCGACTTGGTATAGATCAAAGTCAGGAACCTTTTTTTGTAGAATAGCCAGTGCTTCTAGGGCGTCGTTTTTGGCCCCGGCCAAAACACCCAAGGTTTGTTTTTCAATACCGGAGACAGCGACAACCAAAGGGCCCAACTTTGGGGTCAATGGAGTCCAATCTCCAACGGTGATTTCCAAAAACCCCAATCCACCTTGGGCAATGGTGTATTGGTCCATCATCCCCCCCGGTTGATTAAAGTTTAGGACTTCGCTTTCATAGGCCCATCGCCCTATTTGGGCCGCTGTGTACGATGATTTTTTGCCGAAGGCGTCTACCAAAAAACGAATCCATGCTACCACAACGGCCGATGAGCTGGACAATCCCGAATTGATGGGCAGATCGCCCTTGAGGGTCACTTGATACCCTTGGTCGGGACAGATGCCTTCCTTTTTGAGGGTGTGTAAAGCCGAGCGGTAATAGTCGTTGGGCGCCAAAGGTGACGCATCGCTTAAGGCGATTTCTCGGGTTTCACCCAAATCGGGCAGCACCAAGCTAAAAGTGGCCTTTTTTTGGGGGACGGCTTCGAGTTTAATGTAGCGGTCGATGGTTCCGGCAATCACAGGAAGCCCCAAATAATCCTGATGGTCTCCAAAAAAACAAATCCGTCCCGGAACTTGGCTTAAAATCATTGTTGAAATTTAAACAAAACCAATATATTTATAAACCTTAGCCAAGATTAACTTAGTCTATATGAAAAATATCAATCGAAGAGCGTTTATTCAAAAAACATCTTTGGCCACTGCTGCCGTTGGGATCATCGGTACGACTGCCTGCCAAGAAGACAATCAGACACGCCCAGCACAAGGGGCTTACCTCGGGGACTTTGCTGCGCCTAAATTGCCAACCATACGGGCGGCCTTTATCGGGGTTGGTCATCGTGGTAAAGGGCATGTACGCAATTTTGCCCGTCTAGAAAATACGCAGGTCGTTGCGATTTCAGACTTGTACCAAGATAATGTGGATAAAGCCGCGGACATCGCTCAAGAAGCTAAACCTGGCCAACATGAAGGTATTGCCCGCTATGCCGGTGATGAAAATCTTTGGAAAAAAATGTTGACAGAAGTCCAACCCGATGTGGTGTTTATCAGTACCAATTGGGCCAACCATGCACCCATGGCCATTGCTGCTCTTCAGGCCGGGGCCCATGCCTTTGTCGAAGTCCCACTGGCGCTCACCCTAGACGAGCTATGGGCCATAGTCGATGCCGCCGAAAAAGCGCAACGTCATTGTATGATGATGGAAAATGTTAACTATAGCCGCGACGAACTTTTGTTTCTCAATATGTGTCGTCAGGGGCTCTTAGGCGACTTACTCCACGCCGAAGCGGCCTATATCCATGAACTTCGCTGGCAAATGGAAGAGCAAGAACGAGGAACCGGTTCTTGGCGTACCTACCACTACAGCCAACGCAACGGAAATTTATACCCCACCCACGGACTGGGTCCCGTAGCACAATACATGAATCTCGCCCGGGGCGAAGATACATTTGAACATTTAGTTTCCTATTCTACACCCGCTATGGGGCGTAAAGCTTATGCCCAAAAAAATTACCCCAAAGACCACAAATGGAATCAACTGGATTTTAAAGGGGGAGATTTAAATACCTCCATCATCAAAACCCAACTCGGGCGAACAGTCATGGTGCAGTGGGACGAAACTAGTCCGCGGCCCTATACTCGACTAAATTTGATTCAAGGGACCTTAGGGGCTTTGGCCGGATTTCCTACCCGCGTGGCCCTCGAAGGCGGGGTGCTAGACATTACCAAAGATCATCATAGTTGGGTTCAAGGCGAAGCCATGGCAGCAGTTTATGAAAAGTATGACCACCCACTCTATACCCGACTGAATTCCCAAGCCAAAGGAAGCGGACACGGAGGTATGGACGGTATCATGATGTACCGTATCGTCGAATGTTTGCAACAAGGACAACCTCTGGACCAAAACCTCTACGAAGGATGCTTCTGGAGTGCTGTTTCTCCGTTAAGTGAAGCTTCGGTTGCCGCCGGAGGACAGCCCCAGCATTTCCCCGATTTTACGCGGGGCAACTGGAAGACGACTCAACCCTTAGGAATCATTACTTAATCAGCAAACTATGTTGTACAGCCTAATCATTACCCTATTTTTTGGCCTCCATCAAAACTTATCGGTTACCGGTCAATGGGTAACCATCGATGACGAAACCGGAAAGGAAAAATCCGAAGTAACGGTCTATATCAAACAAAACCGGCTTTATGCCCGTATCGATCGCCTCCTTTTAGAAGAAGATCAAGGAAAAAGATGCATCGAGTGCAAAGATGACAAACAGGGTCAACCCATAGAAGGAATGCTCATCATTAACGGCCTCGAACCCGACGGTGACAGTTGGTCTGACGGGGAGATACTCGACCCGGCAAACGGTAAATACTACGCTTGTACCCTAGCGTTGGAAGATGCCAATACCTTGTCGGTTAGAGGATATATTGGGTTTTCTTTTATTGGACGCACCCAGCAATGGAAACGTAAACAATAAGTCTTATTCAAGCAAAATAACCCGAGTGGTTTCAGGGGTAAAACGGTGGTCTATTTTGAGCAATAGTGTCTCTTCTAGCGTCTCAATGATTAGGTCAAAATACAGCCCCCGATGATCGCCATAAACGTTGGTGATCATAAACGGGCTATCCAAGGGGTATAAATTTTCTTGTACCAAAATAGCCTCAATCATCGGGAGATATTCCACTACCTTTTTTTTAAAGCGCTCTCTAGGTTGAACAACCGGTATTTTGAGGGGGATAAATTTTTGGGTGACCAAATCCAAAAGGCCATAAAAGCGCCAATACCCTAAGTCGCCGATAAAACCCTGTCGCCCCTCGATTTCAACATAGCGCGCCCGGTGGTGAACAATCAAGGTGTCCAAGTCCATAGGATGAACCCCAAAGCTTTCGTGCAGTCGGTTTTGTGCCTGTAAGGCACTAAGGGCCAAATTTTTGTTTAGTACAAGAGGCCGTTCAAGCTCGCGATTGGTTGTTGTCACTGCTTTTTGCTGACTATAAGCCGTAGTGAAACGCAGGATGATAAACAGCAAAAAGCCTAGGCGTACGATCCGCCCTATAACATGAAATTTTAAGCGGTTATTCGCCAAGGACGTACTGAATTCCTTTTTTCAAAAGCGTCACAAAACGTGCGTCACCGTAGGTTTTTTCCCAATGCCCCAAGCCGGTATAAAAGGCCCTTCCGCCATCATAGGCATGATACCAAGTAATGGGGTGCTCGGCACCGTTGGTCCCTCCTGTATAGGACTGCTCATCCAAATAAAGAAGCACGTTGACTTGGTCGGTGGTATAACGATAATTGTACCATTCGTCTTCAATTTGCCAACTTTTAGGCAAATGGTCGGTCATGGGGTTGGCTGTATCTACGGTTTCGATTCGAGCCGAAGGTGTCCCCGGAGGGTGGGAAACAAAATACCCACCAACCAATTTTCCATACCAAGGCCAGTCGTATTCGGTGTCTGCTGCAGAATGTATCCCCACATAGCCTCCGCCGCTTTGAATAAATTTTTCAAAAGCCTCTTGCTGAGTGTCATCAAAAATATCCAGAGTGGTACATAAAAAAATAACAGCATCCACCCGCGAAAATAATTCCGGGTCAACCGCCAAACCGGTTCTGGCATGCAAGATGTTGTACTGCTGTTGTTGCCCCAATTGCGCCAGGGTCTTTTTACCCGATGCAATGGCATCGGTATGGACAAAGCCCTCGGTGATGGTCAATACCAGTAGGGTTTTTTGTGCATTACTCGCATAATAGAGGGTATCTATTGACGCCTCTTGACCAGATGCCCCAAAGGATAGCAGTAGGACTAAGGCACTTACTAAGCACTTATTCATTAATAAATTCTTCATAGGATTTAAGTTCATCTAAAGAAACTTTGGCTCTTTTTTTAAGGGTGATAAATTCGTCTTTGGCTTGTGCAAACCGTTCTTCGATGACTTCCAAAAACTCCAGTTCATTTGGAGAGGGCTTGGCATAACTACTGGCTACTTTACTGTATAGACTGGACATTTTTTCACGTAGCTGAGGTTCTGCTGCCCCGACATAATTGTCTCCCGTGGTGATGACCAAACGTTCTTTAAGGGTCTGTAATTTCGCCTTTATACGTTTGCTTTTCACCTGGGCTAAAATCGCATCCAATTCATAGACCATATAGGCCAGTTCTTGGGTCATGTCATAAAGTTGCATGGTCACCCGGTACTTTTCTTCAAAAAAGGCGCGGTCTGTACTCGTCTTGGGATCATTGGTCAGGCTAAAGACCTGCTCAAAGGTATCTTTGCCTTTGTTGATCACTACCTTGTATTCTCCTGCTTTGACCCGCGGGGAGGTAAACCCACCAAAATCCAGAGTTTTTCCCTTGGCCACTTTGGGTTGCTTAAGGGTGTAATTCCAAGTTACAGTATTGATACCCCTTGACTTTTTGGGGTTGAGCGTAGCGATTTTTTGCCCTTGCAAATCCTGTACTTCCATGGTCATTTTTCCAAAAGTATGCCGCTTGGGAAGCAGGTAACTAAATTTAGCACCTTGAGCAGGGTTTTCGCCCACAAACTGAGTTTCACCGCCAAAGCTATCCACAAAACCATCGCCGCTGTCTTTCATTAACAAGCCCTTGGGGGCAAAAAAATGTAGCTTAGTGTCGAGGTTTTCCGGAGTAATTTGCCGTAGCGGAGAAATGTCATCGATTATAATCACCCCTCGACCATGTGTTCCCATGACCAGATCATTGGTGCGTTTTTGAAGTGCGATATAGTGTACGGCCACTGGCGGCATATTGTTGGTAAACGGGCTCCAACTTTGTCCGCCATCGTTGGTGATATACAAGCCCATTTCGGTACCCAAAAAGAGTAGGTCCGGGTTGATATAATCTTCTTGTAGGTTACGGGCAAAGGTTTTGATTTCGTCTGTCGCGATGTTTTTCCAATGTGCACCAAAATCAGTCGTCTTATAAACATAAGGGGTCATATCGCCGGTGGAGTGCCCTTCAAAAACCACATAGGCTGTTCCTTTGTCATGTACACTGGCTTCGATGTGATAGGCCCAAGTAAAGCGAGGTAGCCCCTCAATGTTGGGGGTAGTATTGACCCATGTTTTGCCACCGTCTTGGGTCATTTGAACATTACCGTCATCGGTGCCTACCCAAATGATGTTTTCGTCCAAAGGCGACTCGGTAATGGTAAAAATCGTCGTGTGATTTTCGGCCCCTGAATTATCCATCGACAGCCCGCCCGAATCGGCTTGATTTTGTTTGGCAGGGTCGTTGGTAGTCAGGTCGGGCGAAATGGTTTCCCAGCTTTCACCGCGGTCTTCGGAGCGGTGTAAAAACTGACTACCCATATAAAAACGGTCGGGTTGGTGCACACTGATGGCCATGGGTGCATTCCAGTTAAAACGCAGCTTGGGTTGTCCCTTTTTGGGTAGGGGCTGGATGGTTTTGATCAAGCCCTTGTCCACCTCATAACGCCAGACATTTTCAGCGCCTTGCATTTCAGAATACACAATGTTTTGTGTAGGGTGCTTCAGCACTCGAAAACCATCTCCTTGCCCTACAGAAGTCCAATGGGATGCCCGTACACCTCCAGGAGCCGCTGAGGGCCCAAACCATGAACCGTTGTCTTGTAAACCGCCATAGACATAATAAGGATCTTGATCATCAACACTAACGTGGTAAAATTGGGATAAGGGTAAATTTTCGACGATTTCAAAAGTGGTTCCACCATTCCAAGAGCGATACACCCCACCGTCGGTACCCGCATAGAGCAGGTCCGAATCTTTGACGTTAAACACCACGTCGTGTATATCGCTGTGCATATAGCCCAAGTCTTTAAAGGTTTTACCCCCATCGCGTGAAATCGAACCGCTCAACCCTCCTTTGACGATCACATCGGGATTTTTTGGGTCAACGACAATACGGGAGAAATAAAATGGGCGTACCGTAATACCAAAATCGTTGTTGCTTTGGGTCCAACTGGCACCGCCATCGTCGCTGCGGTAAAGTCCTTTTTTGTCTTTCTCTTCGGCTTCTATTACCGTATAGAGAATTTGGGGTTCAGAGGGGGCAATGGCGATAGCCAAGCGTCCCAGCTTTCCTTGAGGAAAACCGTTGTGAATTTTTTTCCAAGTGGCACCCCCATCGGTCGATTTATAAAGGGCGCTTTTTTCTCCTCCAGAGTTAAACGACCACGGGGTTCTCCTAAATTCCCAAAGGGATGCATAAAGCGTATTGCTGTCTTGGGGGTCCATTGCCAAATCAGCGCAGCCCGTTGCGGGACCATCGTAGAGAATTTGTGTCCAACTTTGTCCCCCATCAGTCGATTTGTACACCCCTCTTTCGTCGCTGTCTGACCAGAGTGCACCCAGCACCCCCACATAAATTTCTTGTGGATTGTTGGGATTGATGATGATGTTGGCAATCCGTTCGGATTTTTCAAAGCCTAATTTTGTCCAGGTAGCCCCTCCATCGGTGGTTTTGTAGAGTCCATCACCAATGGATACACTGTTCCGGGTCCAAATTTCGCCTGTACCGACGTACACCGTATTGTCAGGATCCGAAGGGTCAACAGCCACAGCACCTATCGACTGGGGATGTTCATCAAAAATGGGGTTAAACGTAGCCCCCCCGTCGTTGGATTTCCACACCCCACCCCCGGCGGTTCCGGCGTAGAGTATACGTGGGTTGGTAGGGTGAAGTTCCAGGTCGATTACCCGGCCACTCATCCCTGCCGGGCCAATGTGTCGAGCGCGGAGGTCGCCAAAATAATCAGCCAGTTTTATCGGCTTGTTTTGCGTATATGCAGTTTGGGGAGCCAACGCAAACAGGGCGATAACTCCAAGGAGAACAATACGTTTCATAGAACTTAAAAAAAAGGATTAGTTAGTACCTGCGTCTTCGGGAAATACAAATTCAGCCTCATCCACTTGGGGATTGACTTCAATTTGATCAAAGGTAATGGCTTGGCCTTCTTGGCCCTTTAGTCCTTGAATCATCGAAAAAGGAAAATAATAGCCCGAAACCTCTTGATAATCACTCATTTTAACTTCACTCATTTGCCCTTTAGCAGGTCCGGCCTTGATTTCAGACTGTACGGCGATGGGCACAAAGTTGTCCATGTCAAAGTAATAAAAAGACACATTATCTACCTCTTGGCCATCGACAATCAAAGGCTTTTTGGTCAGCTTGATTTTATAGCATTCGGCCCCGTCAATTTCTTCTGTACCTAAAAGTTCTGCGGTATAGCCTTTGGCCTGGTAATTGAGAAAAGGATCGGGAAAATCGCCCATTTCTCGTTTGATATTATCCGTGGTTTCTTGATCGCTTTTTTCGGCTTTTTGGGTCATCATATTGATGCTCCATAAAACTTGGCCATCAAAAACCCCTTGTTTGATTTGTTGGCCTTGAAAATTGATCACCGTCATTTGTTTGCCCGATTTGAGTTGGATGATTTCCAGCGGAATTTCCATCCCCATTTGGTTAATCTTCGCGGTCATTTTTATTCCTTCAAGCGCCTCCCATTGGGCCCGCCCGCCGGTGTTTTCAAAGTAATTGTCTAAGATCTCGTCCAAATCTTGGGCGAGGGTAAGTTGGGGCAGTGTCAAAACTACTGCCAATACGAGTGTAAATAAATGTTTCATTGTGTAGTGTTTAATGAACTAAAGATAGGCTTTTTCCGCTACATCAGACGGAGAACCCACGCTAGGGTATGGTAAAACAGGGTGTTGATGGTGTCGTTAAAACGCTCTTCAGAGGCCTGCAGTGGAGCGATATAGGTTTTTTTTATGGCCCCACGCACATGGTGTTGGGTGCCCGGTGCATCGGGGTGTACCAGCTGGACTTCAAACAGTACATCTTCTTCAAAACCAGGCTGTGCCCCCAACAGGGCAAGGTAGTCACGGATCAAAGTGGTGGTGATTTGCACGGCAAACAATTCTTTTTTTAAACCTAAATTTTGGTCTTCCAGCCCTGTAGTAAACGGGAGTTTGGAGGTATAGCTGACTTGCAAGGTCTGTTGGGCAACGCTACTGCTAAGCCATAGACCAAGGACTAGGGTAAAAAGTGATTTCATAATTTATAGCATCCTTTAAAAATAGAAATTATACTTTTTTTAAAAAAATGTACATTGGCAAAAAAAACCAAATGAATCTACGCTGTTTTTTGCTTTGGGTAAGTTGTTGTAGCCTATCTCTATTAACAGCCCAAAGTACCCAGTCGATACCCCGCCCTCAATTTGAAGCCACGCTTTTGCCCAACGCCCCGGAGGTCGATGGCGAGATCATCAACGACCCGGTTTGGCAGGCCATCAGTCCGCTGACCGATTTGGTACAAACCAGCCCTCGATACGGGGCACCCGTCAGCGAAAAAACCCATATTCGTGTAGCCTTTACCGATCAAACTTTTTATGTGGCGGTGGTTTGTTTTGACCAAAATCCCGAAAAAATCGTTGTGGCCGACTCCCGCCGCGATGCCGACCTCAACGACGAAGACAGTTTTTTATTCATCATTGACACCTACAACGATCAGCAAAATGGCTTTTTGTTTGGAACCAATTCCAACGGAATGGAATACGATGCTCAGATCGATCGCGAGGGACAGGGCAATTTTAACGCCAACCGCCAACAAGGAGGGGTAGTCGGGGGAACCAACATCAACTGGGATGCCAGTTGGACGGTCAAAACCCAGGTAGGCGACTACGGCTGGAGTGCCGAATTTGCCATTCCCCTCAATTCAATCCGTTTTACCAGCGGCAAAGAAGTGACTTGGGGAATCAATTTTCAGCGTAATATCGCCAAAAACACGGAGGTGGCCTTTTGGGCAAGCCTCCCCTTGGGGTTTGACATCAAGCGCCTTTCCCTGGCCGGTAAGGTCAACGGTTTACAACTTAAAAGTCCCAAAAACCTTAAAATTATTCCCTATGCCTTGGGCCAAAATGTGCAAACCCGCCAAGGCAACGCCCAAACGACCACCACTGGCGATGCCGGAATGGACATCAAATACAGCCTAACCCCCGGGCTCACGCTTGACCTGACCTACAATACCGATTTTGCCCAGGTTGAAGTCGATGAGCAACAGGTGAACCTCGACCGGTTCAATTTGTTTTTTCCCGAAAAAAGAGCTTTTTTTCTTGAAAATGCCGGACAGTTTACCGTAGGCAGTCCCGGCGAAGTTGATTTATTTTTTAGCCGCCGCATCGGGATTGGTGATGGTGGCGAATTGGTTCCCATTTTGGGGGGTGCACGGGTTTCGGGCAAGGTCGGACAAACCAATTTGGGCTTGTTGAGCATGTTTACCCAGGCCGTGGGCGACGATATTCCCAAAACCAACTATTCGGTAGCGCGGGTCAACCATGACTTTGCAACCAGCCGTTCTTCGGTGGGTGGCGTCTTTGTGGGCAAAAGTCCCTTGGATACCCCTGGAGGAGACGACAATCAAGTATTTGCGATGGATGGAAAACTCGGTATCGGTAAAAAAGCCCAAATCACCGGATTTGTGACCAAAAGCAACACCCCTGGCATAGTGTCCGATGACCATGCTTTTCAGATCAATGGAATTTACAACTGGGACGGCTGGAATATCCGTGCCGGATATACCGAGGTCGGAGAGGGATTTAATCCCGAAGTAGGGTTCTTATTGCGGTCAGCTTTTAAAAAGCCCGATTTTTTAATCTTTAAACAATGGCGGCCCGAAAATCTAGGTCCGATACTCGAAGTGCGGCCCCATGTGTCTTACCGCAGTTACTGGAATTTTGACAACCAACTGATCAGCAGTTTTTTGCATGTTGACAATCACTGGGTGTGGCCCAGTGGCTTTGAGGTGCATACAGGAATTAATTTTACCCAAGAAGGGGTTTTGACACCCTTTTCCATTTCAGGGGTGACGGTTCCTCGTGAGCTCTACAAACACCAAGAGCTGCAATTGGTGATGATTACCAATCCCAACCAAAAAATCAACCTGTCAAACCGCACAGTCATTGGCG
The DNA here is from genome assembly GCA_009921175.1 of Flavobacteriia bacterium. Classification (GTDB taxonomy): domain Bacteria; phylum Bacteroidota; class Bacteroidia; order Flavobacteriales; family Flavobacteriaceae; genus RFYP01. Next base: position 355 of record RFYP01000012.1, on the reverse strand, counting down.
GGTATTACGGGGGTAATCGTATCGTAACCTCCAATAGCATCAACGCGCGCTTTGGCGATAAATTTAATGTCGCCCTTAATTTAAACTACAACCAATTGCGTCTGCCCAACGGAGATATCAACGCCTTTGTAGGGGGCACGCGGCTGAGCTATAGCTTTACCCCTAGGATGTTTGTACAAAGTTTGATTCAACGTAATAGCCTCTCGGACATCACCTCGGTCAATGCCCGTTTTGGGTGGTTACAAAATGCCAATACCGGGTTGTTTGTTGTGCTTAATCTGGTGGAAGACCAAAGTTTGGATATCCCCAAGCAAACCCAGTTTTTTACGGTCAAATACACCTACCAAATCGACGC
>RFYP01000110.1 GCA_009921175.1 Flavobacteriia bacterium | reverse complement strand
TATAGCCCAATTCATCACCAAAATAGCGAAACTCATTTTCTTTATTAAACACCTTGGCGCGTAATGAACCATCATCATTAAGGATAAAATCAATTTGCACGTCACCAACAATCAGTGTCTCTTCGACACCACCCACAGGTACCCCTATTTTACCATTAATCAAAATACGGTCGCTGAGTTGGGTAGAAAGGGTAAGCCCCAATCGATCCTCGGAGACAATTTCTACCGGGCTGCTTTTATCCCCCTGGAGGTAATTGACCCCGACTTTAAACTTTTCATTTTCATCACCCAATAGGCTCGAAAAAACATCGGAGGCCTTTTCATACAGGTTGTTCGTCAGGCCCTGAACGGATACACCAACATCGTTGATAAAAATACCTTGAGAAAGCAGGGAAATAGCCTGTAATTGAGCACGTTGAGGGTCGTTAAGACGGTATTGTAGCTCGGTAACCACCGTCCCCCCTGTGTTGGGAAAGTCAATTTCAAAACTGGGATTTTCGGGTTTAAGCAGGTCTCCCTCAAGACGAATTAGCACCTCGGTGGGTATCTTTCGGTTAAAATCAGGATTGTCAAGCAACAAGGCGGGATTTACGCCTCCAGGTACTTGATATACCGCCTCCATACGCATTTGCGCTCCTAAAGGATCACCTTCCCAAACAATGGTTCCACCAGGTTTAAGGCTAAACTTTTTATCGATTACACCGAGGTTTTTAAAATTATAAATCCCCTCTTGGGTTGTAAAATCACCCCACATATTAAAAGTTCCCTTGGTATCAATATCCATCAATAACTTACCCGTTCCCCGACCGGCTAAATAACTTTTACTCACCTCATCAATAACAATTTCAACATCAGCCTCAGGGGTGACTTCCAATTCGATTTGTACATCGAGTCCATTAACCTCGTTTTCGCTGCCTTGAATGGCATTGGTCGTTGTTTGATTTTTAGCGACAAAATTAATAAAAGAAGTATCCGCTACTGTGTAGGAATCGATCCAAGGAATTTTGATGGAAGTGCCAGAATTGGTTTTACCCGACAGGGCCAACAATGGATTTTTAAAAGAGCCTGTTAATGCAATATTTCCGGCAAAAATTCCTTTTCCATAAAACAAGGCTTCCGGAGTTTGTGGCTTGTTGAGTATTTCGATGCCAGCGGTTTCAAAATTAAAATCAATGGACCAGTTTTTAAAATTTGTATGTGAAATAGACCCATTGAGTAAGGCAGACCCCGGTGCGCCTGCGGTGGAAATTGTCGTATTGCCAAACAAAAATTTCTGTTTGGTAAGTACAACGGTTGTCCGCGGATCAAAAATCAGCCCGGTTTGGGTATAGGGAATAAACATTTCCGCTTGATTTAAGATCAAATTTCCCTGATGGAATAAATTGGAAACCGGACCGTACAAATTGACTGTTCCGTCTAAACTGCCTTTAAAATCGGTAAGAGAATCTCCACCCAAAGGCGACAAAAGCACCAAATCAAATTCTTGAAAAGTCATGTCTAAATCCAAGCGTGGCTCTTCTTGGGTAAAGGTCAAGTTACCCAATCCGGTAAGGGTTTGCACGGTGTTTCCTACCAACGAAAAATCGATTGCATAGGCATTGATTTTGGTGTTGCCCTGGCTGTTGATTTTAAATGTTCCCTGTACAGCATCATTGATTTTTAGGTCCTCGACTATCCCATTGAGTAAAAAAAGATTTTCGCTTGGCGAACGCTTAACGCGAAGCCGTGAAGTTGCTGTTCCCTCCATGTGAAAATTTTTCGGTTGGGGAAGAATCGCTGCCAATTCTACCTGATCAAGGACAAGGCCCAACTCAAAGTCATTGGCCTGCTGATAGAAGCTAGAAAAAGCCAACGCATAATCGGCTGTTCTTACCCTAAGGTCTTCAACCGTAAAGGTCCCCGACTGTAAATCAAAAAACAATGCCTGCCGTGGGTCATTGGTGGGGTTGATTTGCCAATCGTTCGATCGAAAACGAATGGTGGACGGTTTGACTTTAAAAATTTGCTTTTCCGCTATTTGCTCTTGTTCAAAAAATAGCTGAAAGTGATCATTGCTTTGCTCCCCACCCTGAGCGGTAATTTGCAAACCTATTTTTTGGTCGATCAAACTACTTGTGGCCACAAGGTTTTCAAAAACATAATCGTTATATTCCAAACGATCGACTTGTAAGATACTCTCTTGGTCGGCTTCGGGTGCTATATAGATACGTAGGTTTTTGGCATCTATTTTAGGGGTCTTAAATACAGGCGTTTCTAAACTCAGATAAGCTGTTGGGTCTTGATCACTCAATTTCCCAGCGATAACGATGGGCTCCTCAGAAACCAAGGAGGGGTCTAGTCCTTTAAGCAAAGGAGAACCTATTATCAAATCGACAAAGGCTGTTCCCTCTGCTTGGGTTTTGGAGGTCGTAAATACCGGAAAAGCACGGTCTATGGTTGCCCGTAGCAGCGAGGGAAGCTGCTGTAAACGATAGGCTCCCCGAATACTGCCTGAGACCAGCTCGGAAGTAGGGATTTCAATAATCCGCTCTTGTTGGTTGCGGGCCAAACGAGCGACAAAATTACCGTAGGTAGTCGATTGAGTACCATTAGAGAGTGTAATGTCTTCAAACGAAAGATTTCCCACCAATTGAGGAATTGAATTACCCCGAAGGGTACCCACAATTTTTGCAGTCAATCCGATGGGGTTTTCAGTATCGGTAAGATTGCTTTTGCCTAGCATTAGCTGCTCTACAGTACCCACAAACGTATGCCGGGAATTTTTTTCTGCGATACTATGGGTGCTGATTAGTTTTCCATTGAGCATTGGACTAGCCAATTGGGTTCGGGTATTTAGTGTTCCCTCGGCGAGGTTGCCCTCCATGCTTAGGTATTCCCAAACGTGTTGTTGGTAGTGTAGCTCTTCCAAGCGGAGGCTCCAATTTGCCTGGGCTGTTGCTATAGAAGTCCCGGTACCGGACAGTTTTATTTTGGCATTGCACCGTCCCCAGGGAGAATCGGGTAAAAAATGCTGAAAGTTTAAAGAAGTGGCAGCAAAGTCGATGGCGTAGGTGGGTTGGCTTTTAGACCCATTGGTTTCTAGGCTTAACTGTACATTTTCGTTGTCTTTTGACAAATTCAAATTAGATATTAGTTGGTCGGACGCAAAGGCGATTTGGCCGTTGATTTCCCAATCGGAAAAAGGAGTTATATAGGGTAAATAGGCCTCCGAATCGGGGTTTTGGGCTAATAAAAATTGAAAATCGTCAACTGTAAGATGCGCCTGGTCAAGATGAACCTCAAATTGTCGATTTTGTGTATCCAATATCTGTTGGGCCTCCAATAAACCCGACCATTGTGATTCTCCCCAGTTAAGTTGTTCAGCACGCAAGGCAAATTGATCAACGGTTCCTGAGAAGCCCATTTTTCCCGATAGAGGTAATCTAGGGTAGGTTTCTTTTACAAACTGTTTTTGTAAATCAATACCGAGTAAGAGGGTGTCTAATTCAAGGTCAATGGACGTATCGGTTTT
>RFYP01000109.1 GCA_009921175.1 Flavobacteriia bacterium | reverse complement strand
TATTTTCTGCTTTTCGGCGTTCTTCCAAAAAGCGCAACAGGGCTTCACCGTGTGCAGAGGCTTTTACCGTGGGGCTTAATTTTTGTACCACCGAATCCAAAAAGATCAGATTGGCATCATAGGCCTCGGTCAATACCACATAGGGAGCGACTTCCCGATCGGCATGGGTATTGGCAAAATTCAAGGTGTATAAATATCGCCGGCGGAGGAGGTTGTCCATCGCCTGTTGTAGCGAGTCGGCGCGGCTGGTGTTTTCATCGCGTTGGGCTTCGAGGTAGGCCTTGACCAATTCCAAGTTTTGCGCATTGAATTTTCGTGAAAACGAAAGGTATTCTTGCAACAAACTGTGGTTTTCAGAACCTTCGACAGCGGCACTGCTTTCAAAGGTTTTTAAGAGCGTGTTTATGGTCACTAATCCTTTTTCACCAAAGAAAAGAATGCGGTCATTGAGGGTGTCGGCATCTTCTTTGTCCAAATAGAGGTAGTGTACTTCAGGGCTTTTGAGTGAAGTGGTCAGGGTAAAATCCGGGTTGCCGTCGATGGTGACCGAATCCAAATTGACCAATACGGTATCCTTTATTTTTTGGAGGTAAAGTGTTCCTTTGCGCAATCCTTTGATCGTACCGGTAACCATCATTTCGTCTCCATGAGGGGTGTTTTGGGTACAAGCATAGAAAAAAAGTGCGGTGAGTATAAGCGAGCTGACAGGTCGAAAAAAAGCAAAATTCATATTAGATGTTTATCCAGTAAGTCAATTTTAAATTGATCGAGCGCAATCGGGGTGTCAACCGGTCGTAGGTAAAATAATTGTCATTATACACTACATAGAGGTCCGACAACGGAGCAAAGCGCCATTGTAAACGCGAATTTATGCCTAAATTTTCGGATTGTGAACTAAATTGAACAAGAGTTGTCCAGAACAGGGTCTTGTTAAAGGTCATTTCGACTTTGGGAACCACCAGCCAGAGGTCGGCTGAAGAATAGGGTTCGGGCAGTCGAATACGGTCGTAATTGACCCGCAAACTCGTATTGACAAAAGGCTGCTTTCTAAAGGTAAATTCGTTGCTAAAAGAATATTTTGTGCCGTTGTAAAACGAGCCTCCGCTGTATTCTAATTCATAGCGAAACCGCTTTCGTGGATCTGAGCGGTAGGTAGCTTGCACTTCGGTAAAGCGATAGTCCGTTCCTCCAGGCAAATCGAGTCCATTGCCACTTCGGGTGGGGTCAAAAGAATCAAAAATATATTCATAACGGCTAATCGTCCGCAGTTCAAAGTTGCTTTGATTGGTATAGCGAATGTTGTAGTTCGAAATCCACCAGCGGTCAGACAGTTCGTTGTTCTTTGCCTCGTTAAAAACGGCAAAAAGACGTTGTGAAAATTCCCGACTGATCACCTTGGGGTTTTGGGGAAAACTACGGTAGGTATAGGCAGGCCCCCACTTGACAAAGCCCGTACGGCGGTAGAATCCCAATTGGGATGAAAAATCTTCTCCTACATAAACACTGCTCATTTGCAAACGGTGATTGCGGGTATTGCGCGAAAGGTTAAATCCGCCACTTAGGTTTTCATCGCCCTTACCGGGGGTGTCCGATTTGTGAATAAAGGCCCTTCCGGTCCATACATTGTCGGGCGAAGCCAAATTGTATTCCAATCCTGCTACACGGTTTTGGGTTTCGCCTTCTTCAAGAAAATCATAGGCATCGTTGGTCACCCGATTGATCAAAATCATACTGATGTTGGAGCGAGTAAAAACTTTTTGCTGCAGGGTCAGTACCGTATTGTTAAATGAGGCAATTTCGTTTTCGGGATCCGCATCGGTTTGCATATTGAGAAAACCTAAGCGGAGATTCTCGTTGAGTTTTCCACTGAGTCGCGCCCCTGCGATGATACGGTTTTCGATGGTATTGCCATCGGCATCTTTGGCCACACCAATGCGTCTGGAGAAGAATGGGAGAGCATCGCGTTCTTCACCAAAATTGGAAAACAAGTCGCTGTTTTGGGTAAAAAATTGTCTTTTTTCGGGGAGGGAGATTTCAAATCGGGTCAGGTTGATGACCTGATCGTCCACCTCGACTTGCGAAAAATCGGGGTTTAGCGTCAAATCCAAATTAAGGCCATTACCGATTGGTACTTTGGCATCGCCGCCAACCCCAAATTTGGATTGGTTTTGAGAAATGGTAAAATCTCTCGATTGTAAACCGTTAAGGTAGGGAATCACCGATACAGGTCGGCGTGACTCCCCTAGGGGTTTTTCAAATTCGATTTCACGCATATAGGCCAATACCCCCACCGATTGATTTTGAGGTACCCTAGTCCAGGTAGTATATTCATTGATTTGGCTGTTGTTGCGGTACATATTAAACCGCCAGCGTTTGGAACCCGAGGGAAAGTTGATAAAGTTAAGGGGTAGTTTCATCTCCACCTGATAATAGGTGTCTGTTATGATGGATTCGGATTCCCATTTGATGTCCCAAGCATAATTTCGGTCGTTGCGGTAATTGTTGTTTCCATTGGAAATAAGGGCCTCCGCTTGAATGGCATAGGGATCTACGGCAAACAAAAATGCATTCGTCGCATCGCTAAAGGTGTCAAAGTTCATCGTGACATGATCGGTTCCATAGCCCGAAAAATCCCTTTTAAGGGAATTGGTCACAAAGGTATTTTCTCCATGAAAAGCCTTGATGAGGATAAAAAGGCTTTTGTCGTTGGCCAGCATTTTAAACTGGGTTTGTTGTTGACCCTTGATGGTGTCGGTCGGGCGCCACTGCCAAAAGTCACTGGCAACATTGGCCTGCTCCCACACGGCTTCATCGGCCTGGCCATCGATCGTGATGGGTTCGTTGGTGAATTTGATCTGGTAGGGGCGTTCTTGTTGAGCAAATAGGCTGCTATACGCAAAAAACAAGAGGGTGAATTGAAACAGTGTATTTTTCAATGGCTTGTACGATTAGCTATAGTTAAGTTTTAGACGTAAACTTTACGGGATGGTTTAAGCAAAAACCAGCAATTTTTAATTTTTTAACAGCTAAAGTAAGGTTTGTTTTTTGAAAGAGGATATTTTTATAAAAAAATCAAAACATGAACTTCTTACTGACCACGCTGATTAGTGTTTTTATGGGCCTATCCATTGCCAATGAATGGGGGCAAACTGGGCACCGTACCGTTGGGCTTGTGGCCGAACAACACCTGACCAAAAAAGCCCGAAAGGCCATCGACAAACTACTCGAAGGCGAAAGTCTGGCCTATGTGTCCAATTACGGAGACGACATCAAATCTGATGATCGGTACAATGATTTTTATTCTTGGCATTATATCAATCTTCCTGCCGATCGCCGCTATGGGGAAGAGGAACCCAATCCCAAAGGTGATGTTTATACGGCAATCAATCGTTGTATTGCGGTGCTTCGCGACCAAAACAGCTCGGTCGAAGACCGCCAGTTTTACCTAAAGCTTTTGGTGCATTTTATTGGCGATTTACACCAACCCATGCATGTGGGGCGTCCCGAAGATCGGGGCGGGAATGATGTCTCCCTGACCTG
>RFYP01000108.1 GCA_009921175.1 Flavobacteriia bacterium | reverse complement strand
TTCATCCTATGGCTTACGAAAAATTTACAATCCTTAAGAGCACAGCTGTGCCACTACCCATAGAAAATGTAGATACCGATCAAATCATCCCAGCCCGTTTTCTTAAAGCCACTGAACGAAAAGGCTTTGGAGACAACCTCTTTAGAGATTGGCGGTATAATCAAGATAACTCTCCCAAAAAGGATTTTGTACTCAACGATCCTACCTATACAGGTCAAATTTTGGTGGGGGGTAAAAACTTTGGTTCGGGATCTTCACGAGAACATGCCGCTTGGGCAGTGTATGACTATGGATTTCGTTGTGTGGTATCTAGTTTTTTTGCCGATATTTTTAAAAACAATTGTTTAAATATTGGGGTGCTTCCAGTGCAAGTCAGCGAGTCTTTTTTGGAGACACTTTTTGAAACCATTACGGCCAATCCAAAGACAAGCCTAACCGTCGATCTTCCTCAACAAACCATCACCCTCGACGAAAAAGGAATACAAGAAACCTTTGAGATAAACCCCTATAAAAAAGAAAACCTACAAAACGGCTATGATGACATCGACTATCTGCTCAATTTAAAGGGAGAAATCGAGCATTTTGCTAAAACCCGACCGTTTTAATTTTTTGATACCATCATGAAAGCCCGTACCATTGAAATCATGGATACTACTCTCCGCGATGGAGAACAGACTTCGGGTGTTTCTTTTCCGGCCAGTGAAAAGCTAACCCTGGCCAAACAACTCTTGGAAGAGTTGGAAGTCGACCGTATCGAAATTGCCTCCGCACGGGTGTCGGATGGGGAATTCCAGGCTGTAAAAAATATCACGGAATGGGCAGCCAGTCATAACCGTTTGCACCAAATCGAAATTTTAACCTTTCTAGACCAAGGGGTTTCCTTGAAATGGATGCAAGCCGCCGGTGCCAAGGTGCAAAACCTTTTGACCAAGGGCTCCCTGAATCACCTAAAATACCAACTTAAACAAAGTCCAAAAGAACATTTTGAGGCCATCGCCAAAAATTTGGAAGATGCGGACAAATTGGGAATCACAAGCAATATATACCTTGAAGACTGGAGCAATGGAATGCGTAAAGACCCCGACTATGTATTTTCCTTTTTAGACTTTTTATCAACCCAAAAGGTAAAACGTATTTTACTGCCCGACACCTTGGGAATTCTTTTTCCCTCAGAGGCCAAGCGTTATTTAACCCAAATTGTCGAACGCTATCCCAATCAACATTTTGATTTTCACGGACACAATGACTACGACCTGAGTGTGGCCAATGCTATGGCCGCTGTCGAATCGGGGGTTCACGGCCTTCACCTTACGGTCAATGGAATGGGTGAACGTGCAGGCAATACACCCCTGGCGAGTGTTGTAGCTGCGATCAACGATTTTATGCCGGACATCAAAACACGGGTCAACGAAAGTGCTTTGTATAAAGTCAGCAGGTTGGTGGCCACCTTTACCGGTTTTAGAATCCCAGCCAATAAACCCATCGTCGGGGCCAATGTGTTTACCCAAACGGCCGGTATCCATGCCGATGGAGACAGCAAGAAGAATTTGTACTACAACGACCTTTTGCCCGAACGTTTTGGACGTAAGCGAAAGTATGCCCTGGGGAAAACCTCCGGCAAATCAAATATTCAGAAAAACTTAGAAGAACTGGGGATTTCGCTCAGCAAAGAAGAAATTCAAAAAGTCACCCAACGCATTATCGAGCTGGGTGACAAAAAAGAACGGGTCACGATTGAGGATCTGCCCTATATCATCTCCGATGTGTTAAATACAGGCCTCAATACCCAAAAAGTAGTGGTCGAATCGTATGTACTCACCCACGCCAAGGGCCTTCAGCCCACTACCACACTGTCGCTGCGAATCGACAATGCATCCTACGAAGCGCATGCTTCGGGGGATGGACAATTTGACGCATTTTTAAATGCCCTTCACCAAGTCTATACCCAAAAAAAGATTGTTTTACCCAAATTAGTGGATTACGCCGTACACATTCCTCCCGGAAGTAGTTCGGATGCCTTGTGTGAAACTACCATTACGTGGTTGCACAAAGATAAAGAATTTACCACCCGTGGTTTGGATTCTGACCAAACGGTTTCGGCCATCAAAGCCACAGAAAAAATGTTGAATATACTCTAACTCCCATGACATTAAACATTGCCTTATTAGCCGGTGACGGCATCGGACCCGAAGTAATCGACCAAGCGGTCAAAGTTTGCGACGCCATTGCCCAACGCTACGAACACCAAATAGCTTGGAAACCTGCATTAACCGGAGCTGCAGCCATCGACGCCGTAGGAGAACCCTATCCCGATAGCACCCATGCAGTCTGTATGGATGCCGATGCGGTGTTGTTTGGAGCTATTGGGCATCCACGGTTTGATAACGATCCTTCGGCCAAGGTACGCCCCGAACAAGGTTTACTTAAAATGCGGCAAAAATTAGGGCTATTTGCCAATGTCAGACCCACCTTTACTTTTCCTTCTTTATTAGAAAAATCACCGCTAAAACGCGAGCGGATCGAAGGAACCGATTTGGTTTTTGTCCGAGAATTAACCGGCGGAATTTATTTTGGTGAGCGCGGCCGTAAGGACGACGGGAACACCGCCTTTGACACTTGTACCTATACCCGTGAAGAAATAAAGCGACTGGCCAAGATGGGCTTTGAATTGGCTCAAAAACGAAGTAAAAAACTGTGTTGTGTCGATAAAGCCAATGTACTAGAAAGCTCACGTCTATGGCGGGAAACCGTCCAAGCCATGGAAAAAGACTACCCCAATGTCAAAGTGTCCTACGAATTTGTCGATGCGGTAGCCATGCGCCTAGTCCAGTGGCCCAACAGCTACGATGTATTGATTACCGAAAATCTTTTTGGTGACATCCTCACCGACGAAGCCTCAGTCATTTCAGGATCTATGGGACTTATGCCATCGGCCTCTATAGGAACGGAAACTTCGTTGTTTGAACCCATACATGGCTCATTTCCTCAAGCTACAGGTTTGGATATTGCGAATCCGTTGGCCACGGTACTTTCGGCTGCGATGATGTTTGAAATGGCTTTTAACTTGCAGGAAGAAGGTGCGACGATTCGTAACGCTGTCCAAAAATCATTGGACGAGGGGGTGGTAACCGAAGACTTGGCCGAAGGCGAAAAAGCCTATAAAACGTCTGAAATTGGGGATTACCTCGCTGCTTTAATTACCGACCATAAAGTTTAAATTTTACCCGCTAGCTAGCCCATGGCCCTCTTTACCCTGAGCAATAATTCGGTAAAACTGGTGGTGGTCAATACGGGGGCTGCTCTACATCAACTGTGGGTGAAAGATTCCAACGGAGACTTCGTCAATATCGTTGTCGGACTACCCGACGAAGATGCGTATAAGGACAACCCGTGGTATCGTGGAACCATCGTAGGGCGCTATGCCGGACGCCTGACCAATCCGTTGGACATCAATGGTCGGGAATACATCCTTAAAAACACCAAAGAAAATATAGTGTTGCACTGCGGTCCCGATGGTTGGAGTCATCAATATTGGGAAATTGATCAAATCGATGCGCAGACCTTGCGCTGCAAACTTCAATGTAAATCCAAAAAAGTCGGTCTGCCGGGCCACAT
>RFYP01000107.1 GCA_009921175.1 Flavobacteriia bacterium | reverse complement strand
GATTTTGAGGAAAAAAACTTCGTGAAAAAACTTATTTTTTTTCACCCAAATCAAAACAATTTATCAGGTTTTGTGTGGTCTGTGCTGCAATTATTTCGGGAGTGGTTTGATAGAGTTCTGCCAAGCGCTTGACCACTTCGTAGAGATAGGCGCTTTCGTTGCGTTTTCCTCGATAGGGTGTGGGAGCCAGATAGGGCGCATCGGTTTCTAAAACAAGATGTTTCAAGGGAATGTCGGCGATATATTGATCGATTTTACCATTTTTAAAGGTCACCACACCACCAATACCCAATAATAAATTACAGTCCAGGGCCTGTTGAGCATCGGCTTGCGTACCTGTAAAACAATGGAAAATGCCTTTTAACTTTGGTCCTCGGTGACCGGCCAACACATCAAACACCTCTTTAAATGCATCGCGGCAGTGAATCACTATGGGTAGATCATGGTCTTTGGCCCATTGTATTTGACGGTCAAAAGCTATTTGTTGTTGGGGCAAAAAAGACCTATCCCAATAGAGGTCAATGCCAATTTCTCCCACTGCAACCCTTGTTTGGCTTTTTAGGAGTTCTTCCACATGATCCAACTCTTCCTCGTAGTTTTCTTTGACATGGGTAGGATGCAATCCGGTCATCAGATGCATTTGATTGGGGTAGGCTTTTTTTAAATCCTCCATGCGAGAGGTATAAGAAGCACCAATGGCAGGCAACAAAAAGGTGTCAATTCCCAAGGCGTTCGCCCTTGCAATCACCGCATCGCGATCTTCATCAAAGTCAGGTAGGTACAAATGCGTATGCGAATCGATTAATTTCATTCGTCAAAAATAGTACTTTAGCCTTTATAAGAATAATGGCATGAAGTTTAACCTACAAGCGTATATTAAAATCCCCTTATTTGAAATGCCCACTGGGCACCACTATGCCGAGATTAGAGTCAATGGGATGTTGGGAACGTTTTTGCTGGATACAGGCGCTTCCAAAAGTTGTGTGGGAGTAGAAGAAAGTCCACAATTTTCGATCATCCCAAAAGAAGGACCTCGCGAAGCTGCCGGGGCAGGCAGTGAAAAATTGGTGGTTCACCCTTCTGAAAAGAGCAGTCTTAGTTATGAAAAACACCAATTGGGCAAATTGAATTTTCTCTTGCTCGACCTAAGCGCCATCAATGCATCATTGGCCAATGAAGGGGCAGATGCCATCGACGGTATTTTGGGGGCCGATTTTTTTTATAAAAAAAAGGCCATCATCTGTTACCAACCGGCAGTACTTTATCTAAAAAAATAAAAGCAACTAGAGCTCCAATGCTTTTTTGGCATTGCCGTCCATCAAATGCTGAATCGGATCTTCGAGTCCTTCTTTGATTGCTACCAAAAATCCAACAGACTCTCTTCCGTCTATAATGCGGTGATCGTACGAAAAGGCGAGATACATCATCGGTCGAATGACCACTTGGCCATCGACGGCAATGGGTCGCTCAATGATATTGTGCATCCCGAGAATACCCGATTGAGGCGGGTTTAATATCGGAGTGGATAACATGGAGCCAAATACCCCACCGTTTGAAATGGTAAAGGTTCCTCCGGTCATTTCATCCACCGTAATTTGCCCATCGCGTGCACGAATTGCCAGGCGTTTTATTTCGGCCTCTATCGCCCGAAAAGATAATTTTTCGGCACCACGCACCACAGGAACCATAAGTCCTTTGGGGCCAGAAACCGCCACACTGATGTCACAAAAATCATACTTCACCTGCTGATCGCCATCAATCATCGAATTGACATCGGGAAACAATTGCAAGGCACGAACTACGGCTTTGGTAAAAAAGCTCATAAAACCTAGACCAACATCATGTTTGACTGCAAAAGCTTCTTTATGGGTTTTACGTAAGTCAAAAATCGCCGACATATCTACCTCATTAAAGGTGGTCAACATAGCCGTTTCGTTTTTGACACTCACCAAACGTTCGGCGACTTTACGACGAAGCATGGACATTTTTTTGCGGGTTTCACCTCGCTGTGCATGAGCAGGTGCCGTACCCATGGCGGGTACAGCCTTTACCGCATCTTCTTTGGTGATACGACCATCACGTCCCGAACCGCTAACCGATTGGGGGGCTATACCTTTTTCGTCTAAGATTTTTTTGGCCGCTGGTGAAGGGGTTCCACTCGCGTAGGTAGTGGGTGTAGAAACCGCAGGTCCCGGATTGGGCACCACTTCCGTTTTGGGTGTCTCGGTTTTTGCGGCCGAGGGAGTGGCGGTGGACTCACCGTCTGTGTCTATAAGACAAACCACTGCGCCAACGGAAACAGCATCGCCTTCTTCGGCTTTAAGGGTGATGGTACCACTGACCTCGGCTGGTAGCTCGAGGGTGGCTTTGTCCGAATCGACCTCAGCAATCGCTTGATCTTTTTCGACATAGTCGCCATCACTGACTAGCCATTGTGCGATTTCTACTTCGGTGATCGACTCTCCGGGAGAGGGGACTTTCATTTCTAAAATCATAGAACACGTTTTATTATTTCTTTAGCTTAAAGTTGTCTTTTTGTTTGTCAAACACATAGTCAATTACTTCGTTATGTCGTTTTTTAAAGCGGGTCGCACTACCGGCAGCGGGAGCACCGTAAAACCGTCGGGTGGCGGGCCGCATTTTTTGGGCTTCGGGTAGGTGTAACAACAAATAGCCCCATGCCCCCATATTACGCGGTTCTTCCTGTGCCCATACCCAATCGTTGGCTGCGCTAAATTGTTTCCATACCGCCCGGATTTCATTTTCGGGCAGCGGGAAAAGTTGCTCTACACGGACCAGAGCTACATCGTCTCTGTTTTTTTCTTCACGCACAGCATAGAGGTCGTAATAAAATTTTCCGGTACAAAAAACCAAGGTCTTGACTTTTTTAGGGTCAACCTGTTGATCGGTAATGACTCGCTGAAATCCTCCGGTACTAAAATCTTCTACTGACGAGACCGCTTGGGGATGACGCAACAAACTTTTGGGGGTAAAGACCACCAATGGTTTTCGATAGGAGGCCTTTAACTGACGGCGCAACAAATGAAACATATTGGCCGGTGTAGTACAATTGGCCACATACATATTGTCTTTGGCGCATAACTGCAAGTAGCGCTCCATCCGTGCCGATGAATGCTCGGCACCCTGACCTTCATAGCCATGGGGTAATAATAGGACGATTCCGTTTTGGAGTTTCCACTTGTCTTCGGCCGCTGAAAGGTATTGATCAATCATGATCTGTGCTCCATTGGAAAAATCGCCAAATTGCGCTTCCCAGATCGTCAATGCACGGGGGCTGGCCATTGCATAGCCATAATCAAATCCCAATACACCGTATTCGGAAAGCAAAGAGTTGTACACCCTAAAAGTAGCTTGCTGGTTGGGTTGTATCTGGTTAAGTAAAATCACCTCTTCTTCTGAGGCTTCGGCTTTGAGCACGGCATGGCGATGAGAAAAAGTCCCCCGCTCGACGTCTTGTCCTGACAAACGGATATCATGCCCTTCGAGTAATAAGGTTCCATAGGCGAGGAGCTCGCCCATTGCCCAATCCAGTTTTTTGGTTTCAAAAAATTGACTTTTACGGTCGGCTATAAGTCGTTCGATCTTGCGCAAAAACTTTTTGTCATTGGGC
>RFYP01000106.1 GCA_009921175.1 Flavobacteriia bacterium | reverse complement strand
CAAATGGACGTGTTGAGCAACATTTTGGGGAAATTTATCAGTGTTGGTTTTTTTGCCTTGATTGTGGTTTTCCAACAGGAAATCAGAAAGTTCTTACTGTTAATTGGCTCGACCAATTTCACCAACCGCCGCAATGTCATTCGCTATTTTAGATTTCTCAATCAGCACAAAGAGACCACCCAAATCGATTTGGTCAAACTGTTGGACTCCTGTGAACGTATGGCAAAAAGCAAAACCGGTGCCATCATCGTAATCGAACGAACCAATAGCCTGGATTTTTTAAAACACACCGGACATAAAACACAGATTCAGTTGGACGGTACGATGTTGGAAAGTATTTTTTTTAAAAATGGGCCTTTGCACGATGGCGCAGTGATTGTCAAAGACAATACCATCGTGGCGACACGAGTAATTCTTCCCGTATCGGAAAACAAAAAAATCCCTGCGCGCTTTGGTCTTCGTCACCGAGCAGCCATTGGAATTAGTGAAAAAACCGATGCCTTAGTCCTTGTTATCTCAGAGCAAAGCGGTGAAATTTCACTAGTTAAGGATGGTCAGTTTGTCAAATACAAAACCCTAGATGAGTTGCGGCACCTCTTGACCGAAGACTTGGCGGTTTGATCCCTAAGCGATAGCCGTAGATTCTTGATTCAAAAACTGCACTTGATGGAGTTTGGCATAGAACCCATTTTCGATTTTAAGCAGGGTTTTATGATCGCCCATTTCAACAATCTTCCCTTTGTCCATGACGATGATTCGATCGGCATTTTTGATGGTTGCCAATCGGTGGGCGATGATGAGTGAGGTTTTATTTTTGGTGATTTTGGCCATGGCTTTTTGAATCAACTCCTCGGAATAGGAGTCAATCGACGAAGTCGCTTCGTCCAAGACCAGTATACTCGGATTGGAAATATACGCACGTAGAAAGGCAATTAATTGCCGTTGGCCAGCCGATAACATAACCCCCCGTTCTTTTACATTATAGTGATAGCCACCGGGTAGGGTGGTGATAAACTCATGAACACCGATGGTCTTGGCCGCTGCAACTACCGTTGCTTCTGTGATATCGGGGTTGTTAAGCGTGATATTATTGTGAATGGTATCGGAAAACAAAAATACATCTTGCAAAACCACACCGACGTGTTTGCGCAATTCATGCAATTTTAAGGCACGTATATCGTATTCGTCGATTTTTATGGCCCCTTTGTCCCATTCATAAAAACGGGATAACAGATTGATGATGGTCGATTTTCCAGCACCGGTAGCCCCTACGATGGCCACTGTTTCTCCGGGTTCAATAGCAAAAGAAATACCGTGCAAGACCTCTTGATCGGGCAGGTAGGAAAAATGGACGTTTTCAAAGTTGATGGTTCCCTTTAGCGAGAGCTTGGTCAGGGTTCCCTGATCTTCAATTTGGGCTTCGGTTTCGAGTATGCCAAAAATACGTTCGGCGGCCACCATACCCATTTGCAGGGTGTTAAACTTATCGGCGATTTGTCGTAAAGGCCGGAAAAGCATTTGGGACATTTGGATAAACAAAAAGATTTCACCCAATGTAATGCTTCCATCGCTCACCACGCGCAAGCCTCCATACCAGACCAATAGTCCGATGGTTACCGAAGAGGAAATTTCGGCAACAGGAAAGAAAATAGAGTTGTACCAGACGGTTTTTAGCCAGGCCGCTTTATGCTTTTCATTGATGGCCATAAAGGTTTTTTGCTCGGCCTGTTCGCGGTGAAAAAGCTGTACGATTTTGATTCCGCTAATCCGTTCTTGCACAAAGCTATTGAGGTTGGCCACTTGTAGGCGCACCTCTTCAAAGGCCTTTTTCATAGACTTTTGAAACAAACGGGTCGCATAGACTATCAGGGGTAAAATCGAGAATACGATTAGGGAGAGTTGCCAGTTGATGACTAGCATTACCACCACCACCAAGCCCATTTTGAGCAGGTCTGCAATGATCATAAACAGGCCTTGTGAAAAAATACTCGCAATGGTTTCGATATCGTTTACCGCTCGGGTCACCAAACGCCCAACCGCCGCTTTATCAAAATAGGCCATTTTAAAATGGATGATCTTTTGATACAAATCCACTCGGAGCTGCTTGATGACTTTTTGCCCCAGCCAGTTTGCATAATAGACAAACAAAAACTGAAAAAGCACCTCCAGCATCAATGCTCCCAGCATCAGACCGGTGAATAACACGATCCCTTCGTAGTCTTTGGGTCGGATATAATCATCGACTACCACCTTGAGCAGGTAGGGGGTTAAAGTCGAAAAGCCCGACAATAAAATCGCGGCAAGGATAACAAAAAAATAAATAGCCCGATAGGGCTGAACAAAGCGCAAGAGTTTTTTGTACAACTCCCGATCAAATATTTTACCGCTAACTTTTGCCATCCATATATATCGATTCCGGATATTGAATATCCATTAAATAAAGGCCCTGTGCTGGGACCGAATACCCAGCTTCACTCCGTTTTTTAGAGGCCAAAATTGCTTCAAATTGTGCAAGACTTTTTTTGCCTTGTCCAACCTCCAACAATGTACCTACTATGGCGCGTACCATATTGCGTAAAAAACGATCGGCAGTAATGGTAAAAACCAGGCCGTTGGCTGCGCTTTCCCAATGGGCATGCGTAATCCTACAAATATAGGTTTTCACATCGGTTTTACTTTTGGAAAAACATTCAAAATCTTGGTGTGCTAGAAGTTTTCCACTGGCTTGGTTCATCGCATTGACATCCAAAGTTCCCGAAAACCGGTAGCTCCCCCCTTGATCAAAAGGGTCTTTGGCAAAGGACAGGTGATAGTGATAGGTTCGGGCATAGGCATCAAAACGCGCATGAGCCTCAGGAGTCACTGCACGTAGGGTGTACAAGACGATATCCGGAGGTAAAAAATGATTGAGCTGATAGAGCAACTGTTCTTTATTTTTTAGGGAATTATCGGTATCAAAATGAGCGACCATTTTACGGGCGTGCACTCCAGTGTCGGTTCTTCCGGCCCCCACCAATGTGATGGGTTGGCGCAAGACCGTGGTCATGGTTTCTTCCAAGGTTTGCTGAACACTCGAAGCGTTGGGCTGTCTCTGCCATCCATGATAGGATGCCCCATGGTAGGCCAGTTCTACAAAATAGCGCACAGGTGTTTTTTTTAGGCAAATATATTGTTTATTCTAGGACTTGCCGTTGTAGGTTTTCGATTGTTTTGGCCAAAAGTTGCGCTTCACTTTTGTTATGGGTCCAAAAAATAAGCTGTTTATGCTCGGCCAGTCGAACCCCAACGACATAGGGTTTGGCGGACAACAACGAAATCACACCCAAGAGATAGACCAAAAGGCTATTAACCATCACAAGGCCTAGGAAAACCATTCCCTTTGATTAGCCCTCGCGCATCCAATAAACCTCCTTTATGTCTTTGTAATAGAGGGAAGTAGGTGGTTGTTGAGCTGGGCACTGACAACGTAAATACCGTGTATACAAATACACTTTGCTGTTAAAATAATCCGAAGATTGAAAAATGGTAAGGGCAGATTGAGACATTAATAGTAGGTTATTTGGTACATTTGGTTATATCAAAGATACACATTTGAAAAAAATAGTACTCCTTTCTGATACCCATGGTTTTTTAGATGCTGGGCTTGAAAAACATTTGCTTTGGGCCGATGAAGTTTGGCATGCTGGGGATATCGGTACTGTGGCCGTCAGCGATCGTATCAAATCCTTAAAACCACTACGTG
>RFYP01000105.1 GCA_009921175.1 Flavobacteriia bacterium | reverse complement strand
GATTATACTGGCTGTTCCTTCCAAAAAAATTCATCCCCAAGTGGCCGATGGAACACTCCAATCAGACATCGTAGAAAAATTAAAAAGTCTCGCACCCAAAGCACAACCCCCCTCAACAAAAGATCAGACCGATCCGCGTTGGGATACATTGAAAAAATTATTGTAAAAATAAAATTACATACTGATGGCACATCCTAAAAGAAAAATTTCCAAAACAAGGAGAGACAAGCGAAGAACGCATTACAAAGCGAGTACTCCTCAAATAGGTACATGCAGTGCTACTGGAGAACCACACCTCTATCACCGCGCCCACTGGAGCGAGGGGAAACTCTACTACAGAGGACAAGTGCTCATTGACAATACAGCCACTGCTGAAGCCTAAGAAAACTCCTTTAAATTCATCTAAAACTCTCTGTTTCAGAGGGTTTTTTATGTTTACGGCCGTTTTTTAAAAAACCGTTATCTTCACAACTTGAGTTATTGTTCCAAAAACAATACACCACTATGATTGTTCGCAGACCGGGTCAAATAAAAGCCGCAATTACCGCTGTAGGAGGATATGTCCCCGACACACGACTCACCAACCACGATCTTGAAAAAATGGTGGACACCACCGACGAGTGGATCAAAAGTCGAACGGGAATCGAAGCGCGACGAATCCTTAAAGACCCCAAAAAAGCGACCTCATACTTGGCCATCAAAGCCTGCGAAAACCTGATTGAAAAAACCCAATTAGACCCCAAAACCATAGACATGGTCATCCTTGCCACCATCACTCCAGACCTACAGGTATCATCCACAGCACCCTATGTTGCTAGCCAAATTGGAGCAACCAACGCCTTTGCTTTCGACCTCCAAGCCGCTTGTTCGGGTTTTTTATACGCTTTGTCTGTCGCAGCGGGAAAAATCGCTGCCGGACACTATAAAAAAGTATTGGTCATTGGGGCCGATAAAATGTCTTCCATCGTAGATTATAAAGACCGAACGACATGTATTATCTTTGGAGACGGAGGTGGAGTTGCGCTAATGGAACCCAGCGACAATGAATATGGATGGGAAGATGAATATTTTAGGTCCGATGGTAAAGGAAGTGATTATTTAAACATGAAAGCTGGCGGTTCCCTCCATCCAACCTCAACCTCGACCCTCGAAAAAGGATGGCATTACCTATACCAAGACGGAAAAAACGTTTTTAAGTATGCCGTTTCAGCCATGGCCGATGTCGGAACCGAAATCATGAAACGCAACCAACTGACCAACAAGGACCTGAAGTTCCTCGTTCCGCATCAAGCCAACCAACGAATCATTGAGGCTACCGCCAAAAGAATGGGACTGGAAGAAGAAAAAGTACTAATGAATATCAGCGATTACGGCAATACTACCGCCGCAACCCTCCCCTTGCTTTTGCATGATTTTGAGGCCGATTTAAAAAAAGGCGATAAATTAGTGCTCGCAGCTTTTGGTGGAGGATTCACCTGGGGAGCTGCATTAATCACCTGGGCCTATAACTAGAAACAAATGAAAATATGGACATAAAAGAAATTCAAAACCTCATCAAATTCGTCGCCAAGTCAGGCGCACACGAAGTGAAACTCGAAATGGAGGATTTTAAAATCACCATCAAAACTGCTGCAGACCAGATTGTTCCAGAACAGCAAACCATTGTGCAACACTTGCCGGCTGCTCCTGCACCCTCTGCACCTGCCGCAGCCCCCGCTCCAGCAGCTAGCCCGGCTACTGAAGAAAAATCCGCTGAAGCTCCCCCAGCCGACAATCTAATCACCATAAAATCCCCCATCATAGGAACCTTCTATCGCAAACCCTCTCCCGACAAGCCTAACTTTGTCGAGGTTGGGCAAACCGTGGGTCAGGGTGATGTTTTGTGTGTGATCGAAGCCATGAAGCTCTTTAATGAAATCGAATCTGAACACAGCGGAAAAATCGTCAAAATCTTGGTAGACGATGCTTCACCGGTCGAGTTCGATCAACCCCTATTTTTAATCGACCCCTCTTAAACCAAACATTTTATGTTTAAAAAAATTCTCATTGCCAACCGCGGAGAAATCGCTATGCGGGTCATTAGAACTTGCAAAGAAATGGGCATCAAAACCGTTGCGGTCTATTCGACCGCCGATGTCGAAAGCCTGCATGTTCGCTTTGCCGATGAAGCGGTCTGTATAGGTCCGCCCAGCAGTACCGACTCTTACCTAAAAATAGCCAGTATCATTGCTGCGGCAGAAATCACCAATGCAGATGCCATCCACCCGGGCTATGGTTTTTTGTCCGAAAACGCAAAGTTTTCTAAAATCTGTCAAGAACATGCCATCAAATTTATCGGGGCCAATGCAGAGATGATTGATAAAATGGGTGATAAGGCCACCGCAAAAGAAACCATGAAAGCTGCAGGCGTGCCCACCATTCCGGGTTCAGACGGATTAATCGATTCATTGGATCACGCCAAAGAAATCGCCAAAGAAATTGGCTATCCGGTTATGCTCAAAGCCACCGCCGGGGGCGGAGGAAAAGGAATGCGCGCCATTTGGAAAGCTGCCGACCTCCAAAAAGCTTGGGAAAGTGCTCGACAAGAGGCAGCAGCAGCCTTTGGAAACAATGGGATGTATATGGAAAAGCTTATTGAAGAGCCAAGACATATTGAAATACAAATTGTCGGAGATGCTTTTGGCAAAGCCTGTCACCTCTCCGAAAGAGATTGCTCCGTGCAAAGACGCCATCAAAAACTGACCGAAGAAACCCCGTCGCCCTTTATGACCAAAGCCCTACGGGATAAAATGGGCGAAGCTGCCGTCAAAGCAGCAGAATACATCAAATACGAAGGTGCCGGAACCGTAGAATTTCTGGTGGACAAGCACAAAAACTTCTATTTTATGGAAATGAATACACGTATACAGGTAGAACATCCCATCACCGAACAGGTGATTGATTATGACCTGATTCGTGAACAAATCAAAGTCGCTGCTGGAATTCCTATTTCAGGAAAAAACTATACCCCCAAGCTCCACTCCATCGAATGCCGAATCAATGCCGAAGACCCTTACAACGACTTTAGACCCAGCCCCGGGCGGATCGAAACGCTCCATTTCCCCGGAGGGCACGGGGTACGACTAGACACCCATGTATATAGTGGCTATGTCATCCCGCCTTATTACGACTCGATGATTGCCAAATTGATTACTACTGCGCAAACCCGTGAAGAAGCCATTAACAAAATGCGCCGTGCACTGGATGAATTTGTCATCGAAGGCATCAAAACAACCATCCCCTTCCACCGAAAACTGATGGATCATCCCGACTATGTCGCCGGGAACTATACCACCAAGTTTATGGAGGATTTTAAGATGGACTAGTTCAGCGACATCTATTTCCCTCGGGTAATTATCCTTTGATCTTAGGCGTTTGTTTTTCGGGTAAGCGCATTATTCCCATATTGTATAGGGTAAACCCAAAAATGTCTGCTGTTTGTTCAATTCTTTTAGAAACCGGGGTTCCTGCCCCGTGACCGGCATTGGTTTCGATACGGATAAGCACGGGATTTTGCCCCTTGTGCTTGTCTTGTAACTCTGCAGCAAATTTAAAAGAATGCGCCGGCACCACACGATCGTCGTGGTCACCGGTAGTAATCAATGTAGCCGGATATTGGGTCCCAGCGGTCACATTGTGTACCGGTGAATAGCCTTTAAGGTATTCAAACATTTCTTTAGACTCTTCGGCTGTACCATAGTCATACGCCCA
>RFYP01000104.1 GCA_009921175.1 Flavobacteriia bacterium | reverse complement strand
ATTATGAGCAAGTTAACCATCAAACCTTTAGCAGATCGCGTTCTTGTAGTTCCTGCGGCTGCTGAAACCAAGACTTCTTCAGGTATTATAATTCCTGATACAGCAAAAGAAAAACCGCAAAAAGGAACCGTAGCCGCTGTAGGCCCCGGAACCAAAGACAATCCGATCACCGTTAAAGTTGGCGACCAAGTGCTTTATGGCAAATATGCCGGTACCGAGCTTCAGCATGATGGGGTCGATTATCTTATGATGAAAGAAAGCGATCTTTTAGCAATTGTTTAATTTTTAAAAATTCCATAAAATGGCAAAAAAAATAGAATTTGATCTCGAAGCAAGAGACGGAATAAAACGCGGTGTTGATGCCCTAGCCAACGCCGTAAAAGTAACACTCGGTCCCAAAGGCCGTAACGTAATCATTGGCAAATCATTTGGTGCCCCCCAAGTGACCAAAGACGGGGTGACGGTTGCCAAAGAAATCGAACTCGAAGATGCCCTAGAAAATATGGGTGCACAAATGGTTAAGGAAGTAGCGTCAAAAACCAATGACCTGGCCGGAGACGGAACTACTACCGCAACCATTTTGGCACAAGCCATCGTAAAAGAAGGACTTAAAAACGTAGCCGCCGGTGCTAACCCGCTTGACCTTAAACGCGGAATCGACAAGGCAGTGGAGGCCATCGTCGCCCAACTCGAAAAACAAGCCGTAGAAGTGGGTAACTCTTCTGAAAAAATTAGTCAAGTAGCCAGTATCTCGGCCAATAACGACGAAACCATTGGTGCGCTGATCACCGAAGCTTTTGAAAAAGTAGGTAAAGAAGGGGTCATCACGGTTGAAGAAGCCAAAGGAACCGATACCTATGTCGATGTAGTCGAAGGGATGCAGTTTGACCGAGGGTATATTTCACCCTACTTTGTGACCGATTCTGAAAAAATGATGGCTGATCTTGAAATGCCTTATATCTTGTTGTATGACAAGAAAATTTCGGTGATGAAAGACCTTTTGCCCGTACTCGAACCGGTTGCACAATCGGGTAAACCCCTATTGATTATTGCCGAAGATGTAGACGGAGAAGCCCTTGCTACTTTGGTCGTCAACAAATTACGAGGATCACTTAAAATTGCCGCGGTTAAAGCTCCAGGCTTTGGTGACCGTAGAAAAGCTATGCTTGAAGATATCGCCATCCTCACCGGAGGTAGTGTCATCTCAGAAGAGCGTGGATTGACCCTCGAAAATGTCACTTTGGACATGCTCGGCACAGCCGAAAAAATAACCATTGATAAAGACAATACTACGGTAGTCAATGGAAACGGAAACCCCGAAGACATCCAAGCCCGTGTAAGTCAAATCAAAGCACAAATCGAAGCTTCAACTTCCGATTATGACAAGGAAAAACTACAAGAGCGTTTGGCCAAACTATCGGGTGGGGTTGCTGTACTGTATGTCGGCGCACCCTCTGAAGTAGAAATGAAAGAAAAGAAAGACCGCGTAGATGATGCTTTGCACGCCACCCGCGCGGCCATCGAAGAAGGCATCGTAGCCGGAGGAGGAGTTGCTTTACTCAATGCCAAAAAAGGCCTTGAAAAAATCAAAGCCGCAACCGCCGACGAAACTACCGGTGTTCAAATCATCCAAAATGCCGTAGAAGCACCCCTAAGAACCATCGTTGCCAACTCTGGTGGCGAGGGCTCTGTTGTTGTTTCTAAGGTTATGGAAGGGAATGATAACTTTGGGTATAATGCCAAAGACGGCACCTATGTAGATATGTTGGCCGCGGGAATCATTGATCCGAAAAAAGTAACCCGAGTTGCTTTGGAAAATGCTGCCTCAGTCGCTGGTATGATTCTCACCACCGAATGTGCCTTGGTAGACATCAAAGAAGACGCTCCTGCTGCTCCACCCATGGGCGGAGGCATGCCAGGAATGATGTAATTTTCTTTACACCATCAAAAAACCTGCTCTTCCGAGCAGGTTTTTTTATTTTTACCCCAGTCCATTGCTTATGAAAAAATACATCCTTCTACTCTCCCTCATGCTGCTGTGTCTTGGGACAACAATCCATGAGGTGCATCGCCTTGAAATTTTCGTCGAGGGGTTTGACGTGATGCAGGGTAATCTCTATGTGCGTTTGCACGCTAACGAAACGCAATTCAATTCCGATCAAGGGCCGAAAGAGTTTAGCAAAATTGTTTCGGTAACTTCAAAAACCGTTACTGTTCGGTTTGATTCCCTACCAAACGGCAACTATGCGGTGAAACTTTTTCACGATGCCAACCAAAACGGTGTACTGGACAAAAATGTATTGGGAATCCCCAAAGAAAAATACGGTTTCTCAAACAATGCTATGGGTGCTTTTGGGCCGCCTGCTTATGCAGAAGCAATATTTGAAGTTCGCGCTACGACCACACACCGTATTCGGCTACGCTAAAACCAAAGGGTAGCCAAACTGAAAGCACACATGGCGAGCATCAGGGCGTTTTCGATCAAAGTGGCTTCAGTCATCGGTAGTTTAAGGGCTGTTCCCAAGCATGCACAATCGATGATGCGTTTGTAAATCAGCGCCTGTAGCACGCCGATTGTCGTGGGTAACAGAAGAGCAAATGTGAAAATCAAAGCCGCCTCCACCTGCCAAACCAGCAAAAAGCAAAGCCCCAAGGCTGTTTCGATAAACGGATAACTATAGGCGTAAAATTTACTGTGTTTGGCAATCGGGTCGTAACGCGCAAAAGAAGCGGGAAAACCTCCATAATCCAAAAATTTAAAAAAACTAAATACCAAAAAAAACAGCCCCATAAAATCAAACATCCAGTTTCGTTCACCTTCGGTTATGTACTGCAAGAAAAAAGTGGCTGCAATCAGGTAGCCAAAAATCAAAAAAAGTGGTAGGAGTTGTCGCCACTTACTCGGGGCTACTTCTATAGCCAACGGATTGGACTGTTCCATGTCACCGACTTGGTATTTGGTACCCAGTAGTTGTTGAATCGTCTCTACCGACCACTGCTGCTCACCCGTCAAATGAGCTTCTCCTTTTTGAAGATTTACCTCTACCTGCTCAATACCGGGGAGGGTCATCAGCTTTTCGGTCACGCCCTTTCGACAGCCTTCGCAGGTCATCCCTGTAATTTTAATCGCTTGCTGCATCTTGAATTGTAATGGTTAATCAATTGTTGAAATTAAGTAAAATTTATCGTTCGAGGGGCGGGCTAATTTTAATACTTTTGGGCAAAGTAATCTGTGGAAAACGCTAACCATCTTCTCAACACAATCGACCACCTGGTCTCCACCATCAACGGAGATTGGAAAGACACTCTAAACCGTGTTTGCGCCCTACTCCAAAAAGAAGTACCCCATTACGATTGGGTCGGTTTTTATTTTGCAGATTTTGAACAAAAAACCCTCCACCTCAAAGCCTTTGCAGGCATCCCTACCGATCATACCGAAATACCCTTTGGCAAGGGAATCTGTGGCCAAGTTGCCGAGTCTAACGCCAACTTTGTCGTTCCCGATGTACAGGCGCAAGACAACTATATCGCCTGTAGTATCGACGTAAAATCTGAAATTGTGGTTCCCCTCTTTAAAGCCGGAGTTAACATTGGGCAAATCGATGTGGACTCAAACCGTATTAATCCTTTTGGCCCAGAAGACGAGCGCTTTCTAGAAGCGGTAAACGACAAGGTCAAAAATATCATACCCGAAAACTATATCTCCTGATTCATGAGTGATACACGCACCCTCTCCGCAGCTCTAATTTCTGTTTTTGACAAA
>RFYP01000103.1 GCA_009921175.1 Flavobacteriia bacterium | reverse complement strand
AAAACAAAGAGGAGTTTTATTACCGCAGCATTTTTGAAAGCCATTTCCCAAGTGATGCTGCCGCCTTGAGCGTTCCTTCGGTTCCTTCAGTAGCTTGTAGCACGCCTGTTGCTTTGGCCTGGGATGCCGCATTTCAAAACATGAACGACCCCAGTGGACGCGCCGTGGCAAAAGTACATCAAGAAGCCTATAAATAACCGCTGAAACTCTCCGTTTTGATGAGCGAGTCCTGCCCGGATTCACCTCTTTTTTTTACACAAAATGTTGATAACTAAAGGGGATTAAGCCTTAGTTTTTGGGTCTAAAAAAGGTGTTTTTTTCGTATTTTTATTTAGTTAATAAATACACAAAAAACGTTCACATTTTATGAGTGAGGAAACCAAAAACCCCCAGTATTCCGCAGACAGTATTCAGGCATTGGAGGGGATGGAACATGTACGGATGCGTCCGTCCATGTATATAGGCGATGTAGGCCCCAGGGGGCTACATCATTTAGTTTATGAAGTCGTTGACAACTCGATCGATGAGGCCCTAGCGGGGCATTGCGACACGATCAAGGTCACCATCAATGAAGACAATTCCATTACGACAGAGGATAACGGACGAGGTATTCCGGTTGGAATTCACAAAAAAGAAGGTGTATCGGCCCTTGAGGTGGTTATGACCAAAATTGGTGCCGGAGGAAAATTTGATAAAGATTCGTACAAGGTATCTGGTGGACTTCATGGAGTGGGTGTGTCCTGTGTCAATGCCTTGTCAGTATCCTTATCGGGAGGGTAAAATTTGGCAACAGGAATATTCCCGTGGAAAAGCTTTAGCGCCTGTATCCGAAATCGGATCGATAGACACGACCGGTACGGTAGTAACTTTTAAGCCTGATCCACAAATTTTTCAGCAAACCCTTGAGTATAGCTACGAAACCCTTGCACAGCGCATGCGCGAATTGTCATACCTTAACAAAGGAATTACCATCGACCTAACGGACAAAAGAAACGCCAACGAAGACGGTAGTCCGGTCAACAATGTTTTCCATTCAGAAGAGGGCTTGCCCGAATTTATTCGCTTTTTGGACGAAACCCGTGAGCCAATTATAGAAAAAATTGTGGCCATGGAAGGAGAGAAAAATGGTATACCTGTGGAAGTAGCTATGGTGTATAACACCTCTTTTTCCGAAAATTTACACTCTTACGTAAACAATATCAACACCCATGAAGGCGGAACACACCTTTCGGGTTTTCGGCGAGGATTGACCACCACACTCAAGAAATATGCCGATGCATCAGGTTTGTTGGATAAACTCAAGTTTGAAATTTCGGGCGATGATTTTCGTGAAGGGCTAACCGCCATCATATCGGTCAAAGTTGCCGAGCCTCAATTTGAAGGGCAAACCAAAACGAAATTGGGGAACCGTGAGGTGACTGCTGCGGTGTCTCAGGCCGTTTCAGAGATGCTCGAAAATTATTTGGAAGAACACCCCAACGATGCAAAGTCGATTGTACAAAAGGTGATTTTGGCCGCACAGGCCCGTCATGCCGCCCGTAAAGCGCGGGAGATGGTTCAGCGTAAAACCGTGATGAGCGGAGGGGGATTGCCCGGAAAACTATCCGACTGTTCGGAACAAGATCCTGCGATGTGCGAAGTATTTTTGGTCGAGGGAGACTCGGCCGGTGGAACTGCCAAACAGGGGCGCGACCGAAATTTCCAAGCCATTTTGCCTTTACGTGGTAAGATTCTCAATGTCGAAAAAGCCATGCAACACAAGGTGTTTGAAAACGAAGAAATTCGAAATATTTATACCGCACTTGGCGTAACCATTGGAACAGAAGAAGATAGCAAGGCGCTAAACCTCGAAAAACTTCGCTACCATAAAATTGTCATCATGTGTGATGCCGACGTGGATGGTAGCCATATTTCGACCTTGATCCTGACCTTTATGTTCCGCTATATGAAAGAGTTAATCGAGTCGGGCTATATCTATATCGCTACGCCTCCTTTGTATTTGGTCAAAAAAGGGGCAAAGAAAAATTATGCTTGGAACGATGATCAACGGGATGCCTTGCTGCAAGAATACGGTGCAGGGTCGTCTGTACAACGCTATAAAGGTCTAGGTGAGATGAATGCCGAACAGCTGTGGGAAACCACCATGAACCCGGAGTCGCGCACCCTCCGTAGGGTGACCATTGACAATGGGGGAGAGGCCGATCGTGTATTCTCGATGTTGATGGGTGATGAAGTCCCACCGCGGCGTGAGTTTATCGAGAAAAATGCGATTTACGCCAATATCGATGCCTAATGCGATTTTCGGCTTGCCGTTCACCCGGCAAGCCGATTTCTTTTTTTACCTTTGACCCACTTGAATTTAAATATTTTCTTATGAAAGTTACTGTTGTAGGAGCAGGAAATGTAGGAGCCTCCTGTGCCGAATATATTGCTCAAAAAAGCATCGCCAGTGAAGTTGTTCTTTTGGACATCAAAGAAGGTTTTGCCGAAGGAAAAGCCTTGGACCTAACCCAAACGGCAACGACGCTCGGATTTAATACCAAAATAAAAGGAGTCACCAACGATTATAGCGCAACAGCTTCGAGTGACGTTGTGGTGATAACTTCGGGTGTTCCACGTAAACCCGGGATGACCCGCGAAGAATTAATCGGGATCAATGCCGGAATTGTAAAGCAAGTTGCCGAAAACATATTGGCGCATTCTCCCGACACCATAATTGTAGTCGTTTCTAACCCCATGGATACGATGACCTATCTGGCGCTTAAAGCCACAGGATTGCCCAAAAACCGAGTGATTGGTATGGGAGGCGCCTTAGACAGCTCACGTTTTAAAACCTATCTTTCTATGGCCCTCAATTGCCCTCCCAACGATGTGCAAGGAATGGTTATCGGTGGACACGGTGATACCACGATGATTCCCCTAACACGATTGGCGAGCTATAATGGTCAAATGACACTTTAGAAAAAGTAGCTGCCGACACCATGGTGGGTGGTGCTACCTTGACTAAGTTGTTAGGCACCTCGGCCTGGTATGCTCCCGGTGCTTCTGTAGCCTATTTAGTTGACAGTATTCTCAACGATCAACTGCGTATGATTCCCTGTTCCGTTATGCTCGAAGGGGAATATGGCGAATCTGATATTTGTTTAGGCGTGCCTGTGTTGGTGGGCCGTCAGGGCGTAGTTTCTATCGTCGATGTTCAACTCAACGCTGCCGAACAAGAAAAATTTAAGGCAAGTGCCCAAGCGGTAAGAACGATGAACGCCGCCTTAGCAGAAAATTTAAATTAAACAGACCATTTTGAGTGTCACAACCAACCAAGTGCATATCTCGCTTCGATAAGTTGTTAAACTCTCCAGTAAACTTTATATTTGCTCGCTTTTAGCAAGCACTAAAATTCAAAACAATGCAAAATAATTCATTGATACGCATTTTCGGAATCCTGTTTGGATTGGTGAGTATCTATCAACTGTCCTTTACGTTTATCGCTGGCCAACAAGAAGACAAGGCGGCAGCCTATGCTCAGGCTACCATTTCTGAAGAAACTGCAGACTATGCCACGCTGAGAGATCGGGCAGAAATCAATTACCTGGATTCGATTGGAAATCTCCCAATTTATGGATTTACTTCCTATAACGATGCCAAGCAAAAAGAACTCAACAAAGGTCTTGACCTAAAGGGAGGGATTAATGTTATTCTTCAAATATCCATTCGTGATGTTTTAAAAGGACTGGCCGAAAACACCAAAAACGCCACCTTTAATCAGGCGCTAAACG
>RFYP01000102.1 GCA_009921175.1 Flavobacteriia bacterium | reverse complement strand
CATTCCCGGTGATGATGTTTTTGGTTTTATTACCGTCAACGAAGGAATTAAGGTACATAAAATGGACTGCCCCAATGCCATCAGCCTCAATGCAAATTATGCCTATCGGATTATCGATGCCAAATGGGTGGATTCTTCCTCCGACGAATTTTCGGCTCAGCTATACCTGTCAGGCATCGACAACCTCGGGTTGGTCAATGCAGTGACCGAATTGATTTCAAACACCATGCATGTCAACATCCTTTCACTGAGTTTTGAAGCCGACGATGGAGTGTTTAAAGGTAAAATCAATGTGAGTGTGCAAAACCAAACCATCCTCAATCGTCTCGTTAACCATCTCGAAAAATTACAAGGGATCGAAAAGGTCACCCGTGGTTAATCAATATCACCTATCTTTACACCATGGAGCCTAAAAAAAGCCACCAAGAAATCGTCAAAGAGGTTTTTATAAACTTTTTGAATCAACACGGTCACCGAAAAACCCCGGAACGGTTTGCGATTTTGTACGAAATATACAACGCCAAAGAACACTTTGACATCGAGTCGTTGTATATCAAAATGAAAAACAAAAAATACCGCGTAAGCCGAGCTACACTCTACAATACCATAGAATTACTCCTGGAGTGTGGACTGGTGCGCAAACACCAATTTGGATCGTCACAAGCCCATTACGAAAAATCCTATTTTGACCGGCAACACGATCATATCATTTTTACGGACTCGGGTGATGTAAAAGAATTTTGTGACCCCCGAATCGAATCCATCAAAAAAACCATCGAGGAGATCTTTGATGTCGAGATTCACAACCATTCTTTATATTTTTACGGCACCAAAAAAAACAATCCAACGACCTAGACAAACATGGCAGTAGATTTATTATTAGGCCTGCAATGGGGAGATGAAGGGAAAGGCAAAATTGTAGACGTACTCACGGCTTCCTATGACATCATCGCCCGATTTCAAGGAGGACCCAACGCCGGGCACACCCTCGAATTTGAGGGAATCAAACACGTATTGCACACCATACCTTCGGGGATTTTTCATCCCACGGCTGTCAACCTGATTGGCAATGGGGTGGTAATCGATCCGGCAATTTTTAAAAAAGAAATCGACGGCCTGACTCCCTTTGACATCGACCTAACCCAAAAATTGCTTATTTCCAAAAAAGCACACTTGATACTGCCCACCCACCGTATGCTAGATGCAGCTTCTGAAGCGGCCAAAGGTAAAGCCAAAATCGGTTCTACCTTAAAGGGAATTGGACCTACTTATATGGATAAAACCGGCCGAAATGGGATACGTGTAGGTGACATACTTACCCCCAAATGGGAAGAAAAATACCAATCGCTTAAAGCCAAACACCTGAATATGTTGACCGCATATCCCGAAAATAAGGATATGGAATTGGAGGTGCTGGAAAAAGCTTTTTTTGAAGGAGTGGCCCTGCTGCGAAGTTTCCAAATCATCGACAGCGAACACTATATACACTCGGCACAAAAGCAAGGCAAAAAAATTCTAGCCGAGGGAGCTCAAGGTTCTTTGTTGGACATCGACTTTGGCACCTATCCCTATGTGACCTCATCGACCACCACTGCCGCTGGCGCTTGCACCGGACTTGGGGTTGCCCCTAATCAGGTCAAAGACGTTTTTGGTATTTTTAAGGCCTATGCCACCCGTGTGGGTAGCGGTCCTTTTCCTACCGAATTGTTTGACGAAGACGGAAAAACAATGGCCAAGGTGGGTCATGAATTTGGAGCCACCACCGGACGACCCAGAAGGTGTGGATGGATAGACCTGGTCGCCCTCAAATATGCCATTGCCATCAACGGGGCTACCCAACTGATGATGATGAAAGGCGATGTGCTATCGGGCTTTAAAACCATCAAAGTCTGTACGGCTTATAAAACCGCTGCTGGGGTGCAAAATCATCTTCCCTATGACCTGACCGACCCGTCGATTGAACCCATCTATACCGACTTACCCGGATGGGAGGAAGACCTAACCGGCATTACAGAAGAAAAAGACTTTCCCAAAACCTTTAAAGACTACATCCAATTTTTGGAAAACGAACTAGAAACCCCGATTAAAATTGTCTCG
Source organism: Flavobacteriia bacterium (assembly GCA_009921175.1). Classification (GTDB taxonomy): domain Bacteria; phylum Bacteroidota; class Bacteroidia; order Flavobacteriales; family Flavobacteriaceae; genus RFYP01. The sequence continues at coordinate 1,677 of RFYP01000102.1, read as the reverse complement.
GTAGGGCCCGATAGAAAACAAACCATTTTTAGGGGATAAACGCGCCGCCTATGAAGACCCTACGCCTTACCTTGATTTTTATATTTGTAGCAGGACTGTCTGTTCTTTGGGGTCAAGAAACCAAAATTGTAGAAATCAGGCAAGCGGGTAGCTCTACCCAAGATGAGGCAAATTTTCCGGGGGCCAATATACTGTTGCGGGACAAAACCCGTCGGGTAAAACTTTTTCATGAGGGTGCTTTAATCGAGTCGGATCAATCTTTTTTCTATGCCAAAAAAAACTTTTTCACCGCCCGGGGTGAAGTGGTTTTTACCCAAGGAGATAGTATCCGAATGACCTGTCAAGAGATGCAATATGACGGGCAAACCAAACAGGCCAAGGCCTGGGGAAACGTTGTGCTCAGCCGACCGGATATGGAGCTGAATACAGATACCCTCTACCTCGACCGTACCCAAAACAAAGCCTATTACAATACACCCGGGACCATCATAGATGAAGAGAGCACCCTGACCAGCCGACGGGGAATTTACTTTATGGATGAAAAAAAATACCGTTTTATTCGCGATGTTAAGATCAAAAATCCAGAGTATAAAGTAGATGCCACCCAACTTGATTATTATACCGAATCGGACCTTGCCTATTTTTATGGCCCCTCGACCATCGTAGGAAAAGAATACACCATCCAAAGTGAACGTGGCTTTTATGACACCAAAGTGCAACGGGGAAATTTTGAAAAAAACGCAACGATTTACTACGACGGTAAAATCATCAAAGCCGACAGCCTGTTTTTTGAAAACGAACGTGAATATGCCTCCGGGACCAATCGAGTTAGTATTTTAGACACCCTAAATCAGTCGCTGATTCAGGGGCACTATGGCGAAATTTTTAAGGCCAAAGATTCGGCGATCATCACCCGCCGGGCCATTGCGACAAACATCATCGAAAACGATTCGCTTTTTATACATGCAGATACATTGATTGCCACGGGACCCGATACAGCCCGTATATTACGGGGTTTTTATGATGTCCGCATTCTTAAATCGGATATCCGTGGACGCTCAGATTCTTTGCATTTTAACGAAACCACCGGGAGAATTAAATTGTTAAAAAAGCCCTTGAGCAAAAAGGAACAACAAATTTTTACCGAAAAGGACAAAAACCTAAGAAATCCGATTCTATGGTTTGGAGCCAGTCAAATGACGGGTGATGAAATTTACCTGATCTCTAATTTAGAAACCAAAGCATTGGATTCGCTCAAAATCATTGGTGATGCTTTTGTGATCGAAAAAGACACCATTGGCCAGCAGGGCTATAACCAAATCAAAGGCGGTATTCTGGATGGGATTTTTAAGGAGGGAGCACTGGCAAAAATCAATGTCGTCAAAAATACCCAAGTGGTGTATTACCTCTATTCGGACGAAGATCAACAATTGATCGGGGTCAATAAAACCATCTGTAGTGCATTGGAAATGGATATTATCGACAATGAGATTGCCGATATACGGTTTTTTGTCAGTCCAGCGGGCGATGTTTTTCCCGAAGATCAAATCGACCACAACGAGCAAACCCTTAAAGGATTTATTTGGCGAGATCAAGAACGTCCAAGAACCAAAAAAGACCTCTTTAGCCCCGAAGATTTAAAATTGCCCTTACCCACTATTCGGGGAATCACTACAC
>RFYP01000101.1 GCA_009921175.1 Flavobacteriia bacterium | reverse complement strand
CTTAGTTTGTCGTCCTTTGGGTGACATCCGAACCCATTCCAACTCGCGCTCGAGGGTCTTTTGTCGTTTTGACGCTTGCTTTTGTTCTTGTGCCAAACGTTTGGCTTTTTGGTCTAACCAAGAGGAATAATTGCCCCTCCAAGGAATGCCTTCTCCCCGATCCAACTCGAGTATCCAACCGGCGACATTATCCAAAAAATACCTGTCGTGCGTAACCGCAATAACCGTTCCTTTATATTGGGCGAGGTGTTGCTCCAGCCAATGTACAGATTCGGCATCGAGGTGGTTGGTCGGTTCATCCAAAAGGAGAACATCGGGTTTTTGAAGTAAAAGCCGACAGAGTGCTACTCGGCGGCGTTCTCCTCCAGAAAGTGTGGCCGTTTTAGTATCTGCCCCTGGGGTTCGAAGGGCTTCCATGGCCAACTCGAGTTGACTGTCGATTTCCCAGGCATTTCGCGCATCTATTTCGTCTTGAAGCACAGCCTGACGATCCATCAACTTTTGCATTTTATCGGCATCTTCATAGACTTCGGGCAGTCCAAATTGGTCGTTTATTTGGTTGTATTCGTCCAATATCGCCACCGTCTCAGCCATGCCTTCTTTGACGATCTCAATCACCGTTTTTTCTGGATCTAATTCGGGTTCTTGGGATAAATAACCCACCATATATCCGGGAGAAAACACCACATCGCCTTGGTAATTTTTATCCAATCCGGCTATGATTTTTAGCAAAGAAGACTTCCCCGATCCATTGAGTCCCAAAATACCTATTTTGGCCCCGTAAAAAAAGCTCAAATAGATATCTTTAAGGACTTGCTTGTTGGCGCCGGGATAGGTTTTGGAAACCCCGGACATGGAAAAAATAACCTTTTTATCGTCTGACATATTGATTAAATTCGCCCCTTTAAGGCATTAAACGCCCAAGCGATGGCAAAAAAACCAGCACCGGCTACCGAGAACCCAATCGTGTATTCCTGATATTTATAAATTCCCAAAAGAGTAAGGGCCGTTCCAATCAAGGCTAAAATAAGCGAAGCATAGCCAAATATCTTGTTCTTGTTCAAACTCATAATCATATGTGCTATAGCCCCACAAATATCGAATAATATTTTTTAATCTCTTAGGGGGTACACCATTGATTTTTTGATTTTTATGCTCCACAGCAAAAGCGTTTAAACAAAATGAGAAATGCCCCGACAGAATTCGTATTTTAGCAGCAAAACCATTCTATGGATTTGGAATTCGAGATAAACCGAGACCATAACGCCCTCCTGCTTTCTGATCTTAAACAGCTTATGGCAACGATCAAACAAGGTGGTGGAAAGGCCCGTTTGGAAAAAATTCGCGCGGCGGGTAAACTAACTGCGCGCGAGCGTGTTGCCTTTATTGTTGACAAGGGTGCTCCGATTTTGGAAATCGGTGGTTTTGCAGGGCATGACATGTATCTGGAAGAAGGTGGATGCCCTTCGGCGGGCGTGGTGGTGGTGGTGACAAAAATTTCGGGTCGCTATTGTATCGTTGTGGCCAACGATGCTTCGGTCAAAGCTGGTGCCTGGTTTCCCATGACCACCAAAAAAAATCTTCGCGCACAAGAAATCGCCCTGGAGAATCGAATTCCCATCATCTATTTGGTCGATAGTGCAGGCGTTTTTCTACCACGACAAGATGAAATTTTTCCGGACAAAGAACACTTTGGACGTATTTTTAGAAACAATGCCCAGATGAGTAGTAAAGGCATTATTCAAATTGCAGCCGTCATGGGGAGCTGTGTGGCCGGTGGGGCCTATTTGCCTATCATGTCTGATGAAGCCATAATCGTCGAAGGTTCGGGTAGTATTTTCCTGGCGGGCAGTTATTTGGTTAAGGCGGCCGTTGGCGAAAATATCGACAACGAAACCTTGGGTGGCGCCACAACCCATACAGAAATTAGTGGCGTTGCCGATTATAAGGCCCTCAACGATCAGGATGCCTTAACCCGAATCAAAAAGTTGATCGATAAGACCGGAGCAACCCCCAAAGCCGGGTTCGATCGTAGTAAAGCTTCCCCACCAAAGAGGAAGGCCGATGATATCTTGGGTATTTTACCCCGGGCCAACAATCTCCCCTATGATACCTATGAAATCATCGATTGTATTGCAGATCAAGATTCTATCGAAGAATATAAACCCCAGTATGGCCAAACCCTTATCACGGCCTATGCCCGTATTGATGGCTGGGCTGTGGGTATAATCGCCAACCAACGTAAGATGGTCAAAAACAAAAAGGGCGAACTACAATTTGGCGGGGTCATTTATAGCGACAGTGCCGACAAGGCCACACGGTTTATAGCCAACTGTAATCAACGAAAAATTCCGCTGGTCTTTTTGCAAGATGTTACCGGATTTATGGTCGGCAGCAAGGCCGAACATGGAGGCATTATCAAGGATGGCGCCAAAATGGTCAATGCGGTTGCCAATTCGGTCGTACCAAAGTTTACAGTAATCATGGGCAATTCTTTTGGAGCCGGTAATTACGCCATGTGTGGAAAGGCCTATGACCCACGCTTAATCGTCGCCTGGCCCACGGCCAAACTCGCTGTAATGGGTGGACAACAAGCAGCACAAGTTTTACTTCAAATCGAAACTGCCAAGCTGAAAAAAGAAGGGGGGAAAATGAGTCCAAAAAAGGAAAAAGAACTATTAGAAACCATAACGCAGCGGTACGAAAAACAAACCGAGCCCGTTTATGCAGCTGCCCGGCTTTGGACCGATGCCATCATCGACCCCAAAGAAACCCGTGCATGGATTAGCAATGGAATTGCCATGGCTGACCATGCGCCAATCGATCGGGACTTCAATATGGGAGTACTACAAGTTTAAGGCCCTACGTATCTCATCCCGTTTGATTTTACCACTGGATGTTCGGTCAAATTGGGTGAAGTAAAAAACCGCTTTTGGATGTTCATATTTATCCAAGCCGTGGAGGTTGTCAAGCGATTGAGGAGGCCACTCCTTTTCGGTACCTTCGATAATCAAAACCGGAGCTTCACCAAAGGTGGTGTCTTTTTGTTTGGTCAAAAAAAAGGGTAGATGGATTTGTTCTGCCAATATTCGCTCGATCTGCTCGGGGAATAATTTTCGTCCGCCAGAATTGATGACATGATCTTTTCGGCCCAAAAAATAAAAAGTCTGTTCGTCCAAACAATTCACCAAATCGTTAGTTTTAATAAGCTCATCGGTAATATGCGGTGCACTTATGTTTAAACATCCTTCCTCAGATTGACTCACCCGAATCCCTTCTAATGTCTTAAAAGGGGCCGGAGGATCGCTAACGGGAGCTAAAGCAATATGGGTCAAGGTTTCTGTCATTCCGTAGGTTTCATAACAACCCGGGTGTTTCACGAGTACGTGACGTAGTTTTTGAGGAATCGCAGCTCCCCCAATCAATAGGGTTTTGAACCGATGGATAAATGGAAGGCAGTGTGCTGCCTGTTGGGGAATCATCGCCACAAAATCATATCGGTTATCTGCATGAACCTCGGGATTCAATCGCGGGGGGATGATATCGAGTTCTAGGCCCAGTACAAGGGCACGAACCAACATCATTTTTCCCGCAATAAAATCGACCGGTAAACAAAGTAAGGCCTTTGCACCGATGGGAAGATTGAAAAACTCTGCCGTACGGACTGCCGAGTTGACCATGGCTTGTTTCGAAACTTCAAGCACCTTGGGACCACCTGTCGTGCCCGAGCTTGTAACAGTTATTACCTCTCTTTCGTCCAGCCAATCAAGTAGAAAAATCCCGATACTTTGTTCAAACGCTTCGCCTTCT
>RFYP01000011.1 GCA_009921175.1 Flavobacteriia bacterium | reverse complement strand
AGTATAGCCATAATTTTTCCACTTGTTTTTACCATAAGGGGTGCCTTTAGAAGACGTGAAAAGGCACTCGAACATCTAAGCAGATTTAGAACTGGAATTAGTATAGTTTACTATTTAATCAATGATGGAGACAAAGCCGGAAAAAGATTAAAAGATGAAGGAACCAAGCTTTTAGAAAACATAAGTAATAATTTCATTAATTATCTTAAAACACCTTTTTCAAAATCCTTCGGCATCGATAAAGACCTCAAAAATTTATATGATTTTGTTCAAAATAATATTGAAATTTTTGGTGGAGGGACAAGACAAAAAATATTTAGGTTTATGAAAGATATCCATGAAGGTCAAGAAAATTTAGTAGCAATTCATACCCACAGAACACCAATTAGTCTTAAAGCGTACTGTTTAATTTTTATATATATATTTCCTTTCATATATACTCCTACTTTAATCAACAAAATAGGAACTGGATCATTACAAACAGAATTGATAACCTATTTTGTAGTAATACTAAGTGAATTTATACTAATATCCTTGTACAATATTCAAGATCAAATGGAGTACCCATTTGATGCAGACGGTCTTGATGACATTAAGATTGATTATTTTAAAATGTACAGATAGTAAAAATTTATGCTTTCTTATTTGAAATATGTAATTAAAAATTACATTTGTACATATATGAATCAAATTACATTTTTTAACAACCGTTTTTTCTACTTCTATTATTCAATAGAGGAAGGCAGGACTTTGTAAAGCAAAAACATAAAATAAATAAGGAGTCCTGATATAATCAGGGCTTTTTTTTTGGATATGAAAAAAATAGGAATACAAGGCGTACGGGGTTCATACCATCATCAGGTGGCCCAATCCCTCTATGCCCAAGAGTCAACGCAAATTGTCGAATATTTGTCCTTTGATGCATTGACCAAAGGATTGCTTCAGGCAGAAATAGACCTCGCCGTAATGGCCATCGAAAACTCGATTGCAGGATCCATATTACCCAACTATGCCCTACTGGATCGCAACAACCTTTCGATCATCCATGAGACGTTTCTACAAATCAACCATCAACTGATGGCACTACCCGGTCAAAAAATAGAAGACCTCCAAGAGGTTCACTCTCATCCCATGGCCTTGTTACAATGTGCCCAATTCTTTGAGGCCTACCCTAATATTCGGCTTGTAGAAGCCGAGGACACTGCTTTGGTAGCCCAAAAAATTCAGGAAGAAAAACGCAGGGGTATAGGGGCCATTGCAGGAAGTGCAGCGGCCAAACTTTTTGGTTTGAACACATTGGCCGAGCAAATTCAAACCATCAAAAACAACGTTACCCGATTTGTCATCGTCGCCAAAGAACCCCTTCCGTTGACACCCAATCTCAACAAAGCGGCGCTCAAATTTACCCTTGACCATCAACGCGGCAGTTTGGCAACCGTACTCAATGTAATGAGTGATTGTCAACTCAACCTCACCAAGATTCAGTCGCTACCCGTGATCGAAACCCCGGGTAAATACGCCTTTTTTGTCGATGTTACCTTTGATGCCTTTGCGCAGTATCAAAAAGCAGAGTCTATTTTAAAAATCATGGCACAACACTTTAAAGTTTTGGGCGTTTATCAAAAAGAAAAACCATGAAAACCCCCACGGCCAATCGCCTAAAAAGTGTTGAAGAATACTACTTCTCCCAAAAACTTAGAGAAGTAGCCCAGCGCATCGCCGCCGGACAACCCATCATTAATATGGGTATTGGCAGCCCCGATAAGGCACCCGATCCAAAGGTGCTTCAAGCATTGACCGAAAGTCTAAGCCATCCTAAAGCGCACCAATACCAAAGTTATCAGGGCTTACCCGAACTTCGCGAGGCCATGGCAAATTTCTATGATCAACAGTACGGAGTAAAGATAGACCCGAAAGACAGTGTTTTACCCTTGATGGGTTCCAAAGAAGGCATTATGCATATATCGATGGCTTTTCTTAACCCCGGAGATCAGGTATTGATCCCCGATCCGGGATACCCAACCTATACCTCTGTCACCAAACTCCTCGAAGCACAACCCGTATATTATATGCTAGAGGAGACAAATCAGTGGCAACCCGACCGACAGTTTTTGGAGCAACTCGACACCTCCAACGTAAAGATTATGTGGCTCAACTACCCCCATATGCCAACGGGGGCACGGGCCGACAAAACCCTTTTCCCCTGGTTGGTAGCCTGGGCAAAATCCCGAAACATCCTTTTGGTCAACGACAATCCCTATAGTTTTGTGCTCAACAACACCCCAACTAGCCTTCTGGCCACTCCTGGGGCCGATCAAGTGGCCTTGGAACTCAATTCGTTGAGTAAAACCTTTAATATGGCCGGCTGGAGAATCGGTATGTTGCTTGGTAACAGCGAAGCAATCCAGGCCGTCTTAAAAGTGAAAAGCAATATGGACTCGGGCATGTTTTATGGTCTACAAAAAGGGGCCATCACGGCTTTGGGAGCTTCTGCAACATGGTATCAATCCATAAACGCCACCTATGCCCAAAGAAAAAAACGCATGTTGGAACTGATCGACCGCTTGGGACTCACTTATGACCCCCATCAAGTAGGCATGTTTGTTTGGGCAAAATTACCCGATCATACTCCTGCCAAAAATTATGTCGACCAACTTCTAGAGGACAAGCACCTTTTTATCGCTCCGGGAACAATTTTCGGTGCTCAAGGTGAAGGCTATGTTCGCTTTTCCCTTTGTGTCGAAGAAAATACAATCGAAAAAGCAAGCGCTCGACTATGAAAAAAATAGGACTTATCGGACTGGGGCTTATCGGTGGATCTTTTGCGATACAGGCGCGAAAATATTTTGGTGATGCAGAGATTTTGGGCAGTGACCACAATCCCGATCACGTAGACGAAGCCCTTCGTCTTGGGCTGATTGACCGTCCTTTAAATCAGGAAGATTTTGGGGATTTGCACCTGTTATTACTGGCCATCCCGGTAGATGCCATAGAAGCACAACTGACGAGCTTTCTTGATCGTATAGGCTCGGATGGCTTGGTGATAGACTGTGGGTCGACCAAATCGACAATATGTCAGGCTGTTGCTCAGCATCCCAAAAGAAGTCAGTTTTTGGCCACCCACCCCATAGCCGGAACCGAGTTTTCAGGACCTCAAGCTGCTGTGGAAAATCTTTTTTTTAAAAACACACAAATCCTTTGTGAGCCGGATAAAACAGCCCCTAAACTCCTCCAAAGAGCCCAGGGATGGTTTGCTTCGATGGGCATGGAAATCCGCCATATGGATGCCGTCGAACACGACAAACACATCGCCTACGTATCGCATTTGTCCCACATCAGTTCTTTTATGTTGGGCAAAACGGTATTGGAAAAAGAAAATGACCAATCGACCATTTTTGCCATGGCCGGTAGTGGTTTTGAATCCACCGTAAGGCTGGCCAAAAGCTCACCCGATATGTGGACCCCTATTTTCAAAATCAACAAGGATTTTGTTTTAGAAACCTTAAACGACTACATTCGCAACCTCAAAACTTTTCAACATACCTTAGAACAAGAGGATTTTGAGGCGCTTTATCAGGACATGAAAGACATCAACCGGATCAAAACGGTTCTTAAAGGAATAACAGATAAAAACAATACCCATGGAAAATAAGAAAGAAATGCGCCAATGGCTCGAGGCTTTTGGACTGCCCCATCCGCTAGTCATAGCGGGGCCCTGTAGCGCTGAAACTCAGGAGCAAGTACTCAAAATTGCACACGAACTCAAAGACACCGACGTGACCGTTTTTCGGGCGGGAATCTGGAAACCCCGTACACGCCCCGGTATGTTTGAAGGAGTCGGTGCTATAGGCCTTAAATGGTTGCAACGGGTAAAAAAAGAAACCGGTTTACTCACCGCCACCGAAGTCGCCAACAAAGACCATGTAAAGTTGGCTTTGGAACACGATATCGATGTGCTTTGGATTGGCGCACGATCAACCGTATCCCCTTTTATCGTTCAAGAAATCGCCGATGCGTTGGAGGGAACCGATAAAATTGTTTTGGTCAAAAACCCAGTAAACCCTGACGTAGCCCTATGGCTGGGTGGTGTAGAACGCCTGTATTCGGCCAATATCAAAAAATTGGGGCTTATCCACCGTGGTTTTTCGACCTATGAAAAAACCAAATACCGCAACAACCCCGAATGGCAAATCGCCGTGGAAGTACAAAATCGTTTTCCCGACCTTCCTTTGATTTGTGATCCCTCACACATCACCGGAAAAAGAGACATGATTTTTGACACCTGTCAAATGGCGCTTGATTTGAATTTTGACGGTTTGATGATCGAAAGCCACTGGGATCCAGACAATGCATGGAGTGATGCCGCACAACAGGTGACTCCTACAAACTTGGTACAAATCATGAAGGACCTTAAAATCCGTAAAACGACCACCGAAGAAGAAGGTTATTTGGCCGAATTGAATAACCTCCGTACGCAAATCGATGTGGCCGACCAAACGATTTTGGACACCTTGGGCAAACGCATGAAGGTTTCTGAAGCCATTGGACGACTCAAAAAAGCCAATAATGTGGCCGTTTTGCAGAGCAAACGATGGAATGAAATTTTGGGTCGAATGGTTTTAGAAGGCGAAGAAAGAGGCCTATCGGAAGAATTTATCCTCCGCTTGTTTAAAGCCATCCACCAGGAGTCCATTAACCACCAAGAACAAATTGTAAAAGAATAACAAAAAAACCGGCCTGAGGGCCGGTTTTTTTATTGTATCAATTAAGATGACTAGGGCCTTATCCCAGCACTTTAGCCATCCTGCTTAGGGCCTCACGAATTTGCGCTTCGGAGGCGGCATACGAAATCCGTAAGCAATCGGGAGCACCAAAAGCCGTTCCGCTTACCGTGGCCACGTGGGCATGCTCTAATAAAAATAGCGCAAAATCATCGGCGTTTTCGATTAGTTGCCCTTGAATGGATTTCCCGAAATAGTAAGATACATCAGGAAATACATAAAAGGCCCCCTGAGGTTCATTAACGGTTAGTCCGGGTATGGTACGCAATAAATCAATAATGAGGCTACGTCGGTTTCGGAACTCATCGACCATATATTGAATCGCACTCACAGGCGCTTCCAAAGCAGCAATGGTAGCGCGTTGTGCAATACAATTAGCCCCACTGGTTATTTGACCTTGCATCTTGTTACAGGCCTTGGCAATCCAAGCTGGAGCACCGATATAACCGATACGCCAACCCGTCATCGCAAAGGCCTTAGCCACACCATTTACGGTAATGGTTCGGTCGTACATATTTTCTATGGCTGCAAAACTAAAAGGTTTTTCCCCATAGTTGATGTGCTCGTAAATTTCATCTGAAAGAATATAGATGTTGGGATATTTTTCCAACACTTTGGCCAAAGCCCTGTATTCAGCTTCGGTATAAATGGTTCCACTGGGGTTGTTGGGTGAATTAAAGATGATTAGTTTGGTTTTGGGCGTAATCGCGGCCTCCAGCTGTTCTGGGGTGATTTTAAAATCGGATTCGATCGACGAAGGAATAACTACTGATTCAGCCTCGGCCAAGGTTGCAATGGCTGAATAACTCACCCAGTAGGGAGCCGGCAAGAGAACTTCATCGCCGGGATTGAGCAACACCATAGCCACGTTGGCAATGGATTGTTTGGCACCCGTTGAGACCACCACCTGGTTGGGTTGATAGGTCAATTGATTATCGCGTTGAAACTTCTGACAAATAGCCTGTTTGAGTTCGGCATAGCCATCGACTGGCGTATAGGCATTGTAGTTATCTTCTACAGCCTGAATGGCGGCAGCCTTGATAAATTCGGGTGTATTAAAATCAGGTTCACCCAAACTCAATCCAATTACATCGATGCCTTGTTCTTTTAGTTCACGTGCTTTGGCAGCCATCGCCAGGGTAGCTGAAATTGGGAGACTGTTAATTCTATCAGATAATTGATCCATACTTTTTAGGAATTCGCATATACGGGCTGCATGCCCATTTTCTTTAAAAATTTAAAATGCGAAAGTAAGGCACTTCGGGTAGTTTTGTACTCGTTGTAGGGCAAATTAAATTCTTTTGTTGTCCGTTTAACAATTTCACCAATTTTTGTGTAATGTATATGGCTAATGTGGGGGAAAATATGGTGCTCAATCTGATGATTTAAACCACCGGTAAACCAGTTGACCAGGCGGTTTTTTCGTGCAAAATTAACCGTAGTCAGCAACTGATGGATCGCCCAGGTATTTTTGACAGTTCCTGTTTCAGGATCGGGCAATGGCATCGCCGCATCTTCCATGACATGGGCCAATTGGAACACCAAGCTCAAAATTAATCCGGCCGTGTAATGCATGGCAAAGAAGCCCAGTAAAACTTTCCACCAAGTAAGCTCAAACACAAAAATGGGCAGGACAATCCAGATAGAAAAATAAAGCATTTTTGAAAGCACCAAACCTATCCATTGCCGGGTGGGACTAGCGCAGTTGGCGTATTTAAGCTTTCGTTTTTGGTAGCGCCGCATTTGAAAAAAGTCAGTAAACAAGGCCCAGTTAATCGTCAGCAAGCCATAGAGTAGTACCGAATAGTAGTGCTGTAAACGATGGTAGGGAAACCAATCGGCATGTTTTGAAAACCGTAAAATCCGGCCAGCCTCCAAGTCCTCGTCATGGCCATGGATGTTGGTATAAGTATGGTGCAATACATTGTGTTGCACTTTCCAGTTAAACACATTACCCGCCAAAATATAGATGCTCGACCCCATCAGTTTGTTGACCCAAGGATATTTGGAAAAAGATCCGTGGTTGCCGTCATGCATGACATTCATGCCCACACCGGCCATTCCAATTCCCAAAACCAGGGAAAGCAACAACTTATACCAGTCGTTAATCTCCAATTTCATTATGAGAATATAGGGGACAACCAGCAGGGAAAACATTACAATAGATTTAAGATAAATACGCCAGCCACCGGTTTTGGGCAACTTGTTGTTCTTAAAATAATCGTTGACACGCTTGTTGAGGGTCTTAAAAAAATCCTTGGAATCTTTTCGTTCAAACCGCAAAGTGAGAGGTTGCTTGTTCATAAACTTCTTTAAAAAGATATAAATTTACCTTTCTCAAGCATAAAATTCAACATTTGGAACCACTCTTTTCACAATTTGATTTTTTAAGTCCTCGACAAAAGGAACAATTCATGGCCCTAAAACCCCTCTATACTTCATGGAACGCCAAAATCAACGTGGTTTCTCGAAAAGACATAGACCATTTTGACACCCGTCATTTGTTGCACAGTTTGGCGTTGGCCAAGGTACAACCCTTTATGCCCGGTGCATCGATCATTGATGTGGGAACCGGCGGTGGATTTCCGGGTATTCCCTTGGCGATTTTATTTCCCCAAACCCAATTTGTCTTGGTGGATAGCATCGGAAAAAAAATTAAAGTCGTGAATGAGGTGAAAAACGCCTTGGGGTTGACCAACGTCAAAACCTATCACAGTCGGATAGAGCAGGTGGACGAAAAGGCTGATTTTATCATCAGTAGAGCGGTTACCGCTATGGACCAATTTGTGCCTTGGGTCAAGGATAAAATCAAAAAGAAAAACCAACACACCTTGGCCAACGGCCTTATGTACCTCAAGGGTGGAGATTTGAGCGAAGAGCTAAAAAACTTTCCTCAAGCCCAGCTATTTCCAATTACGGACTATTTTCAACATCCGTTTTTTGCCACCAAAAAAGTGGTCTATCTACCCCTCTAATTTTAGACCCTTTAGTTCCTGGTCGCTTTTTCTTTTTGATTGAATTTTTGACTGAGCTTTTCAGCAGGATATATCTTTCTTATTCCCCCAAAAAAGGATAACGGTAATCGGTTGGCGGTACAAAGGTTTCTTTGATTAAACGGGGAGACACCCAACGCAACAGGTTAAGGGCCGACCCGGCTTTGTCGTTGGTTCCCGAGGCACGTGCTCCTCCAAACGGCTGCTGACCCACCACTGCACCGGTTGGTTTGTCGTTGATGTAAAAGTTTCCGGCAGCATTTTCGAGTTGCTCAACGGCTTGTTGAAGTGCATAGCGGTCTTGCGAAAAAACAGCTCCCGTCAGGGCGTAGATTGAGGTTTCATCGACAAGTTTAAGGGTCGCTTCCCATTGGTCGTCGGCATAACGATACACGCTAACTAAGGGTCCAAAAAGCTCAGTTTCCATTGTATAATAATGGGGGTCAGTTACCTCCACCAAAGTAGGAGCGACAAAATAACCGGTCTGGTCGTCACATTGCCCGCCTTTGAGCAATTGCGCTTCGGGATCTTTTTTCACACGTTCGATGGCTTGGGCGAGACGCTCATAGGCCCCCCGATGAATAACGGCTGTGAAAAAATTCGAAAAGTCTTCGGGTGAACCCATTTTGATCGTATCCATCATGTCTTTTACCCGCTCCAAAACTTGGTCAGCAATCGAATTGGGTAGATATACCCGCGATGCTGCGGAACATTTTTGGCCTTGGAATTCAAAAGCACCTCGGACAATAGCCGTGGCTACCTCTTGAGCTTTGGCACTGGGGTGCGCCAAAATAAAATCCTTTCCTCCGGTCTCACCAACGATGCGGGGGTAGGTTTTATAGCGTGCTATATTTTGTCCTATTTTGGACCAAAGGAGTTTAAATACTTCGGTCGATCCGGTATAGTGAATTCCCGCAAAATCGGCATGAGCCAATACGGTATCGGTAATCATCTGAGGGTCGCCAAAAACGACATTGATCACGCCATCGGGTAAGCCGGCTTCTTTAAAAATATCGATGATAATCTTGGCCGAAAACACCTGATGGTCACTGGGTTTCCACACGACCACATTGCCCATCATCGCGGCACTGGCCGGTAGATTTCCCGAAATGGCCGTAAAGTTAAAGGGGGTCACGGCATAAATAAACCCTTCTAGGGGGCGATACGTCAGTCGGTTCCAAATCCCTTGATCAGACTCGGGTTGTTGCTGGTAGATTTCTTGCATATAGGCCACATTAAACCGCAAAAAATCAATGAACTCACAGGCAGCATCAATTTCTGCTTGGTGAATGGTTTTGGATTGCGCCAACATGGTAGCTGCGTTGATTTGAGCCCGATAAGGGCCAGCGATCAAATCGGCTGCTTTTAAAAAAATCGCTGCCCGCGATTCCCAGGGCATCTTACTCCACTGGTTTCGGGCGGCCAAAGCCCCACTTATGGCTTGTTCCACCTCCTTAGACGAAGCCTTATGGTAATGACCCAAAATATGCTGGTGCGCATGGGGGGGGGACATGGGTGCCAAATCACCGGTAGTCACCGGCTGGCCATTGATCTCCAAAGGCACTTCGATGGTTTCGTTGTACATTTTTTTATATGCAGCTAGGACCGCTTCTTTTTCGGCAGAGCCCGGTGCATAGGATAAGATAGGTTCGTTTTGTGGATAAGGTACTTGTGAGATACTGTTCATACAATTGTATTGAGGTGGAAAATATTTTCACCAAAAGTAAAAAAATTAGCAGGGGGAAAAAATCAGTTTAGGATAAAAGGTGCCGCGAGGCTAAGCACGGGTACCTGAACTTGAAACTTTTGAGCGGTGCTAAAATTAATCATCACAAAAACTCCTTTCATCGCTCCCAAAGGCGAAGAGAGTAAGCAATTGGACGAATAGGTATGGCTTTCTCCCGGATTGAGAATGGGTTTGTTTCCGACCACGCCCTCGCCGTTGACATAATGAGTTTGATCGAGAGACTCCATGATTTTCCAATGCCGGGTGAGGAGTTGAACCACATCCTTGCTTTGGTTTTCTATTTTTATGTGGTACAAAAAGGCATATTGATAGGCATTTTTATGGCTTACCGTTCCATTGAATTGGATGGTGGCCGAAATTCGAATCCCTTTGGTTATTTGTTGTAACATTTTTACAAGAATGCCTTTTAAATCAGAAAGTTACAAAAACTAAGTCAATTTAAACCTAGAAAAGATTTTCTTTTTTTTCTAATTAAAAACTTCAAACGAAGAAGCCGTACCTACACCGATCAACGCATCGTGAAGTTGGCCAAAATTGCGGTAATAGACCAAAACCAAATAACGGTTTTCGGTTTGGGCATGGTTACCGCTTATCGCGTGGTGGTCCGTTTGACCCCCGGCTTGGATGACATAGCGGTAGTTATAAAAGCCTTGTTTGAGCAACAAAGCGACTTCATAGCCCTCCAACGAAGCGTTGTACTGCAATTGATTTTCATCGCTTGGCAAGTAGTCATTAAACTTGCCCACAACGTGAATGGTCCCTTCGCTCAATTCATAGGGCGCCGATAGGCTAAAGTGTACCCAGCTGTAATCGGCTTCGACCGCTGGATCTTGTGTGCCTTGCAAAGTCCTGATCTGAAAGTCTCCATTGATGTCCGGACCATAACTATACGGGTAATTGTTTCGTATAGGGTCGGTAAACAAAAAGGATTCATAGCGGTCACCCAATCTCACAAAACTCACATTGGGCGATGTCACGCGTATATCTTTGGTGTCAAAAAACAAATATTCATTTCCCCCTTCAAAACGGGCGGCTTCATCATAACGGTATTCTAGGGTGCGGCCATTGTTGTATTGCGGTTTTAGATCGGTTACCGCCGTATGCCATTGGTCGTTTTGCAAAACCACTATTTTGATTAGGTTTTCGGGATTGCGAAAAGGGACTCCCGTAGGTGTGACCGAAAACTGCACACTTTGATGGGTTTGGTAAAAGTTTAGGTCCCGTGCCCGAAAAACCCCGGCAGTAACGACGGCTTCACCGCTTGTTCGGACAAAGCGACGAGAGAAAACCAATTGATCCATACCGTTGTAGATTTCGAGCATATAATTGCCCGGTACCAAAAATCGCGTGTTTTCATTGGGGAGGTCTAAGTGGTAATGAGTATAGGGTTGAAGCGTATTGAACGAGCTACTGAAACGGTCGATCCTCAAATTATCCATGCCTTGGATAAATTCGTTTTTAAAAAGTGTCGATGGTGACCAATCGTGGTTGAAGTAGCTAATGCGGTAGTAGTAATCGGTGGCCTCGGTCGTTAGATCGTCAAACGAGAGGTAAAAGCGGTCGTTGGGTCCCACAACTGGAAACTGAAACGGCTGGTCATAAGCCTTAAATTCGACCGATTTGATGTAGGACGGTGGCGGGGTTTCGTCAAGCTGCTGGGCATAGCCGTTTACCCCCTGAATCAAAAGAATAAAAAAGCAAAAAAAACCTCTTATTATCGGCATAAAACAAAAGTACTAAAATTCAATTAGCCGCTCGAAATCAAGCGGGCTTTTGGCTCTAGGTTTTTTGACAAACTGTCAATATTTTTTTGATGATTCTAGTTTTTTAACCGCCGCATTATATGTAAATTTGCACGGTTTTAGAATGTAACTTGAACGAAATGTCAAAAGGCTTACGCATCCGCAGAGGTGCCAGAATCAATCTAAAAGGAAAAGCTGAGAAAATCATTAATGAAAGTGTCGGATCCCGCACCTACGCATTACAACCAGACGACTTTTTTGCGCTAACCCCCAAAATGCACCTTAAAGAAGGAGCAAAAGTCCAAGCCGGTACTCCTGTTTTCTTTTCAAAAAACAACCCTCGTATTCAATTTGTATCTCCTGTAGCAGGAACACTTAAAGCAATCGTTCGAGGGCCAAAACGTAAAATTTTAGAAGTGGTAATCGAAGCCCAAGGCGACGAGGCCGTTTCACACACCGTGGCCCAGCCCGAGAAAATGGACCGAGAGGCCATCGTGGAGGTGTTGCTTCAAAGCGGTAGTTGGCCCTTTTTGCGGCAACGTCCCTACAACGTCATCGCTGACCCGGAGGTCCACCCCAAGGCCATTTATATATCTGCGTTTGCCACTGCGCCGCTCGATGTAGATTTTGAGTTTTTGCTCAAAGATCAATTGGCGAGTTTTCAAAAAGGGATTGACGTCCTTCACCAATTGGCTGAAACCATCTACCTGGCTACCGATCAAAACTACCAAAGTGCCTTAGCGGCCATTAAGCATACGACCCATATTCCCGTTTCCGGCCCACATCCGGCAGGAAATGAAAGCGTGATTATTCACCATACTGATCCCTTGGCAATGCACGAAAAAGTATGGACCATCCGCCCTGAAGATGTAGTAAACATTGGGTTGCTATTTGAGACCGGCCAATACAGTGCTCAGCGTACCGTTGCCGTAGCAGGCTCGGCCGTCGGCAAACCCCATTATATCAAAACCAAAATTGGTGCACAACTCTCCACCCTTTGCGAAATAGCTGAGGTAGATACGCAACAAAATTTGCGTTACATCAACGGAGATGTACTCACAGGTAGACGTACGCAACAACAAGGCCACCTTGGGTTTTACAACAACCTGTTAAGCATCATCCCCGAAGGAAACCAATACCGTATGTTTGGTTGGATGCCTTTTAAAGACAATGGCATTCCCAGCCTTTCAAAAACCTCCTTTGCATGGTTGTCAAACAAGGCCAAAGCCATTGATACCAACCTCAACGGTGAAGAGCGCGCCTTGGTGGTTACCGGAGAAATGGAAAAAGTTTTCCCTATGGACATCTACCCCATGCAGCTTCTCAAAGCGTGTATGATTGGGGATATTGAAAAAATGGAGTGGCTCGGCATCTACGAAGTAATTCCTGAAGACTTTGGATTAATTGATTTTGCGAATACTTCCAAAATCGAAGCCCAGGAGATTATCAAAGACGCCATGTACCTAATGTTAAAAGAAGTTGGATAAAGAGTGAATGTATGAGTTTTATTAGAAAAAAATTAGACCAAATCAGAAAGCCTTTCGAAAAAGGGCAAAAATGGGAAAGGTTTGCCCCAGCCATCAATGCTTTTGATACTTTTTTGTTTGTGCCCAATCACACAACCTCCAAAGGAGCCCATGTTCGGGATGCGGTAGACCTCAAAAGAACGATGATAACCGTGGTTTTGGCCTTGATGCCCGCATTGGTGTATGGTATCTATAACACTGGATACCAGCATTTTATTCAACTTGGACAAAGTTTCACTTTTATGGATGCTTTCCTACACGGTGCTTTCAAAGTCGTTCCGATGATCGTAGTCTCCTATGTAGTGGGGCTCTCTATCGAGTTTGCTTTTGCCGTATATCGAGGACACGAAGTCAACGAGGGCTATTTGGTCACCGGATTATTAATCCCCATGATTATGCCTGTGGATATTCCGCTATGGATGGTTGCAATCTCCGTCGCATTTGCGGTTTTGATTGCCAAAGAAGCCTTTGGCGGAACGGGCATGAATATTCTAAATCCTGCCTTGACTGCTCGTGCTTTTGCCTTTTTTGCCTACCCCACCTATATGTCGGGTAACAAAGTGTGGGTCTCTGAAGCAAGCACCTTAGACGGGGTGTCAGGAGAAACCATACTCGGGTCTTTGGCTGCCGGTCAAGACGTGAGTTATAGTACCCTTCAAATGTTTCAGGGGGGTATTCCCGGTTCGATTGCCGAAACCTCTGCCTTATGGATTCTTGTCGGGGCACTCATCCTTATTGTTACTGGAGTGGGTAGCTGGCGCATTATGGCCGGAGGTGTTTTAGGTGCCGCACTCATGGGCTTTTTGTTTAACCTATGGGGAGCCAATGCCCTGATGCAATTCGACTGGTTTAATCACCTGGTCGTCGGAGGATTTGCTTTTGGTATTGTCTTTATGGCCACTGACCCAGTGTCGGCCGCGCAAACCCAAAAAGGCAAATGGATTTACGGCCTTTTGGTTGGGGTGTTCTGTATCTTAATTCGGGTATTCAACCCCGCCTATCCCGAAGGGGTAATGTTGGCCATCTTATTGATGAATGTCTTTGCGCCAACCATTGACCATTATGTCGTCGAAGCCAACATCAACCGTAGAAAAAAACGTTGGGCTAAAACCAACCTTAAAACCGCTTAATTATGAACCGAGACAGCAACGGATATACTTTTCTATTTGCCACGATCATGGTCTTGGTCGTTGCCTCAACCCTGGCTTTTACGGCTTCTTCCCTCAAAGGACTACAAGCCGAAAACGTCCGTAAAGAGAAAATGCAAAACATTCTTACTACCATCGGTATTGAAACCGATCGCGACCAGGCCGAAAGTCTGTACAAACAATATATCGTTGAAGAGCTTTCACTGACCCATACAGGTAGTGTGGACACCCAAACAGATGCTTTTACCATTGCCTTAAATAATGAAATCAAAAAGCCGGTGGCCGAACAGCGATTCCCACTTTATGTGGCCGATGTAGAAGGGAAAAAATTCTATGTGGTTCCTCTACGTGGGGCAGGTCTTTGGGACGCCATTTGGGGATACCTCGCCCTTAAAGAAGATAAAAACACCATCCAGGGAGCCGTTTTTGATCATAAAGGAGAAACCGCCGGTTTGGGTGCCGAAATCACCCAAAAGTGGTTCCAAGAACGCTTTGTAGATGAAAAAATCATGGATCAAAATGGACAGTTGGTAGGCATTAATGTTTCTAAGACAAACAACGACCCAACCAACAGCGACAAAGAGGACCATGAAATTGACGCCATATCCGGAGCTACCATCACCGGTGATGGAGTAACGGCGATGATCGCTGAACGTTTGGCGCATTACCTGCCCTATTTTTCCAAAGAAGACACTTCACTCGCACTGAATAACTAGAAACTGATGAACGCTAAAAAATCACAGAACAAGCCGCTTTTTTTCTTTGTCAATGAAGAAAAAGAAGCCTTGTTTTCCAAAAAAAATCGCGCACTTCTCAAAGATCCGCTCGATGATAACAACCCCATTACAGTACAAGTACTGGGTATCTGCTCGGCCTTGGCAATCACCGTACAGCTCAAACCTGCCATCGTCATGAGTATCTCAGTTATGGCGGTTATGGCTGCCAGTAACGTTATCATTTCGCTATTACGCAACTTGATTCCCAACCGGATTCGTATCATCGTGCAATTGGTCGTAGTGGCCTCGATGGTGATTTTGGTCGACCAAGTCCTCAGAGCCTATGCCTACGATGTGAGTAAAGAGCTCTCCATTTTTATCGGGCTGATCATCACCAACTGTATCGTGATGGGTCGCTTAGAAGCATTTGCCCTGGGCAATGGCGTTTGGAAATCTTTTTTGGATGGAGTAGGTAACGCCGCTGGTTATGGATTTATCTTAATCGTTGTCGCTTTTTTTAGAGAACTTTTGGGTTCAGGGAAACTTTTTGGATTGCAAGTGATTCCCGATGCGGTCTATGAAATGGGCTATGTCAACAACGGATTGATGCTGCTCTCTCCCATGGCTTTGATTACGGTGGGTATTTTTATCTGGTTACAAAGAGCACGCAACCGCAAACTCATCGAAAAAAACTAATGCACTATGGAAGCATATTTTAACCTTTTTGTAAAAAGTATTTTTATCGAGAACATGATCTTTGCCTATTTCTTGGGCATGTGTTCTTATTTGGCCGTATCCAAAACCGTAAAAACGGCAGTAGGCTTGGGACTGGCTGTTATTTTTGTCTTGGCCATCACCGTACCGATTAACTTTTTGTTGGACACCTACCTCTTACGTCCCGGTGCACTGGGCTGGTTGGGCAGTGACTATGCATCGATTGATCTAAGCTTTTTAAGCTTTATTATGTTTATTGCCGTCATCGCTTCGATGGTACAATTGGTCGAAATGATCGTCGAAAAATTTGCACCCGCGCTCTATGGTGCCTTGGGGATTTTTCTTCCCCTAATCGCTGTAAACTGTGCCATCTTAGGAGGTTCGCTGTTTATGCAACAAAAAGATTTTTCGGGAGTAACCGAATCGGCAGTCTATGGACTAGGGTCAGGAATCGGCTGGTTATTGGCCATTCTAGCCATTGCCGCAATTCGTGAAAAAATAACCTATTCAAACATCCCTGCACCGCTAAGAGGACTGGGGATAACTTTTATCATCACCGGACTTATGGCCCTAGGGTTTATGAGTTTTATGGGAATTAAATTATAGTACAAAACATGGATATCACAGTAATTATTGCCAGTATTGCCGTCTTTTTAACCATCACCTTTTTGTTGGTGGGAATGTTGTTGGGAGCCAAAGCAAAACTGTTGCCTTCCGGACCGGTCACCCTGCATATCAATGGAGAAAACGATGTGCAAGTTTCTTCAGGAGGTACCCTTCTAAACACCTTGGGAAATAACAAAATATTTTTACCCTCAGCCTGTGGAGGTGGTGGAACCTGTATTCAATGTAAATGCCAAATCCTTGAAGGGGGGGGCGAAATACTACCCACCGAAGCACCGCATTTTACCCGTAAAGAAATTGCCGAAGGCTGGCGCCTGGGCTGTCAAGTAAAGGTCAAACAAGACATGGTCATTCAAGTACCCGAAGAAGTTTTTGGGATTAAAAAATGGGAGGCCAAGGTTGTTCGAAATTATAATGTCGCTTCGTTTATTAAAGAATTTGTGGTAGAACTTCCCGAAGTGATGGATTATAAGGCAGGAGGATATATCCAAATCGAAATTCCCAAATGTGAGGTCAATTACAAAGACATCGACATCACAGCCCACCCCCAAGAACATCCGGGTGAACCCGATAAATTTAAACTCGAATGGGACAAATTTGATCTTTGGCCCCTAGTAATGAAAAATCCTGAAACCGTTGAGCGGGCCTATTCAATGGCCTCCTACCCTGCCGAAGGCAAAGAAGTCATGCTCAATGTACGTATCGCTACCCCACCCTGGGATCGCAACAAAAATGGCTGGATGGATGTCAACCCCGGTGTTGCTTCATCCTATATCTTTTCCAAAAAGGCCGGTGATACGGTAACCATCTCAGGGCCTTATGGTGAATTTTTTATCAATGAATCCGAAGCCGAAATGCTCTATGTGGGTGGTGGTGCCGGAATGGCCCCAATGCGCTCGCACCTCTATGAACTCTTTAGAACCCTTAAAACCGGAAGAAAAGTAACCTTCTGGTATGGTGGACGTTCCAAAAGAGAACTTTTTTATGTAGATCATTTTAAAGCCTTGGAAAAAGATTTTCCCAATTTTAGATTTTATATCGCCCTGTCCGAGCCTCTCGAAGAAGACAATTGGAAAGTCAAAGACGGCTTGGATGGCGAAGGAGACGGGTTTAAAGGTTTTGTCCACCAAGTGGTAATTGACAACTACCTCTCCCAACACGAAAATCCCGAGGATATTGAAGTCTATTTCTGTGGCCCGCCCCTGATGAATCAGGCGGTCGAAAAAATGGCAGATGACTTTGGAATCCCCCCCGAAAATGTACGCTTCGACGATTTCGGAGGATAAGCTTAACTTTACCACCTCGAGGCCATCCTCGAGGTTTTTTTATGCTCACTGAAAAAGAAATACATCAATTGGCCATGAATGTCGTTGGCGAAGCCTTAGAAGCCGATGGCTTTGAGTTTTTGGCGGTCAATTCCAAGCCCAAAAAAGACCCTCAATTTGTTTGTCTTAAAGACAAAAAACTTCATTTTATTGCGGTCAAAGGCAGTTGTTACCCAACCAACCCCAAGCGATACGATAAACAATGGATGGACAGAATCAAGACCCATGCCCAAAAATACGAGGCCAAAACGTACTATGCCGGTGTTGGTTTTGCCCATGCCAAAGACTACCACCTACCCTTGGATAAAAACGCCCCCTATGTCATTAACTATGAAGGTTTACAAGAAATTATTTAAGCTGTTCTTTTTGCTTACCCTAGGCTGTGCTTCTCCACCAAAACTGGTGGTCAATCAGGGGCTGGCGTTAGGCACCAGCTATACCCTAAAACTGCATACGGATCAATGGTCGGAAGCAGCCGTAGAAAACGTGTTGGACTCCCTTTTCTATGTAGTCAACCAATCCATGTCGACCTACTTGCCCAACTCTGACATTTCAAAAATCAATGCGGGGCAAAAAGAAATTGTCGTTGACAAACACTTTATCACTGTTTACCACAAAGCAACCGAAGTCTGGAAAGCCACAGAAGGGCTTTTTGACCCGACAGTTGGAAGCCTTGTCAATGCCTATGGCTTTGGTCCGGAAAAAGGAATTGAACAGCTCACCGACCAACAACGAGACAGCCTTTTGGTCTTTACCGGTTGGCAAAACCTATACCTATCGGAGCAGGGACTGATAACCAAAAAAGATTCCCGTACGTATTTGGATTTTAATGCACTGGCCAAAGGCTATACCCTAGATTTGATCGGACAGTATTTTGAACAAAAAAACATCGTCAATTACCTGCTTGAGATTGGTGGAGAACTACGCGCCAAAGGAATCAATCCCCTCACCCAAAAACCCTGGCGTATCGCCATCGATCATCCCAATGCTCAGGGTTCGAGGCAACTTATTCGGACCCTGCCCTTAAGTAACCAAGCCTTGGCCACGTCGGGCAACTACCGTAAATACCGAATCGACCCGCAAACCGGTAAAAAATATGTACACAGCATCAACCCACGCAACGGCTTAGCTACCCAAACTCCCATACTCAGTGCCTCGGTAATCGCTCCCGACTGTATGACCGCCGATGCATGGGCCACCGCACTCATGCTACTCCCCCTGGCTGAAGGGCAAAAATTGATCGCCCAAGATCCCCAACTCCAAGCCTATTGGATTGTCGCAACAGACCAGGGTGAGGAAGAATATTTCTCCCAAGGCTGGCCCCAGGATTAGTCCCTTTGGATTGCCTTTCTTTTTGTACATTGTCCTTATAATACACGACAATGATGAAAAAACTCTATCCGCTGATTTGGGTACTTATTCTCGGTGCCTGTAGTCGTCCCGACTGTGATGTATTGATTACCAACGGACTCCTCTATGATGGTACTGGGGCAACACCCCAACAAGGGGTAGTTGCCATCAAGTCCGATACGATTATGTATATCGGTCCTGAAAAAAAATTCAATGCCAAGCAAACCCTCGATGCCCAAGGGATGGCTGTAAGCCCTGGGTTTATCAATATGCTGAGTTGGGGCTATAGTTCCCTGATGGAAGACGGGCGTTCGCTCAGTGATTTAAAACAAGGGGTAACCTTAGAAGTCTTTGGCGAAGGCACATCTCCCGGCCCAAGAGGAAATAAGGCCGATGACGACTATATCGGTTTTGGTGATGCCATGAAAGCCCTAGAAAATAAAGGCGTTTCTACGAATATTGCCTCCTATTTAGGTGCAGCTTCGGTGCGCATTCAAACTGTGGGCTATGACAACCGTAAAGCAACTGAAGACGAAAAAAAACAGATGAACTGATTTTACTGAACAAAGTGGCCGGAAACTACCAAGGCAAATATATTTCGCATATGCGCAATGAAGATGACAAGGTACTCGCTGCGTTGGACGAGTTAATTACCATTTCTAAAGAGGCGGGGGTCCCGGCAGAAATCTACCACCTTAAAGCCTCTCGAAAAGGAAATTGGCATCTACTGGACAGTGTCATAGCACGGGTAGAAGCCGCTCGAAAAATGGGACTCCCCATAACGGCTGACATCTATACCTACAACGCCAGCTCAACTGGACTTACGGGGGTAATCCCTACCTGGGTTCAAGCAGGAGGGCATCGGGCATGGATCGAACGCATGAAAGACCCCAAAGTGCGTAAACGACTAATAAAGGATATCGAAAAAGAACTGAGCCAACAACCCCCTTCGGGCATCCTGATGGTCGGATTTAATACCGAGGCTATGGACCAAAAATACCGGGGAAAAACCATAGCAGAAGCAGCCCAAATGCGTCAACAATCTCCCGCAGAAGCCATCATCGATATGGTGATAGAAGACGATAGTCGAATACAATGTATTTACTTCAGTATGTCTGAAGAAAATATCCGAAAAAAGGTGCAACTCCCCTGGGTGTCTTTCTGTTCTGATGCGGGTTCGTATTCGGACATTACCAAAGATTTTAGAACCCATCCCAGAGCCTTTGGGAGCTTTATCCGTGTGTTGGGCAAATACACCCGGGACGAAAATCTGCTCACCTTGGAACAAGCCATCCATAAACTCAGTGGTTTGCCTGCGGCCAACCTCGGCATTGAAAAACGGGGAACCCTAAAAGTGGGCAATTATGCCGACATTGTGGTTTTCAACCCCGATACGGTAACCGATCACGCTACGTTTGAAGACCCACTTCAATATGCCACGGGAATCGAACATGTTTGGGTCAATGGAGTTGCGGTGCTGAAAAACGGAAACCATACTGGTGAATTTCCGGGACGATTTGTAAAAGGTCCGGGAGCAACCCAATAAAAAAAACCTCTTGCATTTACAAGAGGTCTTAGGTGCGGGTGAAGGGACTCGAACCCCCACGCCGTGAAGCACTAGATCCTAAATCTAGCGTGTCTACCAATTTCACCACACCCGCAGTTATTGGTGGGGCAAATATAAATAAGTTTTTCCTATTCTCGGAAATCTTTTGGAAATAGATGCCGGGTAAATTTGTATTTTTAAAAACACAAAAATTACGTCTATGATGACCCTAAATGCCGAACAACAAAAGCAACTAAATGAATTGATTGAACTGCTAAAAATCCCCTCCATAAGTGCAGATTCAACCTATAAAGAAGCGGTAGCTCGTGCGGCCGATTGGGTCTGTGCGTCCCTCCGAGCGGCAGGTTGTGACGCTACAGAGGTCATTCCAACACCGGGCCATCCGATTGTTTATGGAGAAAAAATAATCGATCCCACTTTGCCCACCGTTCTCGTCTATGGTCATTATGACGTTCAGCCCCCCGACCCCATCGAATTATGGGATAGCCCCCCCTTTGAGCCGGTGATCAAAACTACTAGCATTCATCCCGAGGGAGCAATTTTTGCGCGGGGTGCCTGCGATGATAAAGGACAGTTTTTCATGCATATAAAAGCTCTAGAAAAAATGATTTCCGAAAACACCTTGGGCTGTAATGTCAAATTGATGATCGAAGGTGAAGAAGAAGTAGGCAGTGACAATTTGGAGCAGTTTGTCCGAACCCATACCGACAAACTCAAAGCTGATGTGATTTTGATCTCCGACACCGGGATCGGTAGCATTCAGTCTCCTGCCATTACCACAGGCCTTCGGGGCATGAGTTATTTGGAAGTGTCGGTGACCGGGCCCAACCGTGATTTACATTCCGGATTGTACGGGGGCACGGTGGCCAATCCTATCAATGTACTCTGTTCGATGATCGCTTCAATGCATGACGACAAACGACAAATCACCATACCGGGTTTTTACGACGATGTGGTCAACTATTCTTCGGCCGAGCGACAAGAAATCGAACAGGCCCCAATAGACGATATCGCCTTTAAAAAATCCCTTGACCTCGAAGACCTGATGGGTGAAGAAGGATACACAACCCTAGAACGTAAATCCATTCGCCCAACCTTGGATGTCAACGGTATCTGGGGTGGTTATACCGGCGAGGGATCCAAAACGGTGATTGCTAGTGCAGCCCATGCCAAAATATCGATGCGTTTGGTCCCCAATCAAGATTGGAAAAACATCAGTAAACTGTTTGAAAACCATTTTAAAGCCATCGCCCCCGAAGGGGTGCGTGTCACGGTCAAAACCCATCATGGAGGCAAACCCTATGTGACACCTTTGGATAGTCTGGGCTATCGCGCGGCCTTTAAGGCTTATGAAGAAAGTTTTGGCCAAGCGCCGGTGGCGCTGAGGGATGGCGGAAGTATTCCTATCGTGCCTATGTTTGAAGAGGTGTTGGGGGTTAAGACCATCTTGATGGGCTTCGGGTTAGACAGTGACGCCATTCATTCCCCCAATGAAAACTATGGACTGGTTAATTTTTTCAAAGGTATCGAGACCATCCCCTTGTTCTACAAACACTTTGCCCATCTTTTTAAACAAGATTAACCAAAAAAAGCTCGGCGGCAATTCCATCGGACAAAAAACGGGCTTTGACCGGAATTCGGAGTATGTCCCCGTCCCAAAATAGCCGATGCGCTTGGATTTGTTGCTCAGCTTGTTTTTCTAAATATTCCCCATATTGAGGGCCAAATTCACGGTTGACCTGTTGCAAAGACACCCCCCATTCGGTACGTAAACCTGTCATGATATACTCGTTAAAACGGTCTTTGCGGGTCAGCGTTTCTGTTTCTTGAGGCAATCGATTTTCTTCGATTGCCTGTATGTATTTTGTGGTGCTCGAAATATTCCACGAACGTAAAAAGGCCCCATCATAGGAATGCGCTGAAGGCCCAATCCCCATATAAGGCTTGCCCTGCCAATAACTACTGTTATTGACCGCATAATAGCCAGCTTGGGCAAAATTCGAAAATTCGTAATTACGGAACCCTCGGTTGGTTAAGGTATATACCAAATCATCGTATTGGGCTTGCACCAATTCATCGTCGAGCAGGCTAATCAAATTGTTTTTGACTCGATGGGCGAGGACTGTTTTAGGCTCCACAGTAAGGGCGTAGGCAGAAATATGAGGAGGATTGTAAGACAAGGCTTTGGCCATGGTTTGTTGCCACTCTTTTAAACTGCTCTGAGGATTTCCATAGATCAAATCGACTGAAAAATTTTCAAAAAGGGTAGCTACTTCGCCTAAGACTTCTTCACTTTCACGGGCTGTATGCACCCGGTGCATCAGTTGCAGATCTCGGTCTAAAAAAGATTGTACACCCACACTAAGCCGATTAATCCCCAATTGCTTAAGCCCTTTTAAATAGGCTGTGTTTCCATCGTCGGGGTTTAGCTCTAGGGTGATTTCGGGCGATGCTGCTAATGCATAGGTTTCCCGTATCACCGTCAAGATCTCCTCCAGGTCTGATAAACTCAATAGAGAGGGTGACCCTCCACCAAAGTAAATACTCTCCAGTGGGGCTGACTGTGAAGCACGACGAAGGTGTAATTCCTTTTTAAGTGCCTGAATGAGCTGGGGCTTATTTTTAGCGCTCGTGCTAAAATAAAAATTACAGTAATGACAGGCCTGTTTACAAAAGGGAAAGTGAAGATACAAGCCGGGCATAACAAAGTTTTCGTCTGGCTACAAATTAATCGAATTTATGCGCAATGACAATCGGAACACTGGCAATTTTTACAACTGCATTGGGCGCATTGTCCTTGTTGGCAAGCCTCACAAGAACAGCAACAAATAGGTTTTTTAATGTTTTAAAATATTTGGTTCCTTTAAAGGTACGACTTTTTAAGGGCAAAAAACCCTTATTGGATTTTATCTTGATTTTGACGTACATAAGCTGCCCAACCTGTATAGTTCTTTTGGGTAGTCGCCCTCCCAGAATTATAAAAATGACAAACTGCTGCCGCTAATCCATCGGTCGAATCGAGGTTTTTGGGCAGGGTTTTCATCTTGAGGATTTGTTGAAGCATTTTGGCCACTTGTTCTTTACTGGCGTTTCCATTTCCAGTGATGGCCATTTTGATTTTCTTGGGTGAATATTCGGTAATGGGAATTTCACGGCGCAAGCCAGCGGCCATAGCTACCCCTTGTGCGCGTCCCAATTTTAACATCGACTGTACATTTTTACCAAAAAAAGGGGCCTCAATAGCAATCTCGTCTGGATGATGGGTGTCAATCAATTCGAGGGTTCGCTGGAAAATATGTTTGAGTTTGAGGTAATGATCCTGGTATTTTTTGAGCTGTAGCTCGTGCAGCTGTATAAGGGTCAACTGCTCTCCCTCTACACGAATCAATCCAAATCCCATGATGGTCGTCCCGGGGTCTATCCCAAGAATGATGCGTGCTTCGGGTGTGGTCATTCGGCCGAGGCTACAATTTCTATGGGCAATTGGAGCGTTACATCCACGGGGCTACCCACATTGGTTTTGGTCGCGGGAAGGGCTTGAGGCAATTGACTCACCACATTGGTCAAGTAGGTATCCAAATCACTAATTTTGGTCGACAAATCATCTGGGTCATCAAAGCCCAAAAAAGAAATCACACCTTCTTTATCGATTGCCAATTTGAGCACTAAGGTTCCTTGGGTCGGCTCGGTGGCTATCCATCCCTGA
>RFYP01000002.1 GCA_009921175.1 Flavobacteriia bacterium | reverse complement strand
GGTTTAATTTTGTAGCTTTAACATAAACGATAAACTACGTTCTCATGAAAAAAATCTCTCCTACAACTTGGCTGGTCATCATTATGTATGCGTTTATGACACTCTGTATTGGTTTGTATATGTCCTGATCAATGAAAAATTCCACTATAATCAGAATGGTAGTTTATGGAGGTGTAATCGTGTATCTACTTTATAGGTACTTTGGCGAGTAAATAATACTGTTTCCTTTACCTCAATTATGGGAGATATATTCGTCCTCAAAGCAGGAATCACTGCTAACTAATATCCATATTTTAATTATATCGTATCTTGGGTAGAGAAAACGAATAAGATGAAATACGAATTTGAACGTAAAGCCTGGGAATTTGGTCTTTTGTCGCTTCGTTTCCAGGTGAATTATTGGCTACTTGTCCGATTGGGATTGGTCGGCTTTGGAATAGTGGCGGCCCTTGTGGGCGCCTTATTGACCATCGGAGTATATCAATGGTTGATTTTATAACACCCCTAACGGGCAAAAATATTTTGTAAACCGATGTATTTCTTACGCAACATACTTATCTACACCGCACTAGCATTCGTCTTGTTTTTACTCTATGAGGGTGTTCGGCGGATGCGAAAAAAATAAGCAAAACTTATAGGTAGGCTTGTAGTTTTTCTAGGGCCATTCCCCTGGACCCTTTTAATAAGACGTTTTTACCCGTTATGTCCTTTTTTTCTAGCCAGCTAATACAGTCTGCGGTCTGGGTGAAAAACAGTGTATGAGCGGGAGGGTTTTTAGTTTGTGCAAAAGCTTTTCCGATTAGGATAATCTGATCGAGGTTTAACGAAGCCAACTGGGTGACTATGTTTTGATGTTCCTGCATGCTGTATTCGCCCAGCTCCAGCATATCGCCCAAAAACACCATTTTATCGGTGGTATAGGCCTGATTAAAAGCCGTTAATGCAGCCTGCATACTGGTTGGATTAGCGTTGTAGGCATCTAGCACAAGGGTGTTTTTGCCCGTATTGACGACCTGTGAACGGTTGTTTTTGGGGATATAACTTTCGATTCCTTGGGCAATTTGCCCGGCAGGGTGGTTAAAATAAAACCCAAGGGCGATGGCAGCCCCCATATTGGTTAGATTATAGGCTCCATACAGATTACTTTTCGCCTTATGTCCTTTCCAATGCACTTCCAAAACACCTTCCTTGTCAACATAACTGAGGTGAAGAGCAGAAGATGGTTGGGTACCAAAGGTAAAAGGAGCATGATCCTTAAGTAACTCCATTTGTTTAGGGTCGTCTTCGTTGCCAATAATTTTTTTATTGTTTTCGATCAAATACTGATACAGTTCGGATTTTCCTTTAACGACCCCTTCCAAACTTCCAAACCCTTCCAAATGGGCCGATCCAAAATTGGTAATATAACCGATATCAGGATGGGCTATGGTACATAGTTGGGCGATTTCCCCCCGATGATTGGCCCCCATTTCGATGATGTAATAATCCGCATCCAACGGCATTGCCAAGAGGCTAAGAGGTACGCCTATATGGTTGTTGAGGTTCCCTTGGGTGGCATAGGCCGTATGATCTTGTGACAAGACCGCCAGCATTAATTCTTTGGTGGTGGTTTTTCCGTTGCTACCGGTAAGCGCGATGACCGGCCCATTGAATTTTTTACGGTGTTCACGGGCCAAGTCTTGGAGTGCCTTTAGCACATCAGGGAAATAGACACATTGGGGATGTTCTTTAAGTTGAGGGTCACTAACAACAGCCGCAGAGGCACCTTGTTCGAGTGCAGCTAGGGCAAACTGGTTCCCGTCAAAATGTGGACCGCTAAGCGCAAAAAACAAACCTCCTTTACGGGGTGTACGACTGTCCGTGTACACACCGGTACTTTGTTCAAAAATTGCGTAAAGTCCTTGGTTTGTTTCCATAAAAAAAGGCATCGGTTAGATGCCTTGGGTGATTGTTAGCGCGCGCGTTTATGTCGCGCTGTTTTCTTAATTCTGCTTTTGGAGCCCAAGCGCGACATTGCACAGCGGAATCCGATATAATCTGTAGCGATGTATTGCGGTAAATAACGACGCTGGGCAGGATCGAGCCAGTAGGCACGGTCTTTCCATGATCCTCCTTTGTACACCCGAACTTCATCCGTAATTAGGGTCGTGCGTTTGGGTGATTTATCGACTTGTCTTACCACGTTTCCATCTTGATCAACGGTAACTTTGGCCGTTACAGGTGCATCGTACATCAATGAGGTTTCGGTTTTGGGAGTTCCCTCAGCCGCATCGTTGGGATCTTTACGATCTAAATAACTTCTTGAGGATTCTCGATCACCATCTCTAAAATTACGGTTGTCACTCTCCGAAAAATTTTGCCGTAAAAAGGTTTCTTCTTCGTCAATGGCTACTTTATCGAGCTCTCCGGGTAATTTTTTCAAAAATATTCTTCCATTGGGAAGGGTGTCATAAACCAGTTGGTCTTGGGAAATTATTTGCGCTCTTCCGTCCTCACCTATGGTTGTTTTATAATATACATTTCCGCGGAAATAGTTAAAGTCATTGTATTCATCGTCAATGATGGGACGATATACATCACCCACCCATTCGGCGACATTTCCGGCCATATCATAGAGTCCAAAGTCGTTGGGAGGATAGGATTTTACCTGAATGGTAATATCTGCCCCATCGTCAGACCAACCGGCAATTCCGCCATAATCTCCTTTACCAAACTTAAAGTTGGCTAGTTGATCTCCTTCGGTTCTGCGTTCACTGGAGCGGGTATATTCTCCCGACCAAGGGTATTTTTTCTTTCCTCTATAGGTGTTGTATTCCCGGTCACCGACCAAGGCCAGTGCGGCATATTCCCACTCGGTTTCGGTGGGAAGTCGGTAGGAGGGCAACATCAACCCTTTTTCAACTCCTGCATAGACATTGACTGTTGCGGTATCTTTTTGCGTAGTACCTCTTTTTCCTGAGTTAATGAGTGGGGTACTGTTGCCGTCTAGGCTATCGATTTTTCCACCGTAGGTGGTTTCAGGACGTTTTAGATAGGCTTCGGTGTTAAAGGTGCTATTGGCATCAACGGCCTCATAGCGTACATCTTTACGCACATACGATTCTCTTTCGAGTAAAAATTCGTTGACACGATTGGTTCGCCACTCGGCAAATTGTACGGCTTGTAACCAATTGACCCCAACCACGGGATATTCTGCATAGGCAGGATGGCGGAGGTAGTTGGTAGTGAGTTCTTCAACATACCCCAAGGCATTACGCCAAACCAAGGTATCGGGAAGGGCCCCCTGATAAATTTGGCGATAACGCGCTTCGTCCTGTGGGAATACGGCCCGTAACCAATCTAAGTATTCGAGATACATCAAGTTGGTCACCTCGGTTTCGTCCATATAAAACGACATGACATGCTGCTGAGTGGGGGTGTTGTTCCAATCATGCATTACATCGTCTTGTACCTGACCTTTGGTGTAGGTACCCCCTTCGATAAAGACAAGTCCGGGTCCGGTTTCTTGCTCCTCAAAGTCTACGTTGTACTGAAAACCTCCTTTTTTGGAATTGATAGACCAACCTGTGGCACGCGAGGCGTTGTTTTTGGCGCAGCTTACCGATAGGAAAGCTCCTAAGGCGATGGCTGCAAGGGTTTTGATCGTTGTTGTTTTCATAGGGTGTGTTGACACTATAAAATCTTCGTTGCAATATACTAAATATACAGCGTACTGAATAATATTATTCGGTTATATCGATAGGGATAACGTATTATTTTTAAAAATCGTATGTATAAATCGAAAAATTTTAAATGAAGCCACGTTCGTTTTTTAGGTATAAGATTTTTCATTTTCTAACGTTATAAGGTAGAAAATGTGCAGTTTGAGACATAGGTTTTTTGTCGCGCTAATGCTCATCACCCAATGGGGATGGAGCCAGCAAAATCAACGGGTAATCACCACGGGGGTTCCTTTTTTGTTGATTACGCCCGATGCGCGCGCGGCGGGTATGGGCGATCAAGGCGTGGCGACCTCTGCCGATGCGTTTTCCCAGCAATGGAATCCTGCAAAATATGTATTTGCCGAAAGCAACCAAGCCTTGGCCATTAGTTATACGCCCTATTTAAGCAAATTGGTCAACGATATTTTCTTGGGCAACCTCACCTATTTTAAACGCTTAAATAACCGAAGTGCCTGGGCGATGAGCCTAAAATATTTTAGCCTGGGCGAAATTCAGTTTAACGACCTTGTCGGGGGAACTATTGTCAACCAGGGGCTTGAACGGCCTAACGAACTGACCTTAGACCTGTCTTATGCACTACAATTGGGTAAAAACTTTTCGATGGCGGTGGCCGGGCGCTATATCCGTTCGGACCTCAAAATGACCACCGACCTGGATGCCTCATCGGCCAATACCTTGGCGGTGGACTTAGCCGCTTTTTACCAAAGTCAGCCTTTTGAAATGCTCGATCTTGCAACACGCTACAGAGGAGGAATAACGATTTCGAATGTAGGCCCGCGCCTTAAATACGATATCGGTGGACAAAAAAATTTCTTGCCTACCAACCTAAAGTTGGGGTCTGGACTTGCTTTTATGCTCGATACGCAAGATGCGCTGACGGTCACTTTTGAACTTAACAAACTATTGGTGCCCACTCCTGTAGCGCAATACAATGATTCTGGCGTGTTTTTGGGCTACCAACAACCCGACATCAATTTTCTCCAAGGGATTGCTCAATCGTTTGACGATGCCCCGGACGGTCTGCGTGAAGAACTCAAAGAAATCAACTGGAGCCTTGGCTTAGAATATGTTTATCAAGGGGTTTTTGCCCTGCGTAGCGGTTATTTTAACGAAAGTCCCGAAAAGGGTTCATTTCGTATCTTTTTTCGACTTCCTCCGTGCGAAGCCCACTCGAAAACACCTTGCGTTTTTCGGTTACTTTCGATTTGGGGGTAGCCCCCGAGCAAGAAGACCCGTAGCGGTTGGGAAAATTGTTCACAACCAAATTATGCCTATTGTGAATTATTGACTAATTTTGCTAGGCAAATTGAAGGCAAACAGACCCTGTTTTTATGAAGAAAATCACCAAACAAACTTATCTTAAATGGTACGAAGACATGCTCTTCTGGAGAAAATTTGAAGATAAATTAGCCTCTGTATATATTCAACAAAAAGTCCGTGGGTTTCTACACCTTTACAACGGACAAGAAGCTGTTTTGGCCGGTTCACTCCACGCAATGGAAATTGGCAAAGACCGTATGATTACCGCCTACCGTAACCACGTACAGCCCATTGGTCTTGGAGTCGATCCTAGACGTGTGATGGCCGAACTTTACGGTAAAGCCGAAGGTACTTCCATGGGGTTGGGTGGATCGATGCATATTTTTTCCAAAGAACATCATTTTCACGGTGGACATGGGATTGTGGGTGGTCAAATACCCCTTGGAGCCGGAATGGCTTTTGGAGATAAATATTTTAAGCGTGACAACGTGACCCTTTGCTATATGGGCGACGGGGCCGTCAGACAAGGTTCGCTTCATGAAACGCTCAATCTGGCCATGCTCTGGAAATTACCCGTGGTTTTTGTTGTAGAAAACAACGGATATGCTATGGGAACTTCTGTTGCGCGCACGGCCAATCACCAAGAAATTTGGAAACTCGGTCTCGGTTATGAAATGCCTTGCGAACCCGTAGATGGTATGAATCCCGAAACGGTGGCTAAAGCCATGGATAAGGCCATTACCCATGCCCGAAAAGGCAACGGGCCTTCGTTCCTCGAAATGAAAACCTACCGCTACCGCGGACACTCCATGTCCGATGCCCAGCATTACCGCACAAAAGATGAGGTAGAGGAGTATAAAAAAATTGACCCCATAACCCAAGTCAAAGACATTATACTCGACAAAAAATACGCTACGCAAAAACAACTAGATGCTATCGATCAAGGGGTTAAAGAACGTGTAGCCGAATGTGAAAAATTTGCCGAAAATGCACCTTATCCGGAAATTAACGTGATGTACGATGCGGTGTACGAACAGGACGATTATCCATTTTTAAAGCATAAATTATAAACGATGGCCGAGATCATAAACATGCCGCGCTTAAGCGATACGATGGAAGAAGGTACCGTTGCCAAATGGTTTAAAAAAGTTGGCGATGCCGTTAAAGAAGGCGATATCCTAGCCGAAATCGAAACCGATAAGGCCACCATGGAATTCGAAGCTTTTCATGAAGGACACCTTTTGCATATTGGTATTGAAGAAGGAGGGACTGCACCTGTCGATACCCTATTAGCTATCATTGGAGAAAAAGGGGAAAACATTGGTGATATGCTGCAAAGTGCGTCAACTACATCCGCTACTACGCAGGAAGCCTCAACCAGCCCTGCCGAAGAAACATCTTCTACAAGTGCTGAAATGCCCGAAGGCGTTGTTGTCATTACGATGCCTCGCTTGAGTGATACGATGGAAGAAGGCACGGTAGCCCAATGGTTGAAAAAAGTTGGGGATACCGTCAAAGAAGGCGACATATTAGCCGAAATCGAAACCGACAAGGCCACGATGGAGTTTGAAGCTTTTCATGCGGGTACCCTATTGCATGTGGGCATTCAGGAAGGGGAAACCGCTGCTGTAGATAGTGTGTTAGCATTGATTGGTCCCAAAGGAGCCGATGTAAAAGCTGCCTTAGCTGCAACTGAGACACCAAAAGCGGTAGAAACGAGTCCCACACCCCCAGCACCTAGTCCAGAAAAAACAAAACCCCTAGCCACCAATACGCCGCCTCCAACTTCACAGCCCGCAACCAACGGTCGGGTAATGGCCTCACCTTTAGCCAAAAAGATTGCACAAGAAAAAGGAATTAATTTGGCCGCCGTAGCCGGAACAGGTGAACAGGGAAGAATTATCAAACGCGATGTAGAAAATCTTTCCTCAACAGGAGCTACCTATACAGCACCAGTGGGTGTTGAACGTGTGACCGAATTGGCCAATAGCCAAATGCGAAAAACCATTGCTAAAAGGTTGGCTGCCTCTAAGTTTAGCGCACCTCATTATTATTTGGGGGTTGAGTATAATATGGACAATGCCATCGCTTTTAGAGCACAATACAATACACTGCCTGACACCAAAATTTCGTTTAACGATATCGTGATTAAAGCAGTAGCAATGGCCCTGCGACAGCATCCGGAAGTCAATGCCCAGTGGTTTGATGATAAAATCGTTCAGCATCACCATATGCACATCGGTGTGGCGGTAGCCGTCACGGATGGCCTGGTGGTTCCGGTGGTTAAATTTGCCGATAGCCTGTCACTACCCCATATCGGTTCGGCTGTTCGCGATTTTGCTCAACGCGCTAGAGACAAAAAACTCACTCCGGCCGAAATGGAAGGCAGTACCTTCACCGTTTCCAATTTGGGAATGTTTGGTATTCAAGAATTTACCTCCATTATAAACCAACCCAATGCTGCGATACTTTCGGTGGGAAGTATCGAAGAAAAACCGGTGGTAAAAGAAGGTAAAATTGTCGTGGGTCATACCATGAAGCTGACGTTGGCTTGTGACCATAGAACGGTAGATGGGGCGACAGGAGCACAGTTCTTGCAAACCCTTAGAAATTA
Source organism: Flavobacteriia bacterium (assembly GCA_009921175.1). Taxonomy (GTDB): domain Bacteria; phylum Bacteroidota; class Bacteroidia; order Flavobacteriales; family Flavobacteriaceae; genus RFYP01. Next base: position 64,126 of record RFYP01000002.1, on the reverse strand, counting down.
TATCGAAAATCCGGTCACCCTTTTGGTGTAACCACAATAAGCGCGGTGCAAAAAACAATCGTCATAACGGGAGCCAGTAGGGGCATAGGTTTTGCTTTGGCCCAACAAGCGGCTGCGGATGGACATACGGTCATCACCCTTACAAGAAATAGTGCTCCACTCGAAAACACTAAAGGAATTACCCCTTTTTCGGTTGACCTAACGGACACTGCTGCGCTGTCAGACGGTGTGGAACAGATCAAAAGTCGGTTTGAAAAAGTAGATGTTTTGATTAACAACGCAGGGGTCTTAATCAACCGCCCTTTTGCCCAAACCAGTCAGGCCGATTTTCAAACCACCTTTGCGGTAAACTTTTTTGCAGTAGCCGCATTGACCCAAGCCCTTTTGCCTCATATTGACCCCACAGGGCATATCGTGAACATCAGCAGTATGGGTGGGGTGCTGGGTAGTGCCAAATTCCCCGGATTGGCCGCCTACAGTAGTAGTAAGGGGGCACTCATCACCCTAACGGAATTATTGGCCGAAGAATACAAAGCCACTGGCCCGGCCTTTAATGCATTGGCTTTGGGAGCAGTACAAACCGAAATGTTGGCTGACGCATTCCCGGGATATACTGCACCGGTTACTCCCGAAAAAATGGCGGAATACATCCTAAAGTTTGCCCTTGAGGGACATCAATTCTACAACGGAAAAGTCTTGCCCGTAGCCCTTAGCACCCCCTAATATGGATGTGTGGACTGAAATTAATCGACAAATTCCCCCGGTGGCAAGTCCACTTCTTGCAAGTATAGTCGAGCAATATGCCGTAGAATTTTTGGTCAAAAACAAAAGAAAAACAAAGCATGGCGACTACCGTCGATTGGCCAACGGCCGACACCTCATTACCCTTAACCGTACCGAAAATCCCCAGCGTTTTTTAATCACACTCATCCATGAATTGGCGCATTTGGTCGCTTTTAAAAATTATGGTGGACGGATTAAACCCCACGGCCTTGAATGGAAAAGCACTTACAAAACACTGATGCTTCCTTTTTTGCAACCCACTATTTTTCCCGAGCCCATCCTTGGAGTTTTGGCCCGGCACATGAAAAATCCCAAGGCAACTACCGACAGTGACTTTCAATTGGTGATGGCCCTAAAAACCATCGAAAAAACCAGCGCCTCTTATGTTTTTGAGCTCCCCGAAGGCGCAGTGTTTAAATTGTACAACGGGAAGATTTTTACCAAAGGACCCAAAATGCGAACCCGCTACGAATGTATAGAGCGGGCTACTCAGCGACGATACAGGATAAGTCCCCATGCGGAAGTAGAACCTGTTGTTTGACCCAACGATTAGGCCTTGAGGTACACTTGACGTACTTTTTTCATCAAATTAGAGGAGTAAACAAAATCTGTTACCGCCTTGTTGTCGGTTTTAAAAATATCTTTATTAGTGCCCTCCCAGGCTTTTTCACCCTGATCTAAAAAAATAATTTTCTCTCCGATTTCCATGACAGAATTCATGTCGTGGGTGTTGATCACGGTGGTGATGTTGTATTCATCAGTAATTTCCCGAATCAAGTTATCAATCACGATAGCGGTTTTGGGGTCGAGCCCCGAGTTGGGTTCGTCACAAAATAAAAATTGTGGATTCATCACAATGGCTCGGGCGATTGCCACCCTTTTTTGCATTCCCCCAGAAATTTCAGCGGGTAATTTGTGGTTGGCATCCACTAGATTCACTCGTTTGATAACGGCATTGGCCCGATCCCGCATTTCGGACTTGGATTTTTTGGTAAACATTTCCATAGGAAACATGACGTTTTCTTCGACGGTTAACGAATCAAACAAAGCACTTCCCTGAAAAACCATCCCCATTTTTTTTCGCAATTCACGGTGTTTTTTGGGCGAGAGGTCATTTAGTTCCAAGCCGTCGAAGTTGATGCTCCCGCGGTCGTGATGATGCAGACCCAACAGGCATTTTAAAAAAACGGTCTTACCTGAACCACTTCGTCCGATGATCAGATTGGTGATACCTTTTTCAAAAGAGGTGCTAATTCCTTTTAATACAGGAACTTCTTCAAATGCTTTATACAAATCTTTGACAACAATCATCAGGTCAGCAGTAATTGGGTAATTATATAATTGAGCAAAATAATCAGCACGCTCGACCAGACAAAGGCGGTGGTACTTGCTTTACCGACCGACAAAGCACCCCCTTTGAGGTGATACCCATGATAGGAAGGGATGGTGGCCAGGATAAAGGCAAATAATACGGTTTTGACAAAGGCATAGGTGATGTGGAAGGGAATAAAATCCAATTGAATCCCATCGATAAAACCTGCGGTCGATGAAAATCCCCCATAGACACAGGCCATATAGCCCCCAAAAATTCCCAAAAACATGGAAAAGGTGATGACAAAAGGATACAGCATCAGGGCTACTATTTTGGGAAAAATCAAATAGTTATAGGTGTTGATTCCCATCACTTCGAGGGCATCAATTTGTTCTGTAACCCGCATAGTACCAATGCTTGAGGTGATAAAAGATCCCGCCTTGCCCGCCATAATGATCGAGATAAAGGTGGGAGCAAATTCTAAAATAACCGATTGTCGGGTTGCATAGCCTACCAAGTAATCGGGGAGCAAGGGGTTGTCAAGGTTGAGTGCTGTTTGTATGGCGACAACTCCTCCTACAAAAAAGGAAATAAACGAAACGATGCCCATCGACCCGATAATTAGGCTTTCGATATCGGCAAAAATAAGGCGTTTGAGTACCGACCATTTGGTGAATTTCCCAAAGACTTTGGCCAGCATCAAAAAATAATTTCCGATATGAAAAAGCATGTTCATTGTCGGTATAAAGGTAGCAATTTAAACGCGATCCGATAAGGATTTTACACCTGGTAAGTAATGGCGTTGATATTCATTCCGGCACCGACACTGGCAAACAGGACTAGATCTCCCTTATTTAAAGAGTGTCCTTTGAAATTGGTTTTGACTACCAAATCGTATAAGGTGGGTACGGTGGCTACAGAGCTGTTTCCGTATTTTTCGATGTTCATTGGCAGTACGGCCTCAGGGGCTGAAGCTTTGAACAAACGGTAGAAACGTTTGACGATGGCTTCATCCATCTTTTGATTGGCCTGATGGATAAATATTTTTTTCACCTGATCGACCTCTACCCCGGAAAGCTCCAGACAGTCTTTCATGGCTTGTGGAACATGCACCAGCGCAAATTCATATACTTTGCGGCCCTGCATTTTGATGTATTTGGTGGTGTCTTTGGTTTCGCGGTTTGCCGTGCCATAAAAAATATAATCGGCCTCGCCCTCGGCAGTAAAGGTCGTAGATAAGTGGGATAAAATGCCACCTTCCTCTTCCGAAGCGGCTATGACGGTTGCTCCCGCACCATCGGCAAAAATCATCGAGTCTCGGTCCGATGCATCCACGACACGCGAGAGCGTTTCGGAACCGATCACCAAGCATTTTTTGGCCATACCGGCTTTGATAAAAGCATGTGCCTGAATCACTCCCTCGATCCAGCCTGGACAACCAAAAATCAAGTCATAAGCAACACAGCGTGGGTTTTGAATACCCAAGTTGGTTTTGACCCGCGAAGCTACACTGGGTAGGATATCCACCTGCATCGAATCCGATTGGATGTTGCCAACATTGTGCGCGACGATAATGTAGTCTAAGGTTTCGGGGTCAATTTGCGCTGCCTCAATGGCTCGCAGTGATGCTTGGGTGGCCAAATCTGAGGACTTCATATTTTCGGGTGCATAACGCCGTTCTTCGATTCCGGTAATCGCCTGGAACTTGGCTACGATTTCTTCATTATTGCTGTCGATAGCGGCTCCTTCGGTATCGTAAAATTTATGATTGAGGAAAGCGGTATTGGCCCGAACGACTTCCGGTAAGTACGTGCCAGATCCTATGATTTTGGTCGTGCTCATTGAGGCTGCAATTTCCTTTTTATGCAATAGACAAACTAATAAACATAGATTTTGCTACGATGCCCAAAATCATAAAAAACCTATTTAGTTTATAATTTAAAAAATATAAGCCATTAATATTCAGCAGATTCGTATTCAGAAACCGGTACGCAGCTACAAATCAAATTACGATCGCCAAAGGCTTCATCGACCCTCCGCACACTGGGCCAGAATTTGTTCTCCCGAACAAAAGGCAAGGGGAAAGCAGCCTGTTGACGGCTGTAGGGGTAGGGCCAGGCATCTTGGGTAATCATAGCCAAAGTATGGGGTGCGTTCTTCAAAATTTCACGCTCTTCCTCGGTTGGTGCATCAATTTCTTTACGGATCGAAAGCATGGCTTCACAAAAACGATCAATTTCGGCTTTGTTTTCACTTTCTGTGGGTTCAATCATCATTGTTCCAGGTACAGGAAAAGAAACGGTTGGCGCATGAAAACCATAATCCATGAGTCGTTTGGCGATATCAGTCACTTCAATATGATTGGCTTTAAAGGGTCGACAATCGATGATTAACTCATGGGCACTTCGCCCTTTTTCTCCGGTATAAAGCACTTCATAGGCCCCTTTAAGCCGTTCTTGAATATAGTTGGCATTAAGAATAGCAATTTGGGTTGCTTTTTGAAGGCCGGCGGCTCCAAGCATTTTAATGTATCCGTAAGAAATCAGACACGCTAGTGCCGACCCCCAGGGTGCAGCGGATATGGCGGTGATGCTTGCAGACCCTCCGGTTGGAATGACAGGATTTCCGGGAAGAAAATCCTTGAGGTGTTCGGCCACACAAATGGGCCCTACACCTGGTCCACCTCCTCCATGGGGAATGGCAAAAGTCTTGTGTAAATTCAGGTGACATACATCGGCCCCGATAATGGCTGGGCTAGTAATACCCACCTGAGCGTTCATGTTGGCCCCGTCCATATAAACCTGTCCACCACAGGCGTGAATCAATTGGGTAATTTCTTGGATATGGCTTTCAAAAACACCGTGGGTTGACGGATAGGTAATCATCAAAGCCGCCAGATTTTCTTTATGTTGGTGCGCTTTTTCAAAAATATCTTCCCAATCGATATTGCCTTTTTCATCGGTCTTGGTTACCACTACTTGCATACCGGCCATCACCGCCGAAGCAGGGTTGGTACCATGTGCCGAAGCGGGAATAAGACAAATGTTACGGTGGTGATCGCCCCGTGATTGATGATAGGCACGAATTACCATAAGCCCGGCATATTCTCCTTGGGCCCCGGAGTTAGGCTGTAAGGAGGTCGCGGCAAAACCCGTTATTTCATTCAATTGTTTTTCCAGTGCTTGTAAAACGGTTTGATAGCCTTGCGCCTGAATCAGCGGTACAAAAGGGTGGAGGTTCCCCCATTTGGCCCAACTTAATGGTAGCATCTCGGCTGCGGCATTTAACTTCATGGTGCATGAGCCTAATGATATCATCGAATGGGTCAGCGACAAGTCTTTTCTTTCCAACGATTTGATGTATCGCATCAAGGCCGATTCGGAGTGGTAGGCATTAAAAACAGGGTGGGTCAGGTAGGGGGTTTGGCGCATTTGGTCTTGGGGTAGGGCAACACCTGTTGTAGGTAGTTCCTTTACAGGAATAGATTGGGCAGAGGCTGTTTCAAAGACCGTTAGAATACGATTGAGGGAGGCCAGTGTGGTTGTTTCGTTAATCGCGATACCCACATGTTGATCGTCTATCTTCAAAAAATTCATCTCCTGTTCCCAGGCCTTATTTAGTATAGTGTCCGCCTCACATGCAATGGAAAGGGTATCAAAATAGCTGGTGTTTTGCAGACGATATCCCATTTGAGAAAGCGCTTGGGCCAATGCTTGGGTTTTACGGTGGATGTTTTGGGCAATGGATTTTAGGCCTTCGGGTCCATGATACACCGCATACATCCCTGCCATAACCGCCAAAAGCACCTGGGCTGTACAGATGTTGGATGTTGCCCGGTCTCTTTTGATATGTTGTTCGCGGGTTTGCAATGCCATACGCAAGGCCGGATTTTCGTCCATATCGATCGTTTGTCCAATGATCCGTCCGGGAATATTTCTTTTATAGATTTCTTTGGTAGCAAAAAAGGCCGCGTGTGGACCTCCATATCCCAGGGGAATACCAAAACGTTGGGTGGTGCCTATGACCACATCCACACCATAGGTGCTGGGTGCTTCCAATAGACACAGGCTCAACAAATCAGCGGCGATAACGGTAGTCATGCCCGCATCTTGTGCTTTGGTGGCAAAGGCGGCAATATCGGGAATGGCCCCATGCATGCCGGGATACTGAAGAATTGCCCCATAATAGGTTGCATCAAAAGCGATAGTTTCCCAGTTGCCCTCTACCAGTTCAATGCCCAATGGGAGTGCGCGTGTTTGAAGTAGAGAAAGGGTTTGAGGCAAAATATTTTCATCGACAAAAAACCGAACTGCTCCCTGTTTTTTCTGTTCCCGACTACGGGCACTAAACAACATGGTCATTCCTTCGGCAGCGGCCGTACTTTCGTCCAACAATGAAGCGTTGGCTAGCTCCATACCGGTCAGGTCACTCACAACGGTTTGAAAATTAAAAATAGCTTCCAGTCTTCCCTGAGCAATTTCGGCCTGATAGGGGGTATAGGCGGTATACCAACCCGGGTTTTCGAGTATATTGCGCTGAATCACAGCTGGGGTGATGGCCGCATGATAGCCCAAACCAATAAAGGTTTCATAGAGCTTATTCTTTTCTGCGAGGTCGTGGAGGTGCTTTAAAAACACATGTTCATCAATCCCTTCGGGGAGGTTGAGAGGCTTTTTCATACGGATAGAATCCGGTACCGTTTGTGCAATCAAGGCTTCGATATTGTCTACGCCTATGGCTTGAAGTTGTGCGTTTATTTCTTTCAGATTTGGCCCAATATGCCGCTTTTCGAATCCCGATAATTCCATCCCACATTTTTTTTGCTAAAATAGGGCATTTCAGCCTCAAAAATTGTCCGTAAAAGCTGAGATTCACTATTTTTTTTCAACGTATTATCGTATTTATTAACAGTTTAATTTTACTTTTAAATTCATCATGCGTTCTCTCCTTCGGTTTTATGTTCAGTCCAGTCTTCATGTAGGTTTTGCTGTTGTTGCATTGACCAAAATTACTGCGCACTACCGCGAGATAAGCTTGGCAAATTCTTTTTGGTTGGGCGTGTTTTGCCTGACGGTTTTTGGGTATAACCTTATTAAAAACAGCCCATTGTGGTGGAAAAAACCGCTATGGCCCCTAGATAGGCTCAAAGTGATGAGTCTTTTGGCTTTGGCCGTGGCCGTGATGCTATTGTTTCCTACCGACCCTTGGCAATGGATGGTTTTGCTGTCAATAGCATTGCTCAGCGGCTTTTATACTTTTCCTTTGCGGGCAAACCATAAAAACTTTAGGGATCGTCATGGACTTAAAATATATATGGTTGCTGCGGCATGGACATTGGTAAGTGTTTTTTTACCGGTTGTTTACAGCGGGGATGCCTTCGAATACTCATTAATTTACTTACTGTTTAGCCGGCTGTTATTTGTCTTGGTGGCGACCTTGCCTTTTGAACTTAGAGACCTGCATGCAGATGCGGTTCATTTGGCTACATGGCCTCAAAAATACGGGATTAAGGGCACTAAAATCCGCGGTACTATGGCGCTCATGGGATTTGTTGGTATAGAATACAAGTTGGTTCCAGACCTTGATTATTTTTTCTTGTCTTTATTGATGGCTGTTATTTTAGTTGCTTTTTTGTGGAAAAGTAGGACAAAGCAATCGGAATTTTACAGCAGTTTCTGGGTTGAATCCTTGCCGATTGTTTGGTGGTTGCTGATAGAATTTTTTACTTTGAGTACAATCTAAAGTTTATGCCATATTTGATCGTCTTTTTACTTTTTATTCAACAATTCACCCATAGTACCGTATCCAAAAACGAGTTTCAAAAACTAATCGACCAGCAGTATGTCTTGATCGATGTACGTACCGCGGAGGAGTTTGATGCAGGCACGATACAGGGTGCGCTACTCGTTGATGTCAAGAAGGATGATTTTATCCAAAAGATAAACAGGCTAAATAAGCAAGACACCTTGTTGCTGTTTTGTCGTTCGGGTCGCAGAAGTACCCGCGCGGCCCAAATCATGGATTCGTTGGGTTTTAAACACCTTTTTGAGTTAGGGGGTGGTTACCTCGATTGGACTGGAGCCACCAAAGACTAAACCAACAAACCTGCCCTTTTGAGCAAAGCCTCTGGATTGGGCGCTTTTTGACGAAAACGATTATAGAGTTCCATAGGATGTTCTGTCCCGCCTTTGGAAAGAATGTGTTTTTCAAAGGCCTGGGCCGTAGCTGAGTCAAAAATTCCTTTTTCCAAAAACAAATCAAAGGCATCGGCATCCAAAACTTCGGCCCATTTATAGCTATAATATCCCGCAGCATACCCCCCTTGAAAGATATGAGAAAAGTTGGTGCTTAGGCAATTTTCGTCATGATCCGGTGTAAAACTAAAGGGCGCCATCACCGCTTTTTCATGCGCTTTGATATCGGTGATTGGATGTTTTTGTTGGGTGTGATAAGCGAGATCGAGTTGGGCAAAACTCAATTGGCGCAAGGTTTGGAGACCTTGTTGAAATTGCGCTACTTTTTGAATCTTATCGAGATAATGTTCCGGTAATAAGGCTTGGGTTTGGTAGTGTTTGGCAAACAGGTGTAAGGCCTCTTTTTGATAGCACCAGTTCTCCATGATTTGGCTCGGTAGTTCGACAAAATCCCAAAAGACGTGGGTGCCGCTCAACCCGCTATATTGCGTATCGGCCAACATCCCATGGAGGGCATGACCAAATTCATGAAACAAAGTAGTTACTTCATTAAAGGTGAGCAAAGAGGGGGTGTCTTTGGTTGGCTTTGAAAAATTACACACTATGGAAACATGTGGCCTTTCGCTGCCCTTTTGACTTCGGTAGGAGGTCATCCACGCTCCACTTCTTTTGCTTTCTCTGGGATAAAAATCCAGGTAGAGAAGTGCCATAAACTTTCCATTGATTTTTGACACCTTATACACGCTGACCTCTTTATGATAGGGCGCTACATTTTCGAGGGGTTCAAATTCAATTTGAAATAGGCGTTTTGCAACAGTAAACAATCCTTGTAGGGTCTGCTCAAGGGGGAAGTACGCCCTAAGTGCTTGATCGTCCAATTCGAGTTCCTGTTGTTTAAGTTTTTCGGTCAAAAAGGCGGTGTCCCATTTTTCGATGGGGTAACAATTATATCCTTTGGCCAAGGCTTCCAAAGCCTTCCATTCTCTCTCCGCCGAGGGTCGAGCTTTTTCTTGTAAATGATTTAAAAAAGAAACTACCGTGGCTTCGTCTTGGGCCATTCGCTCTTCGAGGACATAGGCTGCGTGAGAACTGTACCCCAATAAGGATGCACGTTCTTGTCGAAGATGGACGATTTCTTGGATAATGGTCTCGTTGTTGTTTTCGTTTTGTTGAAAACCAATTTTACCATACGCCAAACTCATTTTTTGACGAAGTTCTCGGTTTTCAACATAGGTCATGAAGGGAACATAACTCGGATAATCCAGGGTAAAAACCCATCCCTCTTTTCCTCTCTCTTTGGCAGTTTCTGCGGCCTGATGCAGGTTGTTTTCGGGCAATCCTTTAAGCAGGTCGAGGTCTTCGATTAGTAGTTCAAAAGCATGGGTGTCGGCCAAGGTATGTTCCCCAAAGCTAAGGCTACATTGTGCCAGGCGGGTGTCCAATGTCTTGAGTTGTTCTTTTTCTGTTTGGGTAAGTCGGGCGCCATTTCGAACAAACCCCTTGTATTCTTTTTCCAAAAGAGTGATTTGTTCTGGGTTTAGGCGGTGGCGATCCGTGTTTTTATATACATGTTCAATCCGTTCGAACAATACGGTATTGCTGCGGATACTGTTTTGAAAGGCCGCCAATTGGGGTGCGAGTTTTTGGGCCAGCTGTTGTAATTCGGTCGAGGTAGCCGCACTGTTGAGGTTGAATAACAGGCTTGTGTTCCGTCCTAGTTGAGCACCACAGTCTTCGAGGGCTTCCAGGGTGTTTTCAAAGGTGGGCGCAGCACTTTGTTGGGCGATGGCTTGAACTTCTTCTAGGGCCTGCGCGATGTTTTGTTCGATGGCCGGCACATAGTGTTCGTACTTAATTTGATCAAAGGGGGCCGACTCAAAGGGCGTATCAAAGGGAGATAAAAGGGGGTTTTCCAAAGGTTAGCCTTTTAGGTTTTGTGCACTTTTAAGTACATTTTCTTCTAATCCCTTTTTAAAGGATTCTATTTTTTGACGAACTGAGGCATCCGAGGCCCCGATGATTTGAGCAGCTAGAATTCCAGCGTTTTTTGCTCCATTCAACGCCACAGTAGCTACCGGTACTCCGCCGGGCATTTGTAAAATAGACAAGACCGAATCCCAACCATCGATAGAATTGCTTGACTTAACGGGTACACCGATAACCGGCAATGGACTTAAAGAGGCTACCATGCCGGGAAGGTGAGCAGCACCCCCAGCGCCGGCAATAATGACTTGAATCCCTCTTTGATGGGCTTCTTTGCCAAATTGAACCATTTTTTCGGGTGTGCGATGGGCTGAAACGATATCTACTTCGGTCTCGATATCAAAACTTTTCAGCATGTCGATGGCGGCTTGCATCACCGGTAAATCCGATTGACTGCCCATAATAACTGCTACTTGTGCCATAATCTTATTTTGAAATAACTTCTACGGTTTCTTTTACTTGTGCGGCTAGGGTCCTAGCTGTTTCTAGTTTGGGGTGAACAATCGTGACATGCCCCATTTTTCGGAAAGGACGGGTCTCTCTTTTCCCATAGATATGGGGATTAACTCCCTCCAGGGTCATGATCTGATCGATGTTTTTATAATACACAGCTCCTTGGTGTCCTGCTTTACCCACCAGATTGACCATAACCGCACTGACTTTACTGTCGGTTTGGCCCAAAGGCAAGTCTAGCAAAGCTCTGAGGTGTTGCTCAAATTGCGAGGTGTAGGAAGCCTCTAGGGTGTAATGCCCGCTATTATGTGGGCGAGGTGCCACTTCATTGATGATGATTTCCCCTTCTTTGGTAAGAAAAAGTTCGACAGCCAACAGCCCTACGTGACCAAAGGCCTCCGATGCTTTCATGGCTACTTTGCGTGCAGCCTGGGCGTCTTCGACCGATATACGTGCAGGACACAATACATATTCTACCTGATTGGCGGTGGGATGAAATTCCATTTCTACCACCGGGTAGGTAGTGATCTGTCCGTGTGGGTTTCTACAGACTATCACGGCCAATTCTTTGTCAAAAGGAACGTATTCTTCGGCCATACAAGCCCCTTCTTTAAGGGTGTCTAGGTCTTCGTTAGACCGGACAATCGCTACCCCATAACCATCGTATCCCATGGCTGCTGATTTCCAGACAAAGGGAAAAGAAACCTGTCCTTTAGCCACTGCTTCTTTAAGTTGTTCTACAGACGAAAATTCATAAAATGGGGCAGTGGGAAGACCGTGTTTTTTATAAAAATTTTTTTGACGGCATTTGTTTTGAATGATTTCTAATACCTCGGGCTGTGGATAGACTTTTACGCCTTCTTGCGCTAGTTTTTTTAGGGCTTCGACATTGACATTTTCAATTTCGATGGTCAACACATCCACGTTTTTGCCAAATTGGTACACCTGATCGAAGTCCATCAAATCTCCCGTAACAAACCGATTGCAAGCTAGTCGAGCCGGGGCTTGAGGATTTGGGTCCATCACATAGGTTGTCACGTCCCACTGTCGGGTGGTGTAGAGCAACATCTTACCGAGTTGGCCCCCGCCTAAAATACCCAAAACTTTATCTGAGGAAAAAAAATCCATCCATGTACTTTGGGCAAAAATACGCATATCTTTTGGGGATTCGAAAAAAGCGGCACATTTTGGATATCTTTGTGCCAATACTAGACCTATGATCAATTTAATACTCTTTGGTAAGCCAGGGGCCGGGAAAGGGACTCAGGCAGCATTTTTAAAAAAACGTTACGACCTGGTGCATATATCTACCGGTGATTTGTTTCGTCACCATATTCAACAAAAAACGGCCTTGGGTACCTTGGCGCAATCCTATATGGACCAAGGTGACTTGGTGCCTGATCAAGTGACCATCAATATGCTCGAACAAGAGGTAGTGCAAAACCCCCAAGCCAAAGGGTTTATTTTTGATGGTTTTCCGCGTACAACCGCTCAGGCTCAGGCCTTGGATGAATTTCTAAACGTCCAGGGGATGGCCATTTCGGCTACCTTGGCCCTCGAAGCCGCCGATGATCTTTTGGTTGATCGTTTGCTAAAGCGTGGTGAAACCAGTGGACGAACCGATGATCAAGACGAGGCCAAGATCCGAAACCGTTTTGACGAATACAATGCCAAAACCGCCCCGCTTAAAGCCTATTACCAAGCTCAAAACAAATTTTTTATCATCGATGGGGTGGGGGCCATCGAAGAAATTACGGCCCGACTCGAAGAGGTCGTTGATCAACTGGGATAAATGACAGAAGGCAACTTTGTTGATTATGTAAAACTAACGGTTTCATCGGGTAACGGGGGGCGGGGTTCTGCCCATTTGCATCGTGAAAAATACATAGCCAAAGGGGGACCCGACGGCGGCGATGGTGGGCGTGGAGGACATGTGATTGTCAAGGCCAATAAAAACCTTTGGACCCTTTATTCGTTTAAATTTAAAAGACATTTTGCAGCAGGTCACGGAGGCGATGGTAGTAAAAATCGAAGTTCGGGTGCACAAGGGGAAGATGTTTTTATTGAAGTCCCTTTGGGAACGGTCATTCGTGAAACAACGACTAATAACATCCTCTTTGAAATCACAGAGGAGCAACAAGAGCAGGTTTTGTTAGAAGGCGGAATGGGAGGCCGAGGAAATTGGCATTTTAAGACATCGACCAACCAAACACCTCGCTATGCGCAACCCGGGCGTGAAGGAGAGCAATTACAAATCACCCTGGAGTTAAAAGTCCTGGCGGATGTTGGTTTGGTAGGGTTTCCCAATGCAGGAAAATCCACTTTATTGGCGGCCTTGACTGCCGCCAAGCCCAAAATTGCCGATTATGAATTTACCACCCTAAAACCCAATTTGGGAATTGTAGCCCACCGCGATTTTCAAACTTTTGTGATGGCCGATATACCCGGTATCATCGAAGGGGCTGCCGAGGGGAAAGGTTTGGGACATTATTTTTTAAGGCATATCGAACGCAATGCAGTGTTGCTTTATTTGATACCTGCCGACACCCCCGATGTCAAAAAGGCTTTTATGGTCTTGCGTAACGAGCTTAAGCGATATAATCCCGAATTGATGGACAAAGATTTTGTGGTGGCCTTATCCAAATGTGATTTGTTGGATGATGAACTCCGTGCAGAATACCGAGAAGAAATGGCTGCTAACTTTGCTGACATCCCCCATTTTATGATATCCTCCGTTGCTCAAACCGGTTTACAGGCACTCAAAGACGGGCTTTGGAAAATATTGAATCCCGCATGAAAAAAGTACATTTTATTGCCCTAGGAGGAAGTGCGATGCACAGCTTGGCGATTGCTTTGAACCAACAAGGTGTCGAAGTGACCGGAAGTGATGATGCGATATTTGACCCTTCAAAATCCAAACTTGCAGCCTGTGGACTTTTGCCCGAAACACTGGGTTGGTTTCCTGAAAAAATTCATCTGGAGCTCGATGCTGTTGTTCTGGGGATGCATGCCAAAGCAGACAATCCCGAATTGCTTCGTGCTCAAGCCTTGGGACTAAACGTTTTTTCTTATCCCGAATTGTTGTGCCAGTTGACCGCTTCCAAAACCCGAGTGGTCATTGCCGGAAGCCACGGCAAAACCACCATTACGGCCATGGTTTTGCATGTGATGCACGCCCTAGATCGTCCCGTCGATTTTATGGTGGGTGCCCCCGTTCCGGGTTTTTCAAACACGGTTCATATCACCGCAACTCATGATTTTGTGGTGTTGGAGGGCGATGAATACCTCTCCTCACCGGTAGATCGTCGATCTAAATTTTTATGGTATCAACCTCAAATTGCGTTGATAAGTGGTATTGCCTGGGATCATATTAATGTTTTTCCAACCCAAGAAGCCTATGAAACACCCTTTAAGGCCTTTATAGAGAGCCTTACGCCGGGGGGTGTTTTGGTGTATAACGAAGAAGACCAAAAGGTTGAACAGCTGGCTTTGAACAGTACGCATGTAATTCGCAAACAAGGCTATGCAAAACCAAAGTCACAGGTTCGTGAAGGAATTACCTATTTAGAAACCGAAGAAGGAGGGGTGCCTCTAGAAGTTTTTGGAGACCATAATTTATCCAATTTGGCAGGCGCTCAGGCCGTATGCCAATTTATGGGGGTCGAGCCTATGGCGTTCTACGAAGCCATCGCCTCGTTTAAAGGAGCTGCTCGTCGCTTAGAAAAAATGTATCACGGCCCCAGTAGTCTTTTATTCAAAGATTTTGCCCACGCCCCGAGTAAGGTCAAGGCGACAACGACGGCCGTCAAAAAACAATTTCCCGATAAAAAACTACTGGCCTGTCTAGAATTGCATACCTATAGTAGCCTGGATCCAGCTTTTATCGATAACTATAAAAACAGCTTAGCAGCGGCCGATGAGGTGTTGGTTTTTTATGACCCTGCCGCACTTAAAATCAAGCAAAGAACCGTTATTCCTCCCGAAACGATCATCAATGCGTTTGCTCACCCTCAGCTTACTGTTTTTACAGAACCGGCCACTTTGCATCAGCATTTATTGACGCACAATTATCAGCAAACCGTCTTGTTGATGATGAGTTCAGGAAATTACAGTCAGTTGGACTGGACATTGCTCAAACAAGCAGTGGCTACCGCTTAGTTTGGTGGTTTTGATAGAGTTGGTCGATCAGGGCTTTTTTGGAAGGGAATTCGCTTAGCATTTTGTCTTTGGCCAAACGTTGATCTTTTGGGTGTTTGTCTTGAGAAATTTTATACTTGCCTTCCCATTGCGCTATTTGAATCTTAAAGCCAACGATATAGGGTAGTGCTTTTTCCATTCTTGGATTGGTTTTTTCCAAAATATAGCCCCCTTTTTCTCCCTCCAGAAAGGTGGTCATCTCGATCAGGCTGTCCCTTAATCGATCAGCATCGCGATAACTTTCTACCTTTCCTCCAAAATGCGCCTTAAAATAATTCCATGTGGGTAATTGTGTACTTTGGTAGTCTGTGGGTGAAATATAGGTTTCGGGTCCGTGGAAGATGATTTCGACCCATGCTCCGATTTCTAAATGTGCGACTTGCGGATTGTAGCAGTCGATATGCCCAATAAAATAACCCAGGTTTTCGTCCGGGTGATAGACCAGGGGGGTATGGGTGGTACAAATTGTATCCTTTTGGGAAGAAATGATGGTAGCCAAGGGGGCGGCTTTGACCAACGCCAGACAATTGGCGAACGATGATTCTTGGTGATGGGGAGGCGGGTAGTTGCTCATAGATTCGTTTTACAATGCTAAAAATAAACTATCTTTAAATACCAACCTACACTCGTTTTATGCCTCAAACTAACTACACCTCCTCGATTAAACATTGGGCCGACGAAGATCGCCCCCGCGAAAAATTAATGTTGCAGGGAGCCCAACACCTGACCAATGCTGAGTTATTGGCGATTATTATCGGTAGTGGCCTTCCCGGTATCAGTGCGGTTCAATTGATGCAGCAGCTTTTGTTACGCTGTAATCACCGCTTGCAAGAATTGCAGCAATTGCCGCTTGAAGAAATCAAGGCCATCAAAGGGATAGGCGCTGCAAAGGCGGTAAAGATCAAGGCCGCATTGACTTTGGCCCACCGTATAGATCGCGAGCAACACCCCATTAAGTCGCCCATAACTTCGAGTCAACAGGTGTTTTTGTTAATGAAAAACGAATTGGCCCTGTTGGCCCATGAAGAATTTTGGGTCTTATACCTTAACCAGTCAAACCGACTACTCAAAAAAGCGTGTTTGAGTAAAGGCGGAATCACCCAAACCATCGTCGATGTTCGGCTCGCGCTCAAAAATGCCCTCCAGCAAGGGGCTACAGGCTTGATATTGGTCCACAACCACCCCTCTGGGGGGCTTAAGCCCAGTGCCAGTGACCGTCAAATCACCCAGCGATTTAAACAGGCGGCAGCCCTTTTTGACATCCGTATTTTGGACCATCTTATCCTATCGTCTAAAGGTTATTTTAGCTTTGCTGATGAAAACGATTTATGATTTTTACCTTCTTCCAGTTCAGTAGCATTTTATCCAACAAGCATCCCCGATTTTTTAATGTATTTTTGTGGCGATGATCGATACCAGCCGTATTAAGACGATTTTTTTTGATTTGGACCACACCCTCTGGGATTTCGAAAAAAACTCGGCCTTAACCTTTGAGAAAATATTTAGTGCTGCCGAGGTGGATGTCCCACTTGACGCTTTTCTAAACGCCTATGTCCCAATCAATCATCAATATTGGAAGCTGTATCGGGACAATCAAATCACCCAAGAAGAATTGCGTTTGTTGCGATTGCAAAAAACCTTTGAACAATTGGGACTGCAATTCCAACCTGCAGAACTATCCCATTTTTCAACTCAATACATCCAATATTTATGCACGTTTACCCACCTTTTTGAGGGTACGGTTGAATTATTGACGCATCTTCGACCCTCTTTTGACCTGCATCTGATCACCAATGGATTTGATGAGGTCCAACATTTTAAGGTGTCAAACTCAGACTTAAGTCAATATTTTGGTCAGATTTTTACTGCCGAGAAAGTAGGGTATAAAAAACCCCACCCCAAAATTTTTGCCCATGCCCTAGAGCAAACTGCAACCCAGCCCGAACACGCACTGATGATTGGCGATAGCCTTGAGGCCGATATACTGGGAGCTCAAGACATGGGTATGCAAGCCATCCATTTTAATTCACACAACGAGCCCCTGCATAAACACTGCCTAATTGTCAATTCCCTGGCCGAAATCAAAGCCCTCTTATAGCAAACGTCAAAAAGAGTAGTATTTTTGTTTTTTAGCGGGAAAAAATTAAACAAACGTGGAACTAAAGCAAGCCCAAGAAAAAGTCGATCAATGGATTCAACAACACGGTGTACGTTATTTTAACGAACTCACCAATATGGCTCAGCTTACCGAAGAGGTAGGCGAAGTGGCCCGGATCATTGCCCGACGCTATGGGGAGCAAAGCGAAAAAGCATCGGACAAATCCAAGGACCTGGGCGAAGAACTGGCCGATGTGCTCTTTGTGTTACTTTGTTTGGCCAACCAGACCGAGGTTGACTTACAGGCGGCCTTTGATCGTAAACTCGCCTTAAAAACCAAGAGAGACCACGACAGACACCACAACAATCCTAAGTTGAACGCCCCCAAATCATGACCCTTTCCCTGCAACATCCCACGGCAATTTGCCAATGTGAGCTCACCATTACCGGGTCCAAGAGTGAATCTAACCGTTTGCTTATTTTACAGGCCCTGTACCCTCAGCTCACCATCACCAATCTATCGAATTCCGATGATACGCAGGTCTTGCAAAAAGCCCTAAGCAGTACCGAAAATACCATCGATATTCATCATGCCGGTACAGCCATGCGTTTTCTTACTGCGTATTTTGCAGCCTATGGAAATACAAAACGGATTTTGACGGGTTCGCAACGGATGCAAGAGCGCCCCATCGAGGTATTGGTCGATGCCCTCCAAAAAATGGGCGCCCAGATCAGCTACGCCAAAACAACAGGTTACCCACCACTGGAAATCACCCCCACTCTTTTAAATGCTGATCATATCACTTTACCTGCTTCGGTGAGTAGTCAATACATCACCGCCTTGATGTTGATAGGCGGAAAACTGCCCAACGGACTTCGTATCGATTTGGAGGGAACCATTACCTCCATTCCTTACATTCAAATGACCAGTCGATTGATGGAACGCATGGGATTAGCAAATACTTTTGTCGGCAACACCATTAGGGTGGCCCATACCCCATCCATTGCCCCCATAGAAACGGCTGTAGAATCCGATTGGAGTTCGGCTTCTTATTTATACAGTATTTTAGCGATAGCAAAAAGTGGGAGCATCCGCCTGTCCCACTACCGTAAAGATAGCCTTCAGGGCGACGCTGTTTTACAAAAAATCTATCGACAGCTAGGGGTGGCCTCGCAGTTTGATGGCGATTGCTTGGTACTGACCAAAATCTCCGATTTTACGTTACCCGAAGAACTCCGATTGGACTTGGTCAACGCACCGGATATTGCCCAAACCATTGCGGTGAGTTGTGTAGCCTTGGGGGTTGGCTGTACGCTAACCGGTTTACATACATTAAAAATCAAAGAAACCGACCGCTTGGTGGCCCTGCAAAATGAATTGCAAAAATTGGGTGCCCAAGTTCAAATTACCCAAGATAGTTTACACCTTCACCCTCATGCAAATCTTCGGGCGGGAGTGTCTATAGCCACCTACAAAGATCACCGTATGGCCCTTGCTTTTGCTCCCCTGGCGTTAAAGGTTCCGCTATCCATACAAGAGGCCGATGTGGTAAGCAAATCCTACCCTTCCTATTGGGACGACCTTAGGACCTTGCAATTTGATCTTGAGGGCTTACCAAAATAATCCCTAAAAACCTTGACAACCCCCCTTGTCAAAACCTATATTTGCACTTTTGAAAAATATATGAAACTCTCCGATTTTAATTTTAATCTTCCCAAATCCCTATTAGCGCAACACCCGGCAGAAGACCGAGACGAATCTCGCCTGATGGTCCTCAACCGCGAAAAGAAAACCATTGAGCACCATATTTTTAAGGATGTCATCAATTTTTTTGACGAAGGCGATGTCATGGTGTTAAATAACACCAAGGTATTTCCCGCGCGTTTGTTTGGGAACAAAGAAAAAACCGGCGCTCGTATCGAAGTTTTTTTGTTGCGTGAACTCAACGAAGAACAACGCCTTTGGGACGTGTTGGTCGACCCGGCACGAAAAATTCGGATCGGAAATAAATTATATTTTGGCGAAGACGAAAGCCTGGTTGCTGAAGTAATTGATAACACCACCTCACGTGGACGTACGTTGCGTTTTCTGTTTGACGGTTCTTATGCTGAGTTTCGGTCTAAGCTAAAACAGCTGGGGCAAACCCCCCTTCCCAAATACATCAAGCGTGAAGTTGAAGCGCAAGACAAAGAACGTTATCAAACCATTTATGCCAAACATGAAGGGGCCGTTGCAGCGCCTACAGCGGGCTTGCATTTTTCCAAACATTTGCTTAAACGCCTCGAAATCAAAGGGGTAGATTTGGCCGAACTTACCTTACATGTAGGTTTGGGGACTTTTAGTCCTGTCGAAGTCGAAGATTTGTCCAAACACAAAATGGATTCTGAAGAACTGATTATTGACCAAGCTGCAGCCGATCGAGTAAACATGGCCCTTAAAAACAAAAAGAAGATTTGTGCAGTTGGGACAACCGTCATGCGTGGATTAGAAAGTTCAGTTTCTTCAATGGGCACCCTAAATCCTTACACCGGATGGACGCATAAATTTATCTTTCCACCTTATGATTTCTCGATAGCCAATTGTATGATTACCAATTTTCATACACCAAAATCGACCCTGCTTATGATGATTTCTGCTTTTGCTGACCCAGATTTTATCAAAGAGGCCTATCGCCAAGCAATTAAAGAAGATTATAAGTTCTACTCCTACGGAGATGCCATGCTGATCCTTTAACCCTCGATATGACCGCGCTCAAAAAAGACATTCGTTCCTTGGACAAGGAAGCCCTACGTACCTTTTTTGAGCAACAAGGGGATCGGGCATTTCGCGCAGACCAAGTTTATCAGTGGCTTTGGCAAAAAGGAGTACACGACTTTGAGGCGATGACTAATTTGTCGGTCTCTACACGCGAATTGTTGACTGAGCATTTTACCATCAATCATATTGCGATCGACCGCCAACAACGAAGTAGTGATGGCACCATCAAAAATGCAGTACGCTTGCATGACGGTCTGGTAGTGGAGTCGGTGCTTATACCCACAGCTACTCGAACTACAGCCTGTGTGTCTTCGCAAGTAGGTTGTAGTTTGGACTGTACTTTTTGTGCCACAGCCTTGCTCAAACGTATGCGTAACCTGCATGCCGATGAGATTTTTGACCAAGTCAAAGCCATTGATCAACAAAGCAGACTCTATTACCAGCGTCCGTTGAGTAATATTGTATTTATGGGTATGGGCGAGCCGTTGATGAACTACCCCAATGTGTTGAAAGCCATTGACAAAATTACCCAACCCCAAGGATTGGGGATGTCCCCCAAACGGATTACCGTTTCTACCTCCGGAGTGCCCAAAATGATCCGAAAATTGGCTGATGAACCGCTGAATTTTAAACTGGCCCTTTCCCTTCACAGCGCCCGACAAGCAGTGCGAGAACAACTGATGCCTTTTGCCCAAAAGTTTCCCCTGTCCGAAATTGAAGAAGCCTTACAGTATTGGTATGCACAAAAACGTAAAAAAACCACCTTGGAATATATCGTTTGGCAAGGCATCAACGACCAACAAGAAGATATAGATGCGCTGGTCGCTTTTTGTCGTCGCGTACCCACCAAAGTCAATTTGATACAGTATAATGCCATTGGCGATCCACGGTTTAAGCAAGCACCTCACTCGGTGATTGCAGCCTATCAGTCGCAATTGGAAGCGGCACGCATTACGGTAACCATCCGGCATTCGAGGGGGCAGGATATCGATGCGGCCTGTGGTCAGTTGGCCAACCGATCGACAACCCAAACAAGTGCCTAAAGAATAGTATATTTGGGAAGTCGTATGAAAGCTGTTGAAAGGATAAAAGCCCCGATTTATGAAGAAATGGAACTTTTTGAACAAAAGTTTACCGCTTCGATGTCTTCGAATGTCGCCCTAATCAATCGAATTACCCACTTTATCGTGAATAGAAAAGGCAAGCAAATGCGCCCTATGTTTGTTTTTTTGGTGGCCAAAATGCTGGGCAAGGGCAAAGTAACCGAACGGGTCTATCGTGGAGCCGCAGTTATCGAACTGATTCATACAGCGACTTTGGTCCATGACGATGTGATTGACGACAGCCACCAACGGCGTGGATTTTTTTCGGTTAACGCCCTATGGAAAAATAAAATTGCCGTTTTGGTCGGTGATTTTCTATTGTCCAAAGGCCAGTTGCTCACCGTCGAGCACGAAGACTTTGATCTGCTAAAAATCATTTCTGTGGCAGTTCGCGAAATGAGTCAAGGTGAATTGCTACAAATCGAAAAATCTAGGCATTTGGACATTACAGAGGAGGTGTACTACGAAATCATCCGACAAAAAACAGCCACTCTTTTGGCTACGTGCTGTGAAATGGGCGCCCAATCGGTCAATGCTCCTGCCACCGATGTAGAAAAAATGCGTTTGTTTGGCGAAACCATTGGGATGGCCTTTCAGATTAAAGACGATTTGTTTGACTACGGCACAGCCAAAATCGGTAAACCACTAGGCATAGACATCAAAGAACAAAAGATGACACTCCCTTTGATTCATGCCCTGCAGCAAGCGTCAGCCAGCCAACGCAAACAGATGATCAATGTGGTCAAAAACAAAAATACCGACAAAGCGGCGGTGAAACAACTCATCGAACAAGTCAAAACCCTGGGTGGACTAGACTATGCGGTTGCCCAAATGAAAATTTACCAACAAAAAGCCCTGGATATTTTGGCCGATTATCCCCAAAGTGACTACCGTGAATCCCTTGAACTCATGCTTAATTATGTCATAGACCGTAAGCATTAGTGCTGCTTTTTGACAAAAAGTTTATTTTTATACAAAACCCGTGCATTGATCAGTAAATCCACCATAGATCAGGTATATGAAACCGCTCGTGTAGAGGAGGTAATCGGTGATTTTGTGGCGCTTAAAAAGTCAGGATCCAATTACAAAGGTCTCAGTCCGTTTTCACAAGAGCGCACCCCGAGCTTTATGGTATCACCGGTCAAGCAAATTTGGAAAGACTTCAGTAGTGGCAAAGGAGGTAACGTGATTGCCTTTCTGATGGAGCACGAACATTTTAGTTATCCCGAAGCCATTCGTTATCTCGCCAAAAAATACAATATCGAGATTGAAGAAACCCAACAATCCGATGCCGAAAAAGAACAGCGTAGCCAGCAGGAGAGTATGTATTTGGTGGCGCAATATGCGGCAACTTTTTATCAAGAACAACTTTGGGACACCCAAGAAGGCAAGTCGATTGGCTTGTCGTACTTTCAAGAACGAGGGTTTACCGAGCAGACCATCAAGGCCTTTGGGTTGGGCTATGCGCCCGAATCCAAAACAGCCCTAACTGAAGCCGCCCAGTCAAAGGGCTATTCGTTGGAATTTCTCGAAGCGACCGGACTGAGTTTGGTCAATGAAGCTCAGGGCCCACCCATCGATCGTTTTCGTGCACGGGTGATGTTTCCCATACGCTCCATGTCGGGGCGTATCCAAGGATTTGGCGGGCGTATCCTTTCCTCCAAAACCAAAGTAGCCAAATACCTCAATTCGCCCGAAAGCCCCATTTACCATAAAAGTAAAGTGCTTTATGGCTTATTTGAATCCAAAAAGGCCATCGCCAAAGAAGATTGTTGTTATTTGGTAGAGGGTTATACCGATGTGCTTCAAATGCATCAGTCGGGTATCGAAAATGTGGTGGCTTCTTCGGGAACGGCCCTAACGGCTGAACAAATTCGGCTTATTCGCAGACTTACAAACCAGATCGTGGTCCTGTTCGACGGTGATGCGGCCGGATTGCGCGCATCGCTCAGAGGAATAGACCTTATCCTCGAAGAGGGAATGCACGTCAAGGTATGTGCTTTTCCCGAAGGGGAAGACCCGGATAGTTTTTGTAAAAACCGTTCTAAAGAGGCCATAGAAGAATACCTACAAGAAGAAGCCAAAGATTTTATACAATTTAAGGCCTCGCTGCTGGTGGCCGATGCCGCAGACGACCCCGCCCAAAAAGCCCAGACCATTCGAGAAATTGTGACCAGTATTTCCAAGATACCGGACGGAATCCAACGGGAGCTATATGTGCAGCGATGTGCTAGTTTGTTAGGCGTTTCCGAAGGGGTGTTGTTTAGTGCACTGGCCCAATTGTTGCACCAAAAAGATAAACCTACGTCAAGACGCCCTCAAGCGACCCCACAAATGCAGGTGGTTTCTCCGCCGGTTGCTCCGACCAAAATCAACCGCGCCTATGAACTGGAACGTCAAATCATCGCTTTGTTGTTACAGTACGGGGGTGCAGAGGTCGAGTTTGAAGAAGTTTTTCTTCAAAAAAATGACCAAGGTGCCCTGGCCGAGACCGCTCAAAAAATCTCATCTAAGGTGTATGAAAAGATATTTTTAGACCTACAACAAGATGAAATTGAATTTGCCGACCCCAATTTTAAGTCCTTGTACTATAGCCTTATACAGACCTATCAAAAAGAGGAAAAAGTACTGCCCGAAAGACTGATGCAGTCCGATGACATGCAGTTTAATCAGGTGATTTCGGATATCTTGATGCAAGACGAAAACTATCGTTTGGATCGCTGGGACCGCAAAAATATTTTTGTCAAACCCAAAGAAAAAGAACTTGCTCGGATGGTGTCCGAAACCATTCTGTCCTTACGTCGGCATTTGATCGATCAAAAGATACATGAGCTTCAAAAGCAAACCCAGGAAGAAGCAGCGATACTAGATCACAGTGAGCAACTGGAGGAAATCAAAAGTTATTTGACCTTGCGAACCTTGGTTTCCAAACGGTTGGATCGGGTGCTTTAGACGATTTAGTACTTTGGTTAAAAATTAACCCAGAAGCTTGCTTTAAGGTTGGGGTATTACAAAAAAGCCTTTGGAATTTGGCAAACGGGGATGGGCAACATTTTGTGTTGGTTTTGCCGGTTGAATGTGAGATAGATGTCAAAATCCTTTTTTTGTTGGGACGTCATCTGTGCAGGGTCGAGTTTTTTAGCTTGTGATTCCATGGCCCACTCAAGTGCGCTATAACTGGTGCCTATTTGTTGTTCGTCAGTACGGTTGTCTTCCCAAAGCCCGTCTGTGGGTGGTGCGTCGAGTATGCTTTGATCTACACCGAGGTGTTTGCCTAGGGCAAATACGTGTGTTTTGAGCAGATCAGCAATGGGGCTGAGATCCACACCTCCGTCTCCGTATTTGGTATAAAAACCTACACCAAAGTCTTCAACTCTGTTTCCGGTACCGGCCACCAAATAGCGGAGCAAACCCGCAAAATAATACAAGGTGCTCATGCGCAGTCGGGCGCGGGTATTGGCCAAGCTCAAAAATTGATCGGCCGCTTGTTCATCGGATAAAGGGGGGAGCATACTTACAAATTGATCATACAAGGGCGTGAGGTCGACGGTTTGCCCCTTGACATTCGGATGGTTCTCTGTAAGCAGGTTGATGTGTTGCTGGGCCCTTGACACTTGATCGGGATGCTGATGTATGGGCATTTCCAAGCAAAGCACCTCCAGACCTGTTAAAGCGCAGAGGGTCGAAGTAACCGCAGAGTCAATTCCGCCTGAAACACCTACGACAAAACCTTTCATTTGGGCATTTTGCGCATAGTCGATCAACCATTGCACAATATGATCTTTTACTTTTTCGGGAGATTTCATAGCGGAATACGTATTTTCCTTTATATTTTTGTGTAAAAATAAGCCTTTCACTTGTTCTAGCCCATGATAAAGCTGATGTTTCTTAAGGAATTGTGTTTTTCGCAATGCCGCTACGTGTCGATTTTGATTTTTTCATTTTTGGTGGGCTGTGCTGGGGTAGATGAAAATGAACAAGCTTTAGAGGCACTCCCCATCCAATTGAAAATTGATCGTTTTGACCTTCAATTTCATCAGGCGGAACCCGAAGACATCCCCGCACTTAAAGCACGATATCCTTACCTGTTTCCGGAGCAGTTTTCTGACAGCGTATGGATTCGACGGCAAAAAGACAGTTTGCAACTTTTGCTACAAGCCGCTGTAAATGAAAAATTTGACCAAGCCCATGCGTTAGAAGAAGCGCTAACCCATCTCTTTAAGCACATTACCCATAGGTATCCCAAATTTCGGGTTCCTCATACCATCGGATTGATCAATAATGTAGATTATCAAAGTAAAACCCTCTTTGCCGATAGCCTTTTACTGATTTCTTTAGACACCTATTTAGGTGAAAATCATTCGCTTTATGAGGGGATTCCAAGCTATGTCCGGGAACAAATGGATGCCCGGTTCATCCCGGTTCATGTGGCTGAAAAGATTGCCGAAACGATGGTTCCTCAACCTCAAGAACGAAGCCTGCTCGCTGCGATGCTCTATTACGGAAAGTTGTTTTATATCCAATCCCTTTTTTTGCCGCATACGGCTACTGCAGATTTGCATGGATATACCGCTGAACAAGAGCAATGGGTTCAAGACAATGAACGCTATATTTGGCAATATTTTATCGAAAAGCAAATCTTGTTTGATCCCGACCCCGAACTGCAAGATCGCTTTGTCGCCCCGGCGCCCTTTTCCAAATTTTATTTAGAAATCGACAATGAATCGCCCGGACGTATCGGTCGCTGGCTGGGGGCCCAAATCATCCTTTCCTATGTCGAAAAAAACAACCCCGAATCGCTTAATGCGTGGATGGGTCTTCCTGCACAAACCTTATTTAACGCATCTAATTATAAACCCAAGCGCTAATGGCAGCAACTAAAGTTAGTCCGATTACTATAGAAGTGAGTTTGGACGAAAACAAAATTCCTGAACACATAAAGTGGTCTGCTCCCGATGGAGGAGTGGTTGATGAAGACGCTAAAGCGATGTTATTGGCGCTTTGGGACGGTGACCAACAAGAAACCCTGCGAATGGATTTATGGGTAAAGGATATGCCGATGGATCAGATGCAACACTTTTTTCATCAAACTCTGTTGACGATGAGCGATACCTATCAACGAGCCACTGGAGATGAAAAAATGACGGGGGCGTTAAAAGATTTTTCTGCTTTTTTTGCCGAACAGCTAGGCCTTAAAAAACATTAAGTCCTTCGAGTTCTGTCAGGACTTGATCGATATACGCTTTGAGTGCATCGAGTCCTATTGCCTGACTGGCAGAAGTTACAAAATAGGGCGGCAGGCTTTCCCATTGAGCTTTTAGGTGTTCCAAATAGTGGTCCACTTTGTTTGTCAATGCCTTGGGTTTTAGTTTATCGGCTTTGGTAAAAACCAGTGCAAAGGGCAGTTGTTCATTGCCCAACCAAGTCAAAAAGTCGATATCGATCGGTTGGGGCTCATGCCGAACATCCACCAAGACGAAGGCGCAAACCAATTGTTTACGTGCTTTAAAATAGGCGGTGATATAGGATTGGAATTTTTCTTTGGTTTTTTTGGATACCCGCGCATAGCCATAGCCGGGCAGATCGACCAAATACCATTTTTCGTTGATTAAAAAATGATTGATAAGCTGTGTTTTACCGGGTCTTGAAGAGGTCTTGGCCAGGTTTTTTCGTTGGCAAAGCGCGTTGATTAACGAAGATTTACCCACGTTCGAACGTCCAATAAACGCAAAGTCAGGAAAAGGCCCTTGTGGGCATTGTGCGACATTGGTGTTACTCTCGACAAAAACAGCAGATTTGATCTGCATGGGATTTAGATATTATTGGCCTGAAGCCACTGCTCGGTGATTTCGTTAAAGCGATCAGGATGTTCCATCATGGGCGCATGTCCGCATTTGTCAATCCAATACAAGGTAGCGTTAGGAAGCAATTTTTCGAATTCTTCGGCCACATTGGGTGGTGTTACACAGTCTTGTGCGCCCCATATCACGGCAGTGGGGGTTTTCATTTTGGGTAAGTCCTTGGCCATGTTATGGCGAATGGCACTTTTGGCGATGGCTAAAGTTTTTACCAATTTATTTCGGTCATTGACCGTCTCATAGACATCGTCTACAATTTCTTTGGTTGCTACACTCGGGTCATAAAAAACCTCTTCGCTTTTCATCTTGATGTAGTTGTAATCTCCCCGCTTGGGATAACCATCTCCCATTGAATTTTCGTATAGGCCTGAACTACCAGTAATGATGAGTCCTCGCACTTTTTCTGGAAAAAGTTTGGTGTACAAAAGACCGATATGCCCACCCAGTGAATTGCCTAACAGAACGACTTGGTCAAGGGCCATCATCTGGATAAACTTGTCTAAGTGAAGCGCAAAATCTTTGACTGTGGTCTTGAGAAGCGGAAGGTCATAGACTGGTAATTCGGGGATAATTACCCGGTAATTCTTTTCTGAAAAGTGTTCGTAAACTCCTTTAAAATTGCTCAGCCCACCCATGAGACCGTGCAATATAATCAGCGGTTGGCCGGTGCCTTTTTCTACATACCTAAAACCGTCTTTCTCTACCAGTTCCTGAGTCATTTCATTGTGCTTTCAATGAATGCAAATATAGGTATTTCCCATTTAGGATATCAAAATACTTTCATGGGGTAGAAAGTCTAGATACACGAGTGGAAAAAGTTATTAACAAAGTGGTATTAAGTGGTAAAATGTGGTAAAATAATTTTATATTTGGTACTAACTAATTCATAATCACGGGTGCAACATTTTATAGGGACATATGAATGCAAAGCCGACACCAAAGGCCGGATCATGATTCCGGTGGCGTTGAAGAAGCAACTGGCGGCGCAGATGCAAGATGGTTTTGTCCTTAAACGTGCAGTTTTTAACCGTTGTTTAGAATTGTATCCCCTCAAAGAATGGGAAGCTTTGATGGAGCGTGTCAATAAATTGAACCGCTTCAACAAGAAAAATAACGACTTTATCCGGCGTTTTACGGCCGGGGTAAAGTTGGTCGAAATCGATGCTTCGGGTCGTCTATTGATTCCCAAAGACTTGGTTGTGCATGCAGCCATGAAAAAACAAATTGTGATTTCCTCAGCGGTCAATATTTTGGAGTTGTGGGACAAAGACAATTACGAAGCAGCCATCGATGCAGCCACTTTAGATTTTGCTGCATTAGCCGAAGAAGTAATGGGAGATGCCAATGATGACAGCCTATCATAAACCGGTTATGTGTTCGGAGGCGATTGCTGGTTTGGCGATACGTCCCAACGGGGTTTATGTGGATGTGACTTTTGGCGGCGGCGGGCATTCGCGCGCTATTTTAGCAAAACTAAATGAGGACGGCCGTTTGTTGGCTTTTGACCAAGATGCAGACGCTGCGCAAAACCAAATTGAAGATCCGAGATTTACCTTGATTCAGGCGAATTTTAGTCATCTAAAACGATTTTTAAAGTTTTATCAAATCGAACAAGTCGATGGTGTATTGGCTGATTTTGGTGTGTCTTCCTATCAGTTTGATACGGCAGATCGGGGCTTTTCGACCCGTATGGAAGGACCGTTGGATATGCGAATGAATACCAGTCAGCCATTGGATGCTGCCACAGTCGTAAATACGTATGATGTCAAGGCCTTGCAAAAGATTTTTCGATTGTATGGGGAATTGACCAACGCCAAAGCGATTGCCGATGCGTTGTATGTAGCCCGTCAACAACAACCCTTGGTCACGACAACCGATTTAGTAGGTGTTTTACAGCCCTTTTTCCCTGGGCATATCCTCAATAAAAGAGTAGCTCAGGTGTTTCAGGCCCTCCGCATCGAGGTGAATCAGGAACTAGAAGTCTTAGTTTCTTTTTTGGCGCAATCCACTGAGATCCTCAAACCCCATGGACGCTTGGTGTGTATTGCCTATCATTCACTCGAAGATCGCTTGGTCAAACGCTACGTTCGCGACGGTTGTTTTGAAGGTGAAAGTGCAACCGACCTTTATGGTCGCAAAAAAGTGCCTTTTAAGGCAGTGGGAAAATTAATTGTGCCTAGCTCGAAAGAAATCCATTTAAATAATCGTGCACGAAGTGCCAAACTCCGAATAGCCGAACGCCTATGAAAAAAATCATCGCTTTATTGAACATTGATTTTCTCGTCAAGGAAGGTGCTTTTAAAAATTGGCGGATGATCATTTTCCTTTCAACATTGGCCTTGATCATGATTGGCAGTGGCCACAGTGCTGACGGTAAAATTTTTCGAATTGCACAACTTAACGATGAAATCAAATCCCTTAAAAGTCAATTTATAGAGGGGCGCTCCCAACTGATGGAACGCAAAATGGAAAGTAAAATCATTGCCCAACTTCGTGATCGAGGGGTTAAGCCCGCCACCAAGCCACCGGTTAAAATTATCGTGAAATGATGGATGCTCAATTGCTTAAAAAAATAATGAACCGGACCTATTTAGTAGGAATTGTCCTCGGTTTGTTGGCTTTTGTCCTCATCGGAAAGCTCCTGTATATTCATACAGTACAGGGAGAGCATTACCAGCAAATCGCTTTGCAGCGTACCGTAAAAAATGTAAAGCTCGAACCCAGCCGAGGAAATGTATATGCTGATGACGGGAGTATTTTGGCTACATCGGTTCCGCGCTTCGAATTGCGATGGGACGCCAAAGTACCCGCCACAGCCCTATACCAGGCGCATCGTGAAGCCATGGCGCTTGGACTTGCACAAATCATTGGACAAGCCAAAGAGGACATCCTCCAAAAGTTTGATCGGGCAAAACAACAACAAAATCGTTACCTGCTTGTTGCCAAAAACCTCACCTATAGCCAGTATAAAAAAATTAAAGCACTACCCCTGTTTAATCAACCCATCTATAAAGGTGGCCTTATCGTTGAACAAAACATCATCCGAGAACACCCACTGGGAAAAGTTGCCGAACGGACGGTAGGCTATGAAATGCAAGATGCCGACGGCAGTTATCTACGCGTAGGCCTAGAGGGGGCTTACAGTCAATACCTTCGAGGAGATGAAGGCCGAAGACTCAAGCAAAAAATCGCCAATGGCCAATGGAAACCCATCAATGATAGCAACGAAAAAGAACCCACTGCCGGTTTTGATATCCACACCACCCTTAATATCAATATTCAGGATGTGGCCCATAATGCGCTTTTGGCCCAACTCGAAGCCTTTGAAGCCGATCATGGCACGGCGGTGGTCATGGAAACCCAAACCGGGGCCGTAAAAGCTGTGGCCAATTTGGGTAGAACTTCAGAAGGCACCTATTACGAAAAACTCAATTATGCGGTGGGCGAAGCCCATGAACCGGGTTCTACCTTTAAGCTTATGGCCATGGTCGCTGCACTGGAAGACGATGTTGTCCAAGAAGAAACCTTAGTAGAGACCGGTAAGGGGGAGTTGAAATTTTTTGGAAAATATAAAGTAAAAGATTCTAAACGCGGCGGCTATGGAACGCTGACAGCTGCCGAAGTATTTGAGGTATCATCCAATACCGGTATGGTTAAAATCATCACCGAAAATTATGGTGATAACCCTCAAAAGTTTGTGGACCGACTCTATCACATGGGGCTCGACAAACCCTTGAAAATCGACATCAAAGGCGAGGCGATCCCCAAAATTCCGTACCCCACAGATGCTGATTGGGATGGGCTAGACTTGCCCTGGATGGCCTACGGCTACGGCGTGGCACTAACCCCCTTGCAAACCTTGACGTTTTACAACGCCATCGCCAATGATGGTGTCATGGTTAAGCCCCAGTTTATTCATAAAATCAGCAACCTAGGTGCTGCCCCCGAACAAAGTTTTTCTCCCCAAATTCTCAATCCATCGATTTGCTCAAAGTCCACCCTGACGGCCGTAAAAAAAATGATGTTTAATGTGGTGGACAAAAAATGGGGAACGGCTCATGGTATCAAAGATGAACAACTCTCTATGGCGGGTAAAACAGGTACCTGTCAGGTGGATTATACGACAGACGATGTGCAGTATGTATCTAGTTTTGTTGGTTATTTTCCGGCCGAAAAACCCAAGTATTCTTGTATCGTTGTAATTCATCGTCCCAATAAAAAGAAAGGCTATTATGGGGCCACTGTAGCCGCTCCGGTTTTTAAAAAAATCGCTAAAAAAATATACAACAGCACCCCGGTAGAGGTCACTGTTCCCCGCCAATCACTGGGCCAACTAGGGGGTAAACAGTCCCTAGAAGTTTCAACCGAAAACTCCGTGATGCCCAATCTCCAGGGCCTAGACCCTCGGTCGGCTTTACAACTCTTGGAACAGTGGGGAATCGAAGTCGAGTTGATCGGAAAAGGCAAGGTCACTCAACAGTCAATCAAGCCCGGAACCGAATTGCAAACCATCGCTAAAGTAACGCTTAAACTCTCATGAAAACACTACAAGATATTTTGTACCGCGTTCCTTTAGAGGCGACTATAGGGAATATCAAAACACCGATTACAACGGTTTGTTTTGACTCAAGAGCGGTGAAAGAGGGGGCTGTATTTGTAGCCCTAAAAGGCACCCAGGTCGATGGGCATGACTTTATTTCCAAGGCTATTGAGAAGGGCGCCGTTGCAGTCGTTGTTGAAGACATTCCTACCGGTCTTGCCGATGAACAAGTCGTGATTCAAGTGGACAATGCACATAAGGCATTGAGTATCATGGCTGCTAATTTTTATGACAACCCGTCTAAAAAACTCGAATTAGTAGGCGTTACCGGTACCAATGGGAAAACCACAGTCACCAGCTTGTTGTCCAAGGTTTTTAGCTATGCCGGCCATAAAACCGGATTGATCTCCACGGTAGCCATCACCTATTTGGACCAAGAATACCTTGCAACGCACACCACACCCGACCCTATGGTGATTAACAAACATTTACATGCGATGGTCGAGGGGGGTGTCAGCCATTGTTTTATGGAAGTGTCCTCACATGGTATCGATCAAGAACGAACGACAGGGCTTCATTTTAGCGGGGGAATTTTTACCAATTTAACTCACGATCATCTGGATTATCACGGAAGCTTTGCCGAATATCGGGATGTCAAAAAACGATTTTTTGACCAATTGCCCGCTTCCGCATTTGCCTTGGTGAATTGGGATGACAAAAACGGGGCTTTTATGCTTCAAAACACCCCAGCCAAAAAGTACAGTTATGCCCTGCAGAATTATGCCGATTTCCAAGGGGCTGTTTTGGAGAATCAGTTTCAAGGAATGTTATTAAAAATGGACAATACCGAGGTGTGGACTACCTTGGTAGGATCTTTTAATGCAGCCAATTTACTAGCCGTCTATGGTTGTGGGCTTTTGATGGGATTAGACCGTATGGACTTGCTACAGTACGTGAGTAAATTACAAAATGTGGCGGGGCGTTTTCAAACTTTTGAATCACCGGACAAAGTAGTCGTTGTGGTTGATTATTGCCACACTCCCGATGCCCTAGAAAACGTTTTACAAACCATCAATAAAATCCGAACCAACAACGAATCGTTGATTACTGTTGTGGGATGCGGTGGAAACCGAGACCGTGAAAAGCGTCCACTCATGGGAGAGATTGCCGCTAAGTACAGCAACAAAGTCATTTTTACCTCAGACAATCCCCGAGACGAAGACCCTGAGTTGATCATTAAACAAATGGTGGCCGGGGTTGCTCCCGAAGATTATAAGAAGGTGCTCAATGTGGTTTCCCGCCGCGAGGCCCTCAATGTTGCGCATCATCTTTCGCAGCCCAAAGATGTTATACTGATTGCCGGTAAAGGCCACGAGACCTATCAGGAGATTAAAGGAGAACGCCATCCTTTTGACGATTATAAAATTGCCCAAACCATCTTTCTAAAAAAAGACTGACATGCTCTACCATTTGTTTGACTACCTCCAAAACTTTTACGACATCCCCGGCGCGGGCTTGTTTGGTTTTTTGTCTTTTAGAGCCTTGTTTGCTGTGACTGGTTCCCTGTTGTTTGTGCTCCTTTTTGGCCGAAAAATCATAGAGCAACTTCGCAAAAATCAGGTGGGTGAGTCCATTCGTGATCTTGGCTTAGACGGACAAATGGAAAAAGCCGGAACACCGACCATGGGGGGAATCATGATAATTTTGGGGACCCTTTTGCCTGTCCTGTTAATCGCTGACCTGACCAACATCTACATCCAATTATTGATTTTCACGACGCTTTGGATGGGAACCATCGGCTGGGTTGATGACTATATCAAGATTTTCAAAAAAGACAAAAAGGGGCTCAAAGGCGTTTTTAAAATTATTGGTCAAATTATTTTGGGCTGTGTCATCGGTGGTGTGCTGTATCTTCATCCCGAGGTGACTGTGCGTCAAGAAGTGCCACAAGCCGTGCAAGCACAAAACCCGGATGCTTCACTTTTTGGAGCAGAAGAAAAATCGTTGATCACCACAATCCCCTTATTAAAGAATAATGAATTTGACTATACTGCATTGTTGCCTACTTCAGACAATGAGGCCTACCAATGGGCGTGGCTGTTGTTTATTCCTATCGTGGTTTTTATCACCACTGCGGTTTCCAACGGGGCCAATCTCACCGATGGCATTGACGGTTTAGCCGCAGGCAGTTCGGCCATCATGGTCTTTTCGTTAGGAATTTTTGCCTGGGTCTCGGGAAATGTCATTTTTGCAGACTACCTCAACATCATGTTTATTCCCCGCGCGGGCGAAATCACCATTTTTGTAGCGGCCTTTTTAGGGGCTTTGATTGGTTTTTTGTGGTACAATACCTATCCTGCTTCGGTATTTATGGGCGATACCGGTAGTTTGACCATAGGCGCCCTGATAGCCGTGATTGCGATCATAGTTCGTAAAGAACTTTTGATTCCTGTTTTATGTGGAATTTTTGTCATCGAAAACCTCTCAGTGGCCCTGCAAGTGGGGTATTTTAAATATACCCGAAGAAAAACAGGTAGCGGTAAACGCCTGTTGTTGATGGCACCTCTGCACCATCATTACCAGAAAAAAGGCTTTCACGAAAGTAAGATTGTCGCTCGATTTTGGATCATGGGCATCTTGTTGGCCGTACTATCCATTGTAACCCTAAAAATCAGATAATGAAAGAACGAGG
Organism: Flavobacteriia bacterium; assembly: GCA_009921175.1. GTDB lineage: Bacteria > Bacteroidota > Bacteroidia > Flavobacteriales > Flavobacteriaceae > RFYP01. Next base: position 30,156 of record RFYP01000002.1, on the reverse strand, counting down.
AGTCGTATTGGGTGCAGGAATAAGTGGAGTAGGTGCCGCGCTATTGGCCAAAAAGCAGGGTATGGACGTTTTTGTCTCCGATGCTTCGACCATAGATACGGCTACTAAAAAGTTGTTGGATCAATACCAAATCGATTGGGAAGAAACCCAACACAGCATAGACAAAATGCAAAATGTCCAATGGGTGGTCAAGAGTCCGGGTATTCCCAGCAATGCACCCATACTTAGCAATTTTAGGGAACAGAATTGTCCCATACTATCCGAAATCGAATTTGCGGCCAAGTTTACCGATGCGCTAATCATCGGCATTACGGGGAGCAATGGCAAAACCACTACGGCGATGTTGACGTATCATTTGCTTAAAAAAGCCGGTTTAAATGTCGGTTTGGGAGGAAATGTGGGTTATAGTTTTGCCCAACAAGTTGCCGAAGAACAGTTTGAGGTGTATGTACTCGAAATAAGCAGTTTTCAATTGGATGACATACATACGTTTCAACCCCATATTGCAGTAATCACCAATATCACACCCGATCATTTGGACCGTTATAACTACGATTTTCAGCAGTATATCGCCGCCAAACTTAAAATTACCAAAAACCAAACCTCCAAAAACATGTTGCTTTTTAACGCAGACGATGCCGTTCTAAAAGAGGCGCTATTTGCCCATCAAACCGCGGCCAAAATTCACGCTTTTGGGTTTACATCCGAAATGCCCAAACCCTATACCACACATCAAGAAGATGCCTTACACATTATACACGAAAACGACCAAAAAATGATACCCACCAACGCCTTTTCCCTACAAGGTAGACACAATCTACTCAACGCCATGGCTGCGGCCACAGTAGCCGACCTATTTAAAGTTAGTAAAGAAAGTATTCGTCAAAGCCTCGCTACATTCAAGGGGGTGCCTCACCGCTTAGAGCCGGTGCTGACCATTCAAAATGTACGTTACATCAACGATTCAAAAGCCACCAACGTCAACGCGACCTATTATGCCCTCGAATGTATGGATGCCCCAACCGTATGGATTGTTGGTGGAGTGGACAAAGGCAATGATTACAGCGCATTGTTGCCCTTGGTGCATGAAAAAATAAAAGCAATCATCTGTTTGGGGGTGGACAATCAAAAACTATTTGAGGCCTTTCAGCCCATTGTTGAGATCATGGTCGAAACCACTTCGGTAACTGAGGCGGTAAAGATTGCCCGTAAAATTGCCGAAAAAAAGGACAATGTATTGCTCTCTCCGGCCTGTGCAAGTTTTGACCTTTTTAAGAATTATGAAGACCGTGGAAATCAATTTAAAGCAGCCGTAAGAAATTTATAGATAAAGATGAAAACAGGTTTTGCATTTTTTCAGGGAGATCGGGTTTTGTGGGGCATCATAGCACTGCTTGCGGTATTTTCTTTTTTACCTGTTTACAGTTCGAGCACCAACCTGGCCTATGTCGTGGGCAAGGGTACGCCTATGGGCTATTTGATCAAGCATTTTTTTATCATGCTTTTTGGTTTTGGATTCATGTTGGCGATTCATCGGGTGCCCTTTCATTATTTTAAAGGGATTTCAATTCTGATGCTACCGGTGTCCATTGTACTATTATTATATACCGCCTCACAAGGTACCGTAATTGAAGGGGCCAATGCTAGCCGGTGGATTCGCATTCCGCTTATCGGGTTGAGTTTCCAGACGTCAACCTTGGCCTCGCTAACCCTTTTGACCTATTTGGCCAATTACCTCTCCAAAGGAAAAGTGCAATCGGCCACTTTCAAAAGTACCGCTCTTTATCTATGGCTCCCAGTTTTACTGGTGGTCTTACTTATTTTTCCCTCCAACTTTTCGACCGCAGCCTTGCTGTTTTTTATGTCCGGAGTATTGATTTTTATCAGTGGATACCCTATTAAATACCTTGCTGCTATTTTGGCCAGTGGCGTGGGTATGGGCTTGTTATTTGTTTTGTTGGCCAAAGCTTTTCCCAATGTAGTGCCCAACCGCATCGATACCTGGATCAATCGGATAGAAAATTTTAGTCAAGGCGATGCGGCATCGGGAAATTATCAAATCGAACGCGCCAAAATTGCCGTAGCGACTGGAGGGATACTGGGCGTAGGTGCGGGAAAAAGTGTGATGAAAAACTTTTTACCACAAAGCTCCTCCGATTTTATCTATGCCATTATTGTTGAAGAATGGGGGATTGTAGGTGGTACCTTGTTAATTGTCCTCTACCTATTGTTGTTGTTTCGGATTGTGGTCATTGCCCATAAGGCGGCACACCCGTTTGCTAAACTATTGGTTATGGGTATTGGTATCCCCATCGTATTGCAAGCCTTTGTCAATATCGGAGTAGCGTTACAGGTTTTCCCGGTAACGGGCCAAACTCTACCACTGATTAGTAGTGGAGGAACTTCGGCATGGATGACCTGTATCGCGCTAGGGATGATTTTGAGTGTCAGTCGATCCTTAGATTCGACCCCAGCAAGCCCGATTGAAATGGATGAAAATAACCCTTTAGCCGTATTGAGTGAAACCGTCTAAAATTATCATATCAGGAGGAGGAACCGGCGGGCATATATACCCGGCACTGGCCATAGCCCAAGCCTTACAAGCACGGGAAGAGGATGCCGATATCTTGTTTGTTGGTGCTTTGGGTCGTATGGAAATGGAAAAAATACCTCAAAATGGCTACCCTATCAAAGGCCTGTGGATCGATGGTTTACAACGGTCTTTGTCATTGCGTAACCTGCTTTTCCCAATCAAACTGCTGGTGAGTTTAGTGCAAGCTCTGGTCATAATCGTTCGCTTTAAACCCCAAATGGTCGTGGGAACCGGAGGTTTTGCCAGTGGACCCCTTTTGTTTGTTGCATCGTGGTTAGGGATTCCGGCACTGATTCAAGAACAAAATTCATACCCCGGAATTACTAATAAGATTTTGGGAAAAAGGGTAAAGAAAATCGCCGTAGCCTATGAGGGCATGGAACGCTTTTTCCCATCTAATAAACTGGTAATTACAGGTAATCCAATTAGAAAAAACCTAACCCAACACGGTATAGATTCCAAAAAGGCTAAGGCCTTTTTTGGGCGAAACCCCAATTCCAATACCCTTGTGGTGCTTGGGGGGAGCCTGGGCGCCCGAAAAATTAATCAAATTGTGGCCGATCACAATAGCTATTTTGCAACGCATCAAATAGAGCTCATTTGGCAATGTGGAAGCCTTTACTATGACACCTACAAATCTTATCAGAATACAAATTGTACGGTAGTACCTTTTGTGGCCGAAATGGATCAATTGTATGCTGCCGCCGATTTGATTATCTCCCGATCCGGGGCGGGGACCCTCTCTGAGCTTTGTATCGCCGGGAAACCCTGTTTGTTGATTCCATCCCCCAATGTGGCCGAAAACCATCAAATGCACAATGCCCAAGCCCTGGCCCAAAAAGGTGCCGCCCAAGTACTGGCCGAAAAAGACTTGGAAAAAGAATTTATACACGCTTTTGAATCCCTTTGGAAAGACGATGTATTGCGTGAGAAAATGGGACAAGAAATTCAAAAGTTAGGGCGCCCCGATGCGGCGAAGACTATCGTTGATGAACTAGAAAAACTCCGCGCCGCATGACCAAAACCACCTATTACTTTTTGGGAATTGGCGGTATCGGCATGTCGGCTTTGGCCCGTCATTTCTTACACCAGCAACATCGGGTTTATGGTTATGACAAAACCTCCACATCCCTCACCCGTGATTTGGAAGCTTTGGGCATCACCATCACCTATGACGAGGGTGTAGACGCAATTCCCAGCGCATGCATGTCAACCGAAACCCAAATCATCTATACTCCGGCATTGCCCAAGACACATCCCCAGTTGGTCTATTTTCAGAAACATTCCTATTCGGTAAAAAAACGTGCTGAGGTCCTCGGCAGTTTATCCAAATCCATTTACACCATTGCTGTGGGAGGTACCCATGGAAAAACCACTACCACGGCACTTTTGGCCCACTTGATGCACGCGACCAACCAATCGTTTACCGCTTTTGTAGGGGGTATTTTAAAGGGATTTGAATCGAATTATATCGCTACGGGTACCGATTATCTGTTGGTTGAGGCCGATGAATACGACCGTTCGTTTTTACAGTTACACCCTGCTCAAATTGCCATTACCTCGATGGATGCCGATCATTTGGACATATACACTACCGCTCAAAATCTCAGGGATACCTTTGTTACTTTTAGTCAAAGCACCTCCGAGGGGTTAGTCCATGCAGAGGGCCTCCCGCTTTCGGGGTTGACCTATGGTTTTGGGGCATCGGTGGACTACCGTGCAAAGGATTTGTCTAGAACTGAAGAGGGGTTTGAATTTACCTTGATTACCCCCGGAGGAACTTTTTCCAAAACACGACTCCCTATGCTGGGGCAGCACAATTTGATGAATGCGCTTGGTGCCTTAGCCCTCGGACATCAACTTGGCTTTGATGTCGCGACTATGGCCAATGCACTTGCTGATTTTCAGGGGATACAACGCCGAATGAATCGCTTTACTTGGCAAAACAAAATTTTGATTGACGACTATGCTCATCATCCTGAAGAAATACAGGCGGTTTATAATGCTTTACGAACCCATTATACGGACCTAAAAATAGGTGTAGTGTTCCAACCCCATTTGTTTTCAAGAACCCAAGACTTTTGGACTGCTTTTTGTCAGGTGTTGGAACTTTTTGATACCGTGGCCCTGATGGATATCTATCCGGCCCGTGAACGGCCCATAGCCGGAATCACCACCGACCGACTTTTGGATGCCCTATCACATCAAGAAAAAACAAAGCTCCATCCAGACCAATTGGAGACTTATATACAAACCTCTTCTTGTGACCTGATCGCAGTTTTGGGCGCAGGGGATATCGGTACTCATTTTCAAAACCTAATCAAGACGGCATGAAAAAAATCCATCAAATCGTTTTTTGTAGTCTGATGGCCCTGCTATTGATTGGCTTATCCCTCTTTAGTAGGTGGCAAAATGACCTGAGAAAATACCATACGTTTAACATTTATTTTCAAGAAGAAGTGCCTAAATTTTTAGACCGCCCTTTCGTTGAAAACTTTTTAAAACAAAAATTAGGGCAGTTTCCTGTAGGAGCAAAAGATAGCTTAGATTTGAATAGAGTAGAGGGGCTGATAGGTGCTGTAGAATCGGTACAAAATGCAGCTGTTTACGCTACTCCGGAAGGAACTCTAAAAATTTTTATTGAAGAACGCAAACCCTACATACGTGTCCAAGGTTCTCGTAGTTATTACCTCGATATGCATTCGCAAGCGTTTGCTTTATCAAAAAAATACACGGCAGATGTTCCCCTATTTTTTGGAGACTTGGCCCCTGAACTGGCCCCCGAGGTGGTGGCCTTTGTTGAAGATTTGCAAGCCGATCCTTTTTGGATGGGTGAACTGGTGGGACTCCAAAAAAATGGCCAAGGCTATACGCTTCAGCTACGCTCATTTGGCTTTGATGTCTATTTTGGAACCGCAACCCAGATGAACGAAAAAACCAAAAAAATCAAGGCCTTTTGTGCCTATTATAAATTAAATAACCCGCAACCCGATGTGCACAAAATCGATTTGACCGTAGCACAACAAGTGGTTGCCTCAGTTTTATAACGTTATGGAACAAGAAAATATCTCTGTAGGACTCGACATCGGAACGACCAAAATCGTCGCCATGGTTGGCAAGAAAAACGAATTTGGTAAGGTTGAAATCTTAGGCATTGGAAAATCCAAAAGCTTGGGTGTTCACCGAGGGGTCGTCAATAACATCACCCAAACCATTCAGTCTATTCAACAATCGGTGGACGAAGCTAAAATCAATTCGGGTATGCCGGTCGAACGTGTTGTAGTGGGTATAGCCGGACAGCATATCAGAAGTCTACAACACAGTGACTATATCACCCGACAACACCCCGAAGAAGTTATCGATGAGAAAGATATTGAAGCCCTGATTCAGCAAGTCTATAAACTGGTGATGCTTCCGGGGGAAGAAATTATTCATGTACTTCCTCAAGAATACAAGGTCGATGGCCAAGCAGAGATCAAAGAACCCATCGGGATGTATGGGGGCCGTCTGGAAGCCAATTTCCATGTGGTGGTCGGACAAGTATCTTCGATTCGCAATATTGGGCGATGCATCAAAAGTGCCGACCTAGAGCTGAGCAATATCACCTTGGAGCCTTTGGCCTCTTCGGAAGCAGTTTTAAGTCGTGAAGAAAAAGAAGCCGGTGTTGCCCTTATCGACATCGGTGGTGGTACAACAGATTTGGCCATTTTTAAAGATGGCATCATCCGCCACACGGCCGTAATTCCTTTTGGAGGAAATGTCATCACCGAAGACATCAAAGAAGGTTGTTCGATTATCGAAAAGCAAGCCGAACTGTTGAAAGTAAAATTTGGTTCTGCCTGGCCGGGTGAAAATCGCGAAACCGAGATTGTCTCTATCCCCGGCTTGCAAGGAAGAGATCCCAAAGAAATTTCACTAAAAACACTTTCAAAAATCATCAATGCACGAGTGGTAGAGATTATCGAGCAAGTCTTTTTGGAAATCAAAAACTACGGCCATAACGAGCAAAAGAAAAAACTCATCGCCGGAATTGTACTCACCGGTGGAGGAAGCCAACTCAAACATCTAAAGCAACTGGTCGAATACATTACCGGTATGGATACCCGTATAGGTTATCCCGGTGAGCATTTGGCGGGGGAAACCCCCACTACACAAACCAGTCCTGTTTTTGCCACGGCGGTTGGACTTTTGATGAATGCCCTGGAGACCGATGCGAAACACCAAGCTCCCCAAGTTGCAACAGCCCCAGTAGGCGAAGAAGTACAGCTAACGGAGACCGAAGCCGACCCGGTGGAAGATCCCATTGCCCTGAATCGCAAAACCATCCTTGAACGGTGGGCCGACAAGTTTAAAAATTTTTTAGATAACGCATAATTATTGAAATGGAAGAGATTTCGAACAGCAATTTCAGTTTTGATTTACCCAAAAACCGAAGCAACGTCATCAAAGTAATCGGTGTGGGAGGCGGAGGTAGCAATGCCATCAACCACATGTTTCAGCAAGGAATCAATGGGGTAGATTTTGTGGTTTGTAATACCGATGCACAAGCCTTGCAAGAAAGTCCTGTACCGATAAAAATTCAGTTAGGGGCCACCCTGACCGAGGGGCTAGGAGCCGGTGCAAATCCCGAAGTTGGGGCCAAGGCGGCCGAGGAGAGTATGGAAACCCTTCAGGCGTTGTTGGAAACCCATACCAAAATGATCTTTATCACTGCCGGAATGGGTGGTGGAACCGGTACGGGTGCCGCGCCTATTTTGGCTCGAATGGCCAAAGCAATGGATATTCTTACGGTGGGGATCGTCACCATGCCCTTTCAATTCGAAGGAAAATTACGCCTCGATCAGGCCCAGGATGGACTTGATAAGCTTCGTGCTGAGGTTGATTCGCTGATTGTCATCAACAACAATAAACTCCGCGAGGTGTACGGCAACTTAGGTTTTAAAACCGGTTTTGCCAAAGCAGACGAAGTTTTGGCTACTGCCGCAAGAGGTATAGCCGAAGTAATCACCCATCACTATACCCAAAATATTGACCTTAAGGACGCCAAAACCGTACTGACCAATAGTGGTACGGCCATCATGGGTTCAGCACAGGCATCTGGTGCTCAAAGAGCGCAAGAAGCAATCGTAAAAGCCTTAGATTCTCCCTTGCTCAATGACAATAAAATTAAGGGCTGTAAAAATGTGTTGCTTTTGATTGTTTCGGGTACCGAAGAAATCACCATCGACGAAATCGGTGAAATCAACGATTTTATCCAAGACGAAGCAGGGCATAATGCCAACATCATCATGGGAGTGGGTGAAGACGAAAGCCTCGATGCGGCCATATCTGTAACAGTGATAGCCACAGGTTTTAATGCCGATCAACAACATGAAATCGTCAATAGCGAGGCCAAAAAAATCATTCATAACCTCGAAGAAGATCAGGTGATGCAGCACGATTTGGGAGACCTGCAAAACACCAAAGTTGGATCAGATACTAGTTCCAACGAAATGGACCCCTTGGACAAGCCACTTTTTCCCAAAGCCCAACCCGAAGTAACTCATCTACTCATAGACGATACTGAGTTAGAGGAAGAATCAAATCCCACCACAGAGGAAGAAGTGATCGCGGCTGAAGAAGACCCAATGGAAGCACCTCAAATGTTTTCTCTAACCGATGAAGAAGCATACGAAGTTTCTTTAGAAGAAATCAATACAATTGATAATCATATTGTTGCGGAAGATTTAAATGACACCCAAGTGTCCAATGAAGAGACATCCGCTGAATTACTTTCTGAAGAAGCCCTATATAATTTGGAGGTTGTTTATGAAATTATAGCTGCAGAGCAAGAACCTCAGTTTATGTCACCGGTGGATGAATTTGAACAATCCCTTGAAGAAACTACCAATGCAGAAACGGTTTCTGAGGACCTGGAAGAAGAAGCCATTGTTTTGGATTTTGAACCCCCTGCCCAAGCCGAAGCATTTATCATCAATGATTTGGATGAAGCGGTGATGGAAATGGAAGTGCTTGATGAAGAAGAAATTGTTGCCGAACCAGAAACACAAATCACCTTTGATTTTGACCTTCCCCTGGCCGCAACTTTTGAAGAAGCAAATGACGTTGCACCCGAACCCATCGACGAAAACCAGGCCGAAGAGCCCAACCCAGTAAAACACGATTTAGAAACGGTATTTCAGGATACTGAAGAAATTACTTTCTCGCCCAAGGCTACCACTGAAGTCCAACAGCTGAAAGAAGAAGAAACTACTTCGGAAGATACACCTGCCGAGGAGCAAACAAACCATCCCTTTGACCGGACCATTCAGAAAACGGTACGAATAGAAAACGAAAAGCGTAAAGCCCAATTGAAAAAGTTCAATTATGTTTTTAAAGCCAATTTGCACAAGATTGAGGAATTAGAACGCCAGCCGGCCTATAAACGTCAAGGAATTGATTTGGATGCTTTTTCGGAAGAACAAACCGGGTCGCGTATCTCTGTAGATCGCGACAGCAATGATGACATTCAGTTGCGCTCCAATAACTCCTATTTACACGACAACGTTGATTGATTATGAGCCTAGAAGAACAAATAACCACTGCACTCAAAGCGGCCATGCGGGCCAAAGACAGCCTTCAATTAGAATCGCTTCGCGCGATAAAATCAGCCTTGCTTTTGGCCAAAACCCAAAGTGGAGGATCTGCCCAGTTGACTGAGGATGACGAAATTAAACTTTTGCAAAAATTGGTTAAACAACGTAAAGAAAGTGCTTCGATTTTTAGAGCACAAAACCGTGTCGATTTAGCCGAACCCGAAGAAGCCCAGGCCCAGGTGATTGAGGCCTTTTTGCCCGAGCAGCTTTCGGAACAAGAAGTGGCAGCAGTCATTGATCAAATCATTGCTGAGGTGGGTGCCTCAAGTATGAAAGATATGGGAAAAGTGATGGGTATGGCCAATCAAAAAATGGCCGGGAAAGCCGATGGTAAGACCATTGCTATGTTTGTAAAGCAAAGACTTTCCTAGTTGAATTAGCTACCAATATTTTTCCAGCAAGGCCTTGGTTTTGAGCGCTCCCTCATTTCGGGTTATTTCAGTTCCAAAAAACTCTACTCCCGCAAACATTAAGTGAGGGGCATTGTGAAGGATTTTTAGCATTTTTTGGTAATCGATACGTGACTCTTCTCCCTCTGGGGTAAAATCTTCGGATTTAGCACTTACTGCACGGATATATGGTGCCAGTATTTCAATGCCTTTATAGGGATCAGGATAAAAGCGATCGGGATTTTGTTGGATACGCCAATTGCTAAAATCGCCCAAAACCCCCACATTGGGTTCATTTACATCTTCCATTAGCTGGGCCAACCATTCTGGATCGGAGGTATAGCCGTTGTGGTTCTCAATCAATAGGTCTATGCCTTTTTCTTGGGCATAAATCGCTAGTTGGTGTACACCTTCGGTGGTGTATTTGAGTTTTTCTTTATAATCAATCGTAATAAAGTCCGCGCAAACATTGCGCATGGCTCTACAATCGAGAGCGGCAGCCACATCGACCCAATACTGGTAGTTAGTGATGGCTTTCTTTCGTTTTGTAGCATCAGGATCCCCTAGATCTCCAATCCCTCCGGTAAGCAAAACAGCACTGCCCACCCCTGCGGCTTCGCATCGGGCTCGCATCTTCTCCAGATGTTCGGTAGTTAGGGGGCGAGGGAGGTGAAACATTTCGTGGTCGATATAATCAAACCCCAGAGACTTGGCTGCCACGGGAAAATCAAAAACATCCATGCCCTCGGGGTCAAGGTCCCCATAGCTTGCACGGATCAGAGACCAGGGCGTTAATGAAATTTTCAGGGGACTTTTGGTGGGTTGTATCTGTGCCGATAAAAAACCAGCAGTACTTAGCCCGACGGCACCCAAGGTTCCCGATTTGATAAAAGCCCTTCTTTGCATGATAGATTCTTTTTATTTATGGTATAGGGAAGATAGTAAAACTTTTTCGGCTTTTGGCTCGAGTTATTTAAAAGCGATTTTGGGTGACATTGATCCAATTTTATGCGTAAATTTGCTTGAAATTTAATCGACGTTTTTCGGTTAAATATTTCCTAACCATTGGCCCAGTAGTTCAACTGGATAGAATATCAGATTTCGGCTCTGAGGGTTGGGGGTTCGAATCCTCCCTGGGTCACTAACCATGCATCATGATATATCATGGTGCTTTTTTTATTATTAATCCTCTGGAGTCAGGTGTTTATTTTATTAAAAATAATGACTTCTTTAATTGGGATTTGTGGTAGTTTTGACCCAATTACACTATTACTTTGAAGCAACAACGCTTATTTTTTCTTCTTTTTAGCCTGATTTATCAGTTTGTTATAGCGCAAAACAAAGGGATTCATACTTCCTTAACCTTGACTGAGGACCTCACCTCAAATTTTAAGGGCGGGTTACAACAGGCGAGTGGTCATCTTGGTAATATCGATTTGATTGTAGCGGGGAACCTTGGACCGGGAGAATGGTTCGTATATGGATTGTACAACTACGGTGCGCCCTCTTCTGCTTGGGTGGGCGACTTGCAAGTTACCAACAACATTGAGGCCTTGTCAAAGTTACGCTTATATCAATTTTGGTATCGTCGGTCTTGGAACACACTATCACTAACGATAGGTCAGCATGATTTAAATTCGGTTTTTGCCATCACCGACAATGGAAGTACGTTCATCAATAGTTCATTTGGTATCCAACCTGATCTATCAACCAATGCTCCTTTTCCCATCTTTCCCGTGGCAAGTCCGGGTATTGTTTTAGAATGGGAACTCAACCATGCTTTAAAATTTTCTACAGCCCTATACGATGGTGACCCTGGTTCGGAGTCGGATAATCCCCATTCTATTGATTTTTATTTGGGTGCTCGCGACGGTTTACTCCATATCTCCGAACTCCAATACCAAACCAACGCCAAGCAATTAAAGGGTGTTTATAAGCTGGGCTATTGGAAAAGCAGTGCTTCACCGAGTCGACCATCGGTATATGGTCTCTATGGAATTTTAGATCAACAATTGTACCAGCATCCCCGTCAGCCTAATCGAACCTTAGGGGCGTTTATGCAATGGGGTACGGCCTCACCATCAGCTCCTGTACTCGCTAATTATTACAGCATCGGACTAGTTTTTACCGGACTGCTGGCCCCTCAAAAGCCAGATGTTTTGGGGATAGCCTATGCACAAGCCCAAACAAGTCCATCTTATCAGCGGGAGGTGTCGGGTAGTACTACAGAGGGTGTGCTCGAAATACATTACACCTATCCGTTTAATGACCGCTTGGCGATAAAGCCCAATTTGCAATGGGTGTATACACCTGGAGCTATGGAAGCTATTCCTAACGCCTTGATAGGAGTCGTTCGGATGGTTTACACTATTTTTTGAGTTTTTATTTCTAGTCAAAGCCCTTTAGGTTCTCTAAGAGGTACAATAAATCCCTTAAATTGCAGTTATTAGTACTACTGTATAGACATGAAAAGAATCGTTTTCTCTCTTTTGTTGATAAGTGCCTTGACGGGTGAATTTAGTATGGCGCAGACCGCCGAAAACCCTTGGCGTGTTCGCTGGGCATTTAACGCGATTGATATTTTTCCGACCAACCCTGATGCCGATGCCCCTTTCGCCAGTACCCAAGGAGCCTTTTTTGAAGGTTTTTTTCGGGTAGGCGACCATTGGAGTTTTGGTGGTCCGTCGATTGCTTTATCCCGCCATGTCAAAGGTGGTTTTTCGCTGGGTATGCAAGCAGCCGTCAATACGTTGACCAATATAGAAGGAGTTTCTAACGTAGAATATCCCTACTACTCCCTGGATGGATTTATAACATACAGCCCGTTTAATAAAAAAATCAAACCGTACTTCATCATGGGTTATGGTTTAAGCAGCTTTGATACTACCAATGGACAAGGGGATAATCCTTATTTGCTATCCAAAAATGCTTCGAAAACCTATTTGGGTGGGCTTGGTCTAGATGTCAGACTGGGAGAACAATGGTACTTTACGCTACAATCCTCCTATAAAAACGCAGTTGAAAGTTTTGGAATCAAGCATTTTCAAAACGAATTTGGTTTGAGTTATGACTTTGGCCACAACGATAGGGATGGCGATGGGATAGCAGATAAAAAAGATCAATGCCCCGACCAGCCTGGACTTAAGGTCTTTAATGGATGCCCCGACACAGATGAAGACGGTATACCCGATAGCGAAGATCTATGTCCCGAAGAACCCGGAACGGCCGAAATGCAAGGATGTCCCGATACTGACCAAGATGGTATAGCCGATAAAGACGACCGATGCCCACAACAGGCCGGAACCCTGGAAATGGAGGGATGTCCCGACACTGATGCTGATACGTTACACGACGGAATTGATGAATGTCCTGAAGAAAAAGGTGATGCTGAAAATAACGGCTGCCCATGGCCAGATACCGATGGTGATGGTGTGCCCGATAAAGACGATGTATGTCCGGACGAAAAAGGAAACATGGATAACAACGGATGCCCCGCTTTAGCCGAGGCGGTGATTCAAACCATTAACGATTATGGGTCAACCATCAACTTTATGGCAGAGAGTGATCGACTATTGGGATCCAAAACCCTAGAAACCTTACAAAAAATCAAAGCCCTTTTGCAAGAAAATCCCTCTGGCGTTCTCATCATTGAGGGTTATGCCTCAGAGGATGGAAGTGAACGTTACAACAAAGCCCTTAGCCTTCGCCGGGCAGAGGCCGTCAAAAATTACCTGATCGAATTGGGTGTCGACCCTAGCCGCCTCGAAACCATAGGTTTTGGTGAGGCCGCTCCCATCGACGACAATTCCACACCCCGTGGACGCGCCCAAAATAGAAGGGTGCAGTTTAAGGCGAAATATTAAAAGAAGAGACTTGGGGTACTTACCCGATAAACGGCCTGCTTATCCTATTGCTTTGAGCTTGGCGATTGCTGCTTTTGGATTAGTTGCTTTAAAGACATGGCTTCCGGCAACTAGAACATCAGCACCACATGCAACCAGTTGCGCTGCATTTTGATCGGTAACCCCTCCGTCTATTTCGATTTGAGTCGAGGCCCCCTGTGCTACAATCATTTCCTTTAATTCGGTCACTTTTTGATAGGTTTCTTCTATAAAAGATTGCCCGCCAAAACCCGGGTTTACACTCATCAAACAAACCAGGTCCAGATCTTTAAGTAGGGGAGCCAAAAGTGCTACTGGCGTATGGGGGTTTAGGGCCACACCGGCGAGCATTTTATGTTGCTTTATGCTTTGAATCGTTCGGTGTAGGTGAATACAGGCTTCATAATGGACGGTCAGTACACGGGCATTTAATGCGGCAAAAGTAGCGATGTAGCGATCCGGATCGACAATCATCAAATGCACATCCAAAGGCTTTTTGGCATGTACGCCAATGGCTTTCAGCACTGGCATACCAAACGATATATTGGGAACAAAAACCCCGTCCATGATGTCGATATGAAACCAATCGGCCTGACTGTCGTTGACCATTTTACAATCCCTTTCTAAGTTGCCAAAATCGGCGGCTAGTAAAGAAGGTGCTATGCGTGTTGCCATAATAGTAGTCTATAAAAAAAGGCAGTCCGGGGACTGCCTTTTCATTATCCTAAATAGGTTTTTAAAATTTTACTTCGTGAAGTATGCTTTAATCTACGGATGGCTTTTTCCTTGATTTGACGAACACGCTCGCGGGTCAAATCAAAGGTTTCACCAATTTCCTCCAACGTCATTGCATGCTGGTTGCCCAAACCAAAATACAAACGAACAACGTCTGCCTCTCTCGGTGTCAAGGTTTCTAAGGCACGTTCAATTTCGGTGCGAAGCGATTCATGCAATAAGGTTTTATCTGGATTGGGAGACTCACCGCTGTTCAAAACATCATAGAGGTTAGAGTCTTCACCTTCAACCAAAGGCGCATCCATGGATACGTGTCTGCCCGAATTTTTGAGAGATTCTTTGACGTCATTGACGGTCATATCCAACTCTTTGGCAATTTCCTCAGCCGAGGGTGCACGTTCGTGTGCCTGTTCCAAAAAAGCATAGGTCTTATTGATCTTATTAATCGAACCAATTTTGTTGAGCGGCAGGCGGACAATACGCGATTGTTCGGCTAAGGCCTGGAGAATGGATTGACGAATCCACCAAACGGCATAGGAAATAAACTTAAATCCTCGGGTTTCATCAAAACGTTGTGCCGCTTTGATTAGCCCTAGGTTTCCCTCATTGATCAAATCGGGTAGTGTAAGTCCTTGGTTTTGGTATTGCTTAGCAACCGATACAACGAATCGTAAATTGGCTTTGGTCAATTTTTCTAGGGCAATTTGATCCCCTGCCTTAATCCGCTGCGCCAGCTCTACTTCTTCTTCGGCCGTAATCAAATCTACTTTGCCAATTTCTTGAAGATATTTGTCTAGGGAGGCGGTTTCGCGGTTGGTAACCTGTTTGGTTATCTTTAATTGTCTCATAGTTGCTCGGTATACTTACTTATACGACTAAAATCAAAAATTGTTTCACGAAAGGTGAAAAAAATTAATTCTTTTTACGATCCTCTCTTGGAGGTCTAGGTAAAAGTGCTTTACGCGAAACTTTTTCTTTGCGGGTTCTCGAATCAATACCAAAGTATTTGACATCGAGTTCGTCGCCAAGATTGACCACGTCGCTTACATTCTCGGTGCGTTCCCAAGCGAGTTCGCTCACATGGAGCAAAACTTCGTTACCTGGAGCATCGAGGTATTCTACCACGGCACCAAATTCGAGCATTTTGATCACTTTCACCCGGTAGGTATTGCCTACTTCGGGCTTAAAGGTGATGGCATCAATTTTATCTTCTACCATAGCGATGCCGGCAGGAGATGTTCCTAAAATCTCGACGATTCCTTCTTCGGTAACAGGGTCTTCGTTGATTACGATGGTACAGCCAGATGCTTTTTGAAGCTCTTGAATCACCTTACCACCAGGTCCAATAAGCGCACCGATATACTCGTTAGGAATACGACGCATGATGATTTTTGGTGCGTGCTCTTTAACATCTTGGTTTGGAACTGCGATAGTATCCGTTAGGTGTTTAAGAATGTGCAAACGCCCCGCTTTGGCTTGCATCAAGGCTTTGGTCAAAATTTCGTAGCTAAGCCCTTTAATTTTGATATCCATTTGGCAGGCCGTGATACCGTCTTCGGTTCCGGTTACTTTAAAGTCCATATCACCGAGGTGATCTTCATCGCCTAATATATCCGAAAGCACAGCGTATTTATCTCCGTCTGTAATCAAGCCCATAGCGATTCCCGATACGGGTTTTTTGAGTTGTACACCGGCATCCATCAGGGCCATGGTCCCGGCACATACTGTGGCCATGGACGAAGATCCGTTGGATTCTAAGACTTCCGAAACTACCCGTACAGTGTAGGGACAGCTTTCGGGCATCACTTTTTTAAGGGCGCGTTGCGCTAAATTTCCATGTCCTACTTCCCGACGAGAGGTACCACGCAATGGGCGTGCTTCTCCGGTCGAAAAAGGAGGGAAATTATAATGTAGATAGAAGTTTTCTTCTCCTTGTAAGGTGGGCAAATCGATCACATTGGCCTCACGTGAGGTACCCAAGGTTACTGTCGCCAACGCCTGAGTTTCTCCACGGGTAAAAATGGATGAGCCGTGGGTGGAAGGCAAATAATCAACCTCACACCAGATAGGACGAATCTCGTCGGTTTTTCTACCGTCCAAACGAATACCTTCGTTTAACAAGAGGGTGCGAACGGCTTCTTTTTGGGCTTCGCCAAAATAGCGCCCAATCAGTTCCTTTTTTTCTTCCAACTCCTCTTCGCTAAAGGTGGCCAAGATTTCGTCTTTAAGTGCACTAAACTGTTCAGAGCGTTCATTCTTTGAAGATCCTTTCTTGGCGATGTTATAACAGGCATCATAGGCCAGTCCATGAATCTTCTCTTTTAGCGCAGGATCGTTGTCTTCTTGTTCGTATTCACGGGTTGGTTTAAGTCCTGCTGCTTTGGCCAAATCTCTCTGTGCTTTGATCTGTGCCTTGATGGCTTCGTGACCAAAGGCAATGGCTTCGACCATTTCTTCTTCCGATATTTCATCAAATTCACCCTCGACCATAGCGACTGAATCTTCGCTGGCACCAATCATGATATCAACATCGGATTCAGCGAGTTGTGCCATGCTTGGATTGATTATAAACTGTCCTTCTACGCGGCCAACCCGTACTTCTGAAATTGCTGTTTCAAAAGGGATGTCCGAAAGCTGTAGCGCTGTAGAAGCCGCCAAGCCTGCTAATGCATCGGGCATAACGTTTTCGTCGTGGGACATCAGTTGGATCATGATTTGTGTTTCGGCGTGGTAGTCCTTAGGGAAAAGGGGACGCAAAACACGATCGACCAGACGCATGGTTAGGATTTCTTCGTTGCTCGGACGGGCCTCACGCTTAAAGAAGCCACCAGGAAAACGTCCGGCGGCGGCAAATTTTTCACGATAATCGACCGTCAAGGGTAGAAAATCGACAGGACTGGCTTGCCGTGCAGACACAGCGGTAGCGAGTAACATACAGTTGCCCATACGTACCACAACCGATCCGTCGGCCTGTTTGGCTAGTTTTCCCGTTTCTAGGGTAATGGTTCGACCATCTCCTAAGGTGATGGTTTGTGTAAATGTTTGTGGAATCATGGATTCATTTTTTAGGTTAATGCTTGGTGTTGTGTGTTGCAGCAACCAATGAAACGCAATGATTCAGCCTGTAGCTAAGTCAGGGAATTTTTATTTACGTAATCCGAGTTCTTTAACAATAGCACGGTAGCGCTCAATGTCTTTGTTTTTGAGGTAGTCCAAAAGACTACGACGCTTACCAACCAATCGAACCAACGAACGCTCGGTGTTAAAATCCTTACGGTTGTTTTTTAGGTGATTGGACAGGTGCTCAATACGGTGCGAAAACAAGGCGATTTGGCCTTCAGCAGAACCGGTGTTTTTTTCTGATTTGCCGTGTTTCTTAAAAATCTCGGCTTTTACTTCTTTTGTTAGATACATTCCAATATTATTTAAATGATTTTTATGTATTGCCCGAAGGCGGGGCAAAGATACATTGTTTTGTCAATATAGCAAGTGACAAAATTTAAAATGCACGAAGGGGTTTGTTAAGGATCAGGTCCAAATAGTGATTGATGTGTTTTTTTAGGGCTTTTCGGTGGACAATAAAGTCCAAAAACCCTTTTTCTTTTAAAAACTCACTGGTTTGGAAACCAACGGGGAGGTCTTTTCCGGTGGTGTCTTTGACCACTCGGGGTCCCGCAAAGGCGATGAGTGCTACAGGCTCGGCAATATTAATATCACCTAGCATAGCAAAAGAGGCCGTAGTACCTCCTGTTGTCGGATCGGTACAAATAGATATATAGGGTACTTTGGCTTCGGCCAATTCGGCTAGCATGGCCGAAGTTTTGGCCATTTGCATCAGCGAAGTCGCCGATTCCATCATTCGGGCACCGCCAGATTTGGAAATTACCACCAAGGGCAGATTGTGGCCCAAGGCATATTTGGCTGCACGGGTAATTTTTTCCCCAACTACCGATCCCATCGAACCGCCGATAAAGGCAAAGTCCATACAGGCGATTACAATTTTTTCACCATACGATGGACCTACCGCCACTCGAATGGCATCGTTAAGGTCGGTTTTTTTGTAGGCAGCTTTGAGTCGATCAATGTATTTTTTGGTGTCCTTAAACTTTAAAAAATCGGTGGACCGCAAACCGGCATCCAGCTCTTCAAACTGATTGTCGTCAAAAAGAATTTCAAAATACTCTTTGCTCCCAATGTGCACGTGATAATCATCTTCGGGACTGACATAATAATTGTCTGCCAACTCTTTGGTGTCGACAATTTTACCCGAAGGTGTTTTGTACCACAAGCCCTTGGGCGTGTCTTTTTTTTCTTCCGTACTGGTCTGAATTCCTTTCTCGCTTCGTTTGAACCAACTCATTGTAAGGCGTTTGAATTAGTCTAAAGTATTGACATTATTTAAATCTTCAAAAGCTTTTTTTAGTCGAGCTTTAAAAGTTTCCTCTCCCAAGCGGAGCCATTTGCGAGGATCGTAGTGCTTTTTGTTGGGTACCTCACTCCCCTCGGGGTTTCCGATTTGGGTTTTAAGGTAGTCGATTTGTGCGGTCATATAGTCGCGAATTCCCTCGGTTAAAGCAAATTGAAGGTCGGTATCAATATTCATCTTGATGACCCCATAGCCAATGGATTCCCGAATTTCTTCTATCGAAGAACCGGAACCTCCATGAAACACAAAGTCCACGGTATTGGGTGCTACCCCAAATTTTTGGCTGATGTATTCTTGTGAATTTTTTAAAATTTTGGGCGTTAGGACCACATTTCCGGGTTTGTACACCCCATGCACATTACCAAATGCAGCAGCTATGGTAAATTGTGCACTAACTTCACTCAGTTCAGCATAGGCGTAGGCTACTTCTTCAGGCTGAGTGTAGAGTTTGGACTGATCGACATCGGTATTGTCAACTCCGTCTTCTTCGCCCCCGGTCACACCGAGTTCGATTTCTAGGGTCATGCCCATTTTGGACATTCGCTTTAAGTATGCTTTACAGATGGCAATATTCTCTTCCAGTGGTTCTTCAGAGAGGTCAATCATGTGTGAACTAAACAAAGGTTTGCCTGTTTGGGCAAAATGGGTTTCACTGGCCTCAAGCAAACCATCGATCCAGGGGAGTAATTTTTTGGCACAGTGGTCGGTATGCAAGATCACACGGGCACCGTAGGCCTCGGCCAATTGGTGGATGTGTTTGGCCCCGGCGACCGCCCCGGCTATGGCGGCTTTTTCATTTTCGTTGGTCAACCCTTTACCGGCATTGAATTGCGCCCCTCCATTGGAAAATTGGATAATTACTGGGCTGTTGAGTTCTGCAGCGGTTTCCAGTACGGCATTGATGGTGTTGCTTCCCGTAACGTTTACAGCAGGAAGTGCAAAAGATTTTTGTTTGGCCAAGGCAAAAGTTTCTTGGACTTGTTTGCCGGTAAGTACACCAGCATGAAGGGTCGTTTTCATTCAATTTAAGTTTGAGGCAAAAATATTAATAATTATTAAAAGGGATAATTTATTCCCACATTAAACACGGCTTTATTAAGCGCATATTCGCTCCACCACCGTTGGGTGCTGGGCAAAGCAGGATTGTAGGTCTTAAAAGCCGTATCAAAACGAAACACAAAAAAATCAAAATCGTAACGAAGCCCAAAACCCGATCCCAAAGCTAGTTCGTCCAGATCTTGCCAGCCATCAAAGCGCGCCTGAGGGTCGGTGACATCATCAAGGGCATTCCAAATATTTCCGGCATCGACAAAGAGGGCTCCTTTGAGGCTGCCCAAGAGTGGAAAGCGATATTCTAGATTGGACGCTAGTTTAAGGTTGGCCTCGTTAAATTCATTGATATTGTTGGTTCCTCCCGGCCCCAGGCGGTAGGGTCGCCAAGCTCTATTGTCATTGGCCCCTCCAGCAAAATACGACCGAGAAAAAGGAATATTAGTCGCATTGTTATAAGGTAGTGCTATGCCTCCAAAAAACCGTAAAGCCAATACCCGTTCGTTACCCACCCGAAAATGCTTGATGTAGTCAAATTCGGTCTTGAGATACTGCGATGGGACGACCCCTTGAACACTGAATTGATTGTTTTCATTTTTAGTACGACCGGTCAATTCAAACAGGGCCATCAACAAATTTCCGACCCATTCTACCTTAAACCGAAATTGCGAAAAGTCATCATCCAAGAGGTCTGCTTGTGTGTTTCGGGTGTACCCAAAAGAAGACCCCATGATAAAATTGTTAACCGTCAGGCGGTCTTTTCGCTCCCGGATGCGGTTGGCCAAGATGTAGTCCTCTTGCTCGGCACTGATCGAGGTTTGTAGTCCAAGGACTTGATCCAAAAAACGATCGGCTCCTTCGGGGATTCTCAAATTTCCACTATTGTCCATGAGGGCAGGGGCAACATCAATTTTTTGGGCAATGGCATTGAGACGGTCGTAGGCATTGTTGTACACATTAAAATAGTTGGCCACATTTCGGTTGTTGATGTATTCCACATCCAAGAGTTGCCATTGTATTTTGGTAGTAGCTGAGGGTGTCCAATTTAAGGCATAACCCGCGCCAAAATATTGTTTGTCTAGACCAATATTGTTTTGCAAGGAGGTTCCGATACTGATATCGGTTTGGGGATTCATTGTTTTGGGAATTACCCCTTCCACATCAAAGGGTACAATGATTTTTGGGAATTTGAGTTTGGCATCCAAGCCCAATTCAAACAGGTTAAAAAACTGATCGTTGGGGTTGGCTGCATTTTTGGAAGCACCCAAGGTGTTTTTTAGACTGAGTTCCAAAACATCGGTGCTTTTAAAAAGATTGCGGATGGCTAGCGACACCCCACTACCAATTCCAAAATCTTGAATGTTGGAGTGCGAAAGATCTAAATCGAGTCCTAACGAAAAGCGTTCTTTGGGATTGAGGTAAATGGTTGAGGCCAAGTCAGCCGTATCTTCTTGGGGAGAAAAAACAATGCTGGGGTATTTAAAATTTTGTAACTGGTTAAAATAGCGATACGTCAGGTTGCGTTGTTGTTCGCTATAAAGGCTGTCCTTGCGGATAAAAATCGCATCGGTCAAGGCTTGGGGTCGGTAACCCAACTTGCCTTTATAAAAAATAGTAACACCATCATAACTGATGCTGTCCCAGCGGGGAAGATTTTCGTATTTGGGATTGAGCAAATAGAGGTCGATTTTTTGGATACGAGACAACCGATAGGGCTTGTCAATCAGACTGTCTCCTGAACGGGTTTTAAAGTCCTCCACCTTAATTTGAACCGGTACTTTGAGGTCTGACCCAGCACTGTCAATGGCCACCACAAAATTCAGGCTATTTTGCTGAAAATTATAAATCCCATTGTTTTGCAACAGGCGGGTAAGACGCTCTCTTTCGGCTTCAAAATCTTCGATTTTAAAAGGTTCTCCGGTTTTTAAAAAACTCTGTTGTTGGTTGTTTTTTAACAATTCTCCGATTTCTTCCGATGGACTCTCAAAGCTAATCGCATCCAGACTATAGCGTGGCCCTGCCTGGACTTGATAGGTTACGGCCGCTTTTTGTTTGGCTTTAGGAACGACTTGAAAACTGCTGTTTGCATTGAAATACCCCCGGTTTTTATAGTATTGATTGATTCGCTGGGTCGAATTTTTAATTTCTGTACTGTCGATGAACGCAGGGGGCTCACCGTTATCAATCAGCCATTGGTTCCAGCCTATTTTATATTTTTTAAGTTGGTAGAGTTGTTTTGGGGACCATAATTTTTCAAGTCTATTTTTTCGATTGGGATCTTCGTTGAGCCAATGGTCAAACAAAGAATCGGGCTGTTTATCAGCACGTAAATAGAGATTCCTCTTGATAGGGATACTCAGTAGTGTACTGTTGGGTTGCGGCCGAATGAGTTTTTTGACGGGGTCATTGCCCAGTTTTTTACCGTCAAGAACCACATTATTTTGCAGCAACAGGATTTCGTTTTCCTGCAATTTTTTTACCCCACTACACCCCAAAAAAAGAAGGGCTGAAAGCCCAAGAATGCTTAATTTTGTTGGAAAGTGCCGCAAATTAATAAGAATTAATACCAAAAATACATCATTTGGATGGTAAGCAAAAATCAACAGAAACAAATCCAACAGCTTAAACATAAAAAGCACCGACTCCAACAAGGGCTTTTTGTGGTAGAGGGGCTTAAAGGGGTGCAGGAATTTTATGAAACAGGTTGGAAAGTCCATGCACTATTCACCACACGCGATGATTGCCCTTTTCCGGCAACTCAAATCACCAATGCACAGATGGAACGGATAACCCATTTTGCCAATCCCAGTCCTGCTTTGGGTATTTTTGTCTTGCCCATTTTGCCCACCTGGGATACGCAACAAGCCGCGTTGATTTTGGACGGTATCTCGGATCCCGGAAATTTAGGCACCCTGATACGTTTAGCCGATTGGTTTGGGTATTCTTCCCTTATCTGTAGCCCGACAACAGTGGACTGTTTTAACCCCAAGGTCGTTCAGGCCTCCATGGGTTCATTGGCTCGGGTTCAGTGTCACTACACGGCTTTAGATGCCTATCTAAAAGCGCATCGACTACCTGTTTATGGCGCAGTCTTGGGCGGAAAGTCGTTGTATGCCGAACCCCTAAAGCAACCCTGTTCATTTATTTTTGGGAGTGAATCCCACGGCATAGACCCCTCCCTGAGCAGATTGATTACTGAAGAAATTACCATTCCGGCCGCGGCCACTTCAGGAGCCGAAAGCCTTAATGTTGCCGTGGCTGCTGCAGTAGTCCTGGCCGAGGCACAGCGGCAATGG
This sequence comes from Flavobacteriia bacterium, assembly GCA_009921175.1. Lineage (GTDB taxonomy): Bacteria > Bacteroidota > Bacteroidia > Flavobacteriales > Flavobacteriaceae > RFYP01. The sequence goes on along the minus strand of RFYP01000002.1, from coordinate 7,151 downwards.
ATCGGGACTATTCAAACGTGATGTTGATAGCCACCCCACGGCTAAACATATTGCTGATATGACGGGTCCAGGGGCTGTTAGGGTCGTTGTCGGGCACTAGTTCGTTTTCAAACGAAAATATACCGCGAATTGAGGGGCTGAATTTGAAGTAGAATAAGTAAAATTCAAAGCCTAATCCAATTTCATAGTTGAGGGATTGCGTTATGGTTCTAAATACCCCGGTGGTGTTGTCGTCGATGTTTTTAAAATTGCTGGAGAGGTTAAAATCGGTCGAAATACCAAAAAGCAAAAAAGGCCTAAAATTATTGATGCGCTTGGCATTGAATTTCACATAAAAGGGCAGGTGGATATAGGTAGATTTTAATTCACGCAGGCGGTCTTGTTCGGTGTCAAATTCCGGAAGTTCGGGGTAAAATAGTTCGCGTTGGCTATAATAGAGACCCGGCTCAAGGCGTAGACTCACGAATTGATTGATTCGCAGGTCACCGATCATTCCGATGTTAAATCCTTTTTTGGGCAATACCTCGATATCTTCATATCCATAGATCTTGTAGTAGTCTGCGACATAATCGATTCTAAAATCGTATTGATTAAGGCCGATAAAATAACCGTAATGCACCGTTCTTTCATCAAAATTAGGCAAGTTGATGATGCGTTCCCGAACCGTTGGGTACTGTCCATAGAGCACACTGCTGAGTAAAAACACCCCGAGGAGGCAGTAATATTTCAAGTTAGGGTTTCTTGGCACTGTAGAGGGTAGCTACCCCTAAGGTTTGTGGGTCGGCTACTAAATCTATAAACCCAATATTTTGTAAAATATTGTTGAAGGCCTGACCAAAGGGAAATTGTGCGGCCGAATCGGACAAATAACCGTAGGCGGCTTTGTCTTTTGAAAACAGTTTGCCGATCATAGGCATGAGGAAGCCAGCATAGATTCGATAGCCTTGCTTAAAGGGAAATTGGGTAGGGACGGAAGTTTCGAGGATGGCGAGTTGCCCACCGGGTTTGAGTACCCGAAAAATTTCGGAGAGCCCTTTTTCAAGGTTTTCAAAGTTTCGCACCCCAAACGCGACGGTTACGGCATCAAAGCTATGGTCTGCATAAGCGAGATTTTCACTGTCACCCAGCTCCATACTGATTCTTTGATCCAGTCCTTTGGCCCGAACTTTTTCTTGTCCAATGGCCAGCATACCGGGCGATATGTCGAGTCCCACAATTTGACGGGCAGAGGTAGCGGTCAGGGCCACGGCCAAGTCGCCTGTACCTGTGGCGATGTCTAAGACGCGGTCGGGTTGAAGGGCAGCTACTTTTTGGACCAGGCGTTTGCGCCAGCGGAGGTCGATGCCCAATGAAATAACCCGGTTTAGGAAATCATACTCCTTAGAAATCGCATCAAACATGGTGATGATTTGATCTTTTTTGGAGTTGGTTTGATTTTTATACGGGCGAATCTCTTTTTTCATAGCATGCAAATATAAAGGATTTGTAGCAGGAGGTTGTGTTTTTGTATATTTGTCCCGTATTTTCTAGCTATTCAATGAAAATAATTATCGCCGGTGCAGGAGAAGTTGGCTTTCATTTGGCCAAACTCTTATCGTTTGAGTCCTTAGACATCACCTTGATCGATATCGACAAAGAACGGCTTAACTATGCAGAAAGCCATTTGGACATCAAAACCCTGCGTGGAAATGCCGGTTCCTTGCAGTTGATCAAAGAGGCCAACGTTTCGACTTCGGACCTTTTTATAGCCGTGACCTCTGAAGAATCGACTAACATCATGATTTGTAGTTTGGCTAAACAATTGGGTTGTAAACGGACCATTGCCCGTATTTCGACCATCGAATACATCAAAGAAGATTGTTGTATAGATTTCGAAAAATTGGGGGTGGATGAACTAATTTCTCCCGAGGCCTTGGCCGCGACTGAAATTCAGCAGTTGTTGGACCAGTCGGCCTTTAGCAATACCTACGAATTTGAAGAGGGTGAGCTTACGCTTATCGGGACTACTTTGGGTCCCAATGTCCCTTTTGTTGGTCGTTCTGTCAAAGAGGCGGCTGCCTTTTTCCCCGATTTACATTTTATGCCCATCGCCCTACAACGCAAAGGGACACAGTACTCGATTATACCTCGTGGAGACACGGTTTTTGAGGCCGATGATCATGTGTTTTTTATTACACTCAAAGCCGGTGTCGAAGAAATATACAAATTGGCCGGTAAGACCAAAACACCCATCAAAGATGTATTGATTTTGGGAGGGGGGAAAATTGGGATGTCAACCGCACGTGAACTGAGTGAAAAAAAATTCAATGTGACGCTGGTTGAGCAAAACAAACAACGGGCCTACGATTTGGTCGAAGAGCTTCCAAACATATTGGTCATTCATGGTGACGGCCGAAGCGCCGAACTACTGGAAGAAGAAAATATCGAATCGATGGATGCCTTTATCTCGGTCACCGAAAATTCGGAAACCAATATCATGTCTTGCCTCATGGCCAAGTCTAAGGCGGTGAAACGAACCATAGCACTGGTCGAAAACATGGATTATTTCCAACTCTCTCAATCCATCGGTATCGATACATTGATCAATAAAAAACTCCTCACAGCCAACACGATTTTCCGTTATATCCGCCGTGGAGATGTATTGGACATGACTACCCTAAACAACTTAAATGTGGAGATTTTGGAGTTCCAGGTGCATGAGTCTTCAAAAGTCAATGGACTGAAAATTCGGGATATTGATTTTCCACGAACCGCAACGATTGGTGGGGTGATCAAAGCTGGAAAAGGAAGAATCGTTTTGGGTGATTACCAAATTGTGGCCGGTGATCGGGTGGTGGTTTGTTGTCTACCGCGATCGATCAAACGTATAGAGAGCTTGTTTCTTTAGTCTTGCAAGATGAACAAATTAAACTTTAAGGTAATCGGGCAATTGTTGGGCGTTTTGCTTGTGTTCAACGGCGGGTTGATGTTGTTTGCCGTGTTGGTGAGCATGCTGACCCGCGACGGTGCGCTGTATCCGATGACCTTATCGGCCTTTTTGGTTTTGGGCCTAGGAGGAACGGCCATGTTGCTGACCCGTACCGAAGAAGCCCCGCAAATCCAAAAAAGAGAGGGTTATTTTATCGTGGTTTTTGGCTGGATAGCCATGACCTTAACGGGTATGTTACCCTTTTTAATTACCCAAACCTTGCCTTCGGTTTCTGCCGCCTTTTTTGAAACATTATCCGGATATACCACCACCGGGGCATCGGTCATTCAAGACTTAGAGGCATTGCCCCAAAGCATTCTTTTTTGGCGAAGCATGACCCATTGGATTGGGGGGATGGGAATTATTGTTTTGGCCATCGCCGTATTGCCGTTGTTGGGTATCGGAGGGATGCAGTTGTTTAGTGCTGAGGCTCCCGGGCCCAATAGTGACAAGCTACACCCACGAATTACCGATACGGCCAAACGCTTATGGCTGATATATTTTGGCTATACCATTGCCGAGACCTTGCTCCTTCATTTGGCAGGGATGTCTCTGTTTGATGCGGTAAACCATGCGATGAGTACCTTGTCAACCGGTGGATTTTCGACCAAAAACGCTAGTGTGGCCTATTGGAACGACACCCCTTTGGTGCAGTATATCATCATCTTTTTTATGGTTATAGCTGGGACCAATTTTGTGTTGAGCTATTTTGCGTTTACCGGAAAGGTGCAATCCATACTCAAAGACCAAGAATTTAAAACCTATTTGGGATTTATCGCTGCTTTTACACTGATTACTGCTTCGATTATCCTTTTTGCTGACCTTTCTTTAGGCAGGGGTTTTACGTATCCACAGGTATTAGGTCCTATAGAAAGTACTTTTCGGCATACTTTGTTTCAGGTGGTGGCCATCATCACCACAACGGGTTTTGCGACAGCCGATATGGTGAGTATTTTTCCCCTACTCACGCTGATAATGTTTGGTTTGATGTTTTTGGGGGGTTCTGCAGGTTCGACTGCGGGAGGTGTTAAAATTGTACGGCATCTATTGATGATAAAAAATGGCTTTTTGGAATTTAAGCGTGCCTTGCATCCCAATGCCATCTTGCAAACCCGCTACAATAAAAAAATCGTCAACGAGGGGATTGTTTACAATATTCTCGGATTTTTTATCCTCTATATGCTTTCCTTTATCCTCGGGTCGTTGGGTTTTGCCTTAATGGGTCTAGACTTTCAGTCAGCCCTGGGAGTGGCTGCAGCGACCTTGGGTAATGTGGGTCCGGCTTTGGGGAGTTTTGGCCCGGATCAGACCTATACCGCTATGCCCACCATTGGGTTGTGGTGGTCTTCGTTTTTGATGTTGTTGGGTCGTTTGGAGCTGTTTACGGTTCTGATTTTGTTTACTCCTTTCTTTTGGCTACGTCGTTAAAGCGGATATTTATCCCCCCAAATATTTTTAAGGTAGTCACGTAAACGCAGTTCTGCAGGATTTGAAGCCGGTATGTAAAAAGGGGTTCCCTGCAGTTCGTCGGGCATATATTCTTGCGCTACACTGTGGTTGGGGTAATCGTGGGGATAAAGATAGTTTTTACCATAATCCAACTCTTTCATCAAGGCTGTAGGTGCGTTACGCAGGTGTAAGGGCACGGATAAATTTCCCGTTTTGTCAACGGTTGCTTGTGCTTTGTTAATGGCTAGATAAGCGGCGTTGCTTTTGGGTGAACTGGCAAGATAGGTCGCGCACTGACTTAAAATAATGCGGGCCTCGGGCATCCCCACAATGGCCACGGCATCAAAGGTAGTTTTGGCCATCAACAAGGCATTGGGATTGGCATTTCCGATATCTTCACTGGCCAAAATCAACATCCTGCGGGCGATAAATTTGATGTCTTCCCCGGCGTTTAACATTCGTGCAAGCCAGTAGACGGCCGCATGGGGGTCACTCCCCCGTAGGGATTTTATAAAAGCCGAAATGATATCGTAATGAAATTCGCCGTTTTTGTCAAAAAGCACCCGATTGGTTTCGATCAATTCTTGTACACGGGCATTGGTCAATCGAATGACTTTTTCGCTGCTCATGCTCTGCACGACCAATTCGAGAATGGAGAGTAATTTACGGGCATCTCCTCCCGAAAGCTGAAGTATCGCTTCGACTTCTTCCAGCCGAATATCAAGTTCTTGGAGGTAACGGTCTTTTTTTAGGGCATTTTTCGCTTTTTCAATGACCTCGCGTACTTCTTTGACCCCGGCATGGATGGCCGAAAGTTCATAAAAAGGGCGTTGCTGCACCTTGGCCAATAAATGAGCCAGGGTCGTTTTTCCGGTCCCCGGAGGTCCCCAAAGAATCATGGAATGCAACTGCCCCAAATCGAGTACCTTGCGCAGGCTACCTTTGTGCCCTACCAGATGTTCCTGACCGATATATTCGTCCAAGCTTTCAGGACGCACACGTGCAGCAAGAGGGGTAGTTTCCATCGTTTAAAAGTACTAAAACAAGCTGACTAGCCCAAGCGTTGACGGACAACCTCATAGAGGCTAACCGCACAGGCCACCGAAACATTGAGTGAGTCCATATCAGCGACCATAGGTAGTTTGGTTTGCTGTTGTAATAATGCGTAAACTCCTTTGGAGATGCCCTTGTCTTCGGCACCCATGACTAGGGCGAGTGCTCCGGAAAAATCTTCTTGGTAAACGAGCTTTTCGGCTTTTTCGGTGATGCCTACGGTTTTGATGTCATAGGCGTGCAGCAACATAATCGCATCTTTAAGGTGCGCTACACGGGCGATGGGGACTTTAAACAAGGCTCCTGCCGAAGTTTTAATAGCATCCCCATTGATCGGGGCACTGCCACTTTGGGGAATGATCACACCATGGACCCCCGTTGCGGCAGCAGACCGGAGGATGGCCCCAAAATTTCGGGCATCGGTAATGCCGTCCAACAATACAAACAGTGGGGAAGTGGTCTGGGTAAGTACTTGTTCTATAAGGGGTTCAAGCGCATGGGTCTTTACCGGGGCTATCCGTGCAACTGCCCCTTGGTGGTTTTTGGCCTCAAAGCGTTGCAGTCGCTCTTCGGGGACAAAACTGATTGAAATATGCTGGTCCTGTAAGACGTTAAGCAGTCGGTCAAATTGGGGATTTTTTACCCCTTTCAATAACCAGACCTTTTCGATGGGTTTGTCGTGATTAATCGCTTCTAAAATGGCGTGAATACCGTAAATGGTTATGGCTTCCATAGGAAAAATTGACAGGTCAAAAATACAAGATTATCTAGGCTTTTGCATAGTAAATGTCCTGAAATATTAAACCGTTTTTTGTGTGGTCTGCCATTTCTACAGTATTTTAGTGCTTTCTTAGTAAAAACACGCTGAACTATATTATTTTCTATGAAAAAATCAATACTACTGCTTTTCAGTTTACTTTTTGTCATAAGCTGTAAAAAAGATGCACCAGCCCCCATCACGGATATTTTTTTGACGTTAGATCAGGTTGGCGAGGGAAGCATGAACATCGAATCCGGTATCTATCCCGTAGGTCAGGAACTGTCGATTACGGCTACGGCAGCAACGGGTTATTATTTTGAACGTTGGGAGGGAAGCGTTTCCAGCGAAGCCAATCCACTGGTCATTACCCCCGAGGTAGATTTTTATATCAAAGCTATTTTTGAACCCATTCCAGAACTGTCCGAAAATGTGATTTTATACACCCCCAAGAAAATGGACGAAAACCTAGTATTTATGATTGAAAACGGAGGCCGAGCCGCCTATTTGGTCGATAAAACCGGTACTAAGATTCGCCAGTGGAGTTTTGACCTTAATTTAGGGAATGATCTCGAATTACTTCCTGACGGTGGAGTTATGGGATTGTTTAAACCCGAAACCCTTCCCCCTTTTAATTTTGGTGGGTATGGAGGTGTTTTAAGACGTTATGACAATGCCTATAACTTGGTTTGGGAATATGCCCTACACACCGAAGATGAACTCTTACATCACGACTTTAGCATTTTGCCCAACGGCAATGTGATTGTTTTGGTTTGGGAACGTATATCGGCTGCAGAGGCGGTGGCGCATGGCGTTGATCGTACGACCGATTTGTTTGCTGAAAAAATCATTGAAATCGATCCCTCAACCAATTCCGTGGTTTGGCAATGGCGCAGTTGGGAACACGGGGTGCAGGATGTTAAT
>RFYP01000001.1 GCA_009921175.1 Flavobacteriia bacterium | reverse complement strand
AACTGTTGGGCACCACAAAACCCAGCAATAAGATGGTAATCACATGGGTAAGCAGTCCCAAGCGTGGGTCAAAAAACGCTTTAAGGATTAAGGGGAGAATACAAATCGGCACCACATAAACCAAGGCACTGTTGTAGTTTACGGTAATCACCGTTAAAAAAATGACCAAGATCAGGTTAAAGACAATAAAAGTAAGTTCCTTGTTATTTTGGTAGATCAAAGGCCGGTAGATGGCTAAAAACCGAAACAGAAATAACAAACTCAAGCCCACTAACAAGGCAAAGCCTATTCCGCGTTGCCATTGATTTTGGTCGGCGCCCCCTTGGAGGTTAAATTCGTTCTCAAGCGATTCAAGTCGGGCAAATTTTTGATCATCGATCAACTCGTCTTTGGAAATCACCAAACTCCCCTTGGACACCAAGCCACGCGAAGGAACAATCGCCTCTAAGGCCGAATCGCGTACCGCATCAGAAAAGGCACGATCTAACGAAATATTGGGTGTAACCACTTCAAAAAACAAGCGGTAAAAATTTTCCAAATACTCGAGATACACCGGGTCAATTTCCTGGGCCATTTTGTTTTTAAGCGCTTCGATACGCACCAGCTCCTCCAGCTCGATACCCCGGTCGGTATTGCCTTCGATCAAGCGCAGACGCGCTTCCGATGGAAGAGCCATGTCCAGAGGCAATACCCCCTCGGCATAGATTTTACTGAGCCAAGTAAGGCCATACTCCAAGACCGTTTGTCGGTCGGGAGATTCAACTAGCGTGGGAAAATAGGTGTCAAAAAGTGCCGTGAACTTTGTTTGTGCTTCGGTCACCACGGCAGGGTCCACCCGCAAATAGGTCTCGGCTTTACTGATTATTTCCGCACGTTCGGCTTCTAGCGCAGCTTCGCTTTTTAATAGTGGGAAATCAAAAGGCGCATAATAATTTTCATGTGGCCAAAACAATCCCTTTTGGTATTCGTATTGAAAAGAGGGATTTTTGGGCAGCAGATACAAGATCAAGCCACTGGCCAAAACAAACAACAGGATTTTGTACCAGAAATTTTGTCGTGCAAGAAAAGATTGCCAATAGTTAATCAAATCGCAATAGCTTTTTTCAAATGTACTAAATCTCTTTACGGTAGCCTATAAAACATTGGTGGATGGGGACAAATTGATTAGTTTTGTGACACACTAAACGGATTACACACTTTTGGAATACGGCCTTTGTCATCTCTCTACGCTTTCGATACGCAAAGAAAATAGTCATGCCAGTGAAATGACATCCCAATTGCTCTATGGCGATAGCTATAAGGTGTTGGAACAACAAAAAAAATGGCTAAAAATTCGGGGGAGCCTTGATCAGTATGAGGGCTGGATTGCCCGCACGCAATTTTTTGAAATCGACAAAGACATCTATACAGGCTACCAAGACCAAGCCGACCACTACTCTACCGACCTGATCAACTACGTCACCACCCAGGAAGGAGTCTTGTTTCCGATTTTGACGGGGAGCAACCTTAAGGCAACCGCCTTGTTCGGGCATCAATTTGACGAGCAAGCCCCCAAACAAAAACCCCAAAAATCAGACTTGGTGCAAACGGCTTTTCTCTACCTAAACGCCCCATATCTTTGGGGTGGAAAAACCCCTTTTGGTATCGATTGCTCGGGTTTTGTTCAAATGGTGTACCGTATCAATGGGCAGTCCCTTCAAAGAGACGCCTACCAACAAGCCGAGCAAGGGCAAACCTTGAGTTTTATCGAAGAAAGTGAACCCGGCGACTTAGCCTTTTTTGACGATAAAGAGGGCAAAATTGTTCATGTAGGCATGTTGTTGGAAAACCACCACATCATCCATGCCCATGGAAAAGTTCGTATTGACCGGGTTGATCAATCCGGAATTTTTAATTCCGAGCTACAAGCACATTCCCATAAACTCCGCATGATTAAAAAAGTATGGCCATAAAAAAAGGACCGCAACGCAGTCCTTTTATCTATTCATTATTTGGCTATTTACTCAGCGCCTTCAAGTAATTTTTTCATTTCCATATAGCCTTGGTTGTCTCCCAGGGTTCCATAGATATTCATCAGGGATTTGATAGCCTCTTCGTTATCACTACTGATAGTGATCAATCCTTTAAGAATTGGAATGCATTCTTTGTATAAGCCTTCACGTACTTTTTTAAGCTCGTCATAGCGCATATTGTCTTTACGTGAGGTTCCCAAACTGTTCATTTCTTCCACGATCGCGGCTTCCCCTTCCAAAATCAAGGCGACTAAGTTTAGGTAAGAAGCCTCAAAATTAGGATCGAGCTCAATGGCCTTTTGGTAATAGGTGCGGGCAGCATCTTTATCGCCTAAGTCAGCGTTGACCACTCCAAGGTTAAAATACAAATTGGCATTGTTCGGGTCTTGGGCTATGGCCTGGCTAATTAGGCTTTTAAACTGTTCTTTGTCCCCTAACTCGATATACAAATTGGCTTCGGTCAAAATCAAATTCAAGTCATCGGGATTGGCTTCACGGGCTTCTTGAACGGCGTTGATGGCCATGTCACGTTGTCCTTGTTGTGCATAGATCAAGGCGATGTTTTTAACAATTTCAGGGTATTTAGAGGGGGTTTCCTCTTCACGCGGATTGGTGTAATCTCCCGATTTTTGAAAAATGTTAAATTCTGTTTCGGAAACTTCCATTTCCTGATTTGAAGCCACTTCAGTTACAAAATATTTTTTGGTGATTCCTGTATAATTCAGGTCTTTAAGCAAGTTGTAATATTTTAATGCTGCTTCATAGTCGCTTCCGTTGACACTGTTAGAAGCGGCAAAATATAGATAGTCTTGGTTGGCATCAGGGTCGATGGTATAGGCCAAATAGAGCTTTTGAGCAGAAGAGACAAAATCTTTGGCCTCGTTGTCTTCGATTGCACTGGTAATGATGGCACTCGAAAGGGTCCCCACTTGGGTTTGTACGTCTGCTTTTAAACGTACATCTTCTTTGAGTTGGGTAAAATAATCAAGGGCTTTTTCGAATTCACCGTTTTGTTGGGCTAGTTTTCCACGTAAAAACATATAGGCCGTAGAAATTTTGTCTTCGGCACCTTCTAACAGCGACTGATTGTCGTCTAAGATTTGTGTTGCTTCTGTAAAGTTTCCGGAAGCAAAGAGTTTTTCGGCTTTTTTCAGTTCCTTCTTTTGACCATAGGCAAACGTAAGCAACAAGGAAAGCACTAGGGATAATCTAATTTTCATTTTTTTTGGTTTAGTTGTTTTTGTATTAATCAATAACAGTGCCATTTTCTACATCGAGGTCATTGACGTCTTCGATTTCTTCTTCGTCTTTGACCACTTTGGCTACTGCCGCAATGGAGTCTTCGTCTTTAAGATTGATAAGTTTAACACCTTGGGTGGCGCGTCCCATAACACGGAGTTCACTCACCGCTAGGCGGATAGCAACCCCCGATTTTTTAATGATCATTAAATCGTCAAAATCTGTAACGTTTTTAATGGCGACCAATTGTCCGGTTTTGTCGGTGATGGAGATGGTTTTGACTCCTTTACCTCCCCGGTTGGTAATGCGGTAATCGTCTAGGCTGGAACGTTTCCCGTAGCCATTTTCCGATACCACCAAAATATTGGTGTCCATATCGTTGACCGATACCATGCCCACCACTTCGTCCTTAGGACCATCGAGGGTAATACCCCGTACACCCGAGGCATTACGGCCCATTGGGCGGGTTTTGCTTTCTTCAAAACGGATAGCTTTTCCAGATTTTACAGCCAATAAAATTTGACTGCTACCGTTGGTGAGTTTGGCCTCCAACAGTTCATCGTTGTCCCGCACGGTAATGGCGTTAATTCCATTGGAGCGAGGACGTGAATACTGCTCTAAAGCTGTTTTTTTGACCTGCCCCTGTTTGGTAACCATGATCACAAAATGATTGTTGATATAGTCTTCATCCCGCAAATCTTGGGTACAAATAAAGGCCTTGACCTTATCATCTTGTTCGATATTGATCAAATTCTGTATGGCTCTTCCCTTGGCGGTTTTGGAGCCTTCGGGAATTTCAAATACCCGTTGCCAAAAACATTTCCCCTTTTGGGTAAAGAACAACATATATTGGTGGTTGGTGCCTACAAAAATATGTTCCAAAAAGTCCTCATTACGGGTGGTTGATGCTTTCTGACCTACTCCTCCTCGGTTTTGTGTCTTGTATTCTGACAAGGGAGTACGTTTAATGTATCCGGCATGTGAAATCGTAATGACCACCTTTTCGTCGGGTATCATGTCTTCGATACTGAAGTTACCTCCGGCAAAGTCAATTTCAGAGCGTCGTGCATCACCGTATTTTGCTTTTACTTCTTCCAATTCAGTTTTGATGATGTCCATCCGTCGTTCCTTTTTTTCTAAAATATCTTTTAGATCGGCTATGGTTTTGGTGAGTTCATCAAATTCAGAACGAAGCTTGTCTTGTTCAAGTCCGGTGAGTTGTCGCAAACGCATTTCGACAATGGCCTTGGCTTGAACTTCTGTCAGCTTAAAGGTTTCCATCAGCTTTTCGCGGGCTTCATCGGGGCTCGAAGAGGCCCGAATTAGGGCAATCACCTGGTCAATATTGTCCGAGGCGATGATAAGCCCTTCGAGAATGTGCGCACGTTCTTCGGCCTTTTGCAGCTCAAATCGGTTACGGCGTACCACCACCTCATGGCGGTGCTCGACAAAGTGATGAATCATGTCCTTAAGGTTCAACAACTGCGGTCTTCCATTGACCAAGGCAATGTTGTTTACACTAAAGGAGGACTGAAGTGCGGTATATTTATAAAGCTTGTTGAGTACGATATTCGGAATAGCATCCCGTTTAAGCACATAGACGACCCGCATCCCTTTGCGGTCGGACTCATCACGTATGGTACTGATGCCTTCTATCTTTTTATCATTAATCAATTCGGCGGTTTTGCGAATCATTTCGGCCTTGTTTACCTGGTAGGGAATTTCGGTAACGATGATACACTCTCTCCCGTTTACTTCTTCGATGATGGCTTTGCCCCTAAGGACTATTCTTCCCCGCCCGGTCCGAAAAGCTTCTTGTACGCCTTCGTAACCATAAATAGTACCTCCTGTTGGGAAATCAGGTGCTTTGACATATTGAATCAAGGCATCCACCTCAATTTGTGGGTTGTTGATAAAAGCCACGGTTCCGTCGATGACTTCACTTAGGTTGTGGGGTGGCATGTTGGTGGCCATCCCTACGGCAATCCCCGACGCTCCATTGACCAAGAGGTTGGGAACACGGGTAGGCAATACCACAGGCTCTTTGAGGGTATCGTCAAAATTAAGCTGATGATCGACCGTATCCTTGTCGATATCGGCCAGCATATCTTCGGATATTTTTTGCATTCGCGCCTCCGTATAACGCATGGCTGCCGGGCTATCACCGTCTACCGAACCAAAGTTCCCTTGTCCATCGACCAACAAATAGCGCAAACTCCATTCTTGGGCCATACGCACCATGGTGTCATAGACCGAACTATCTCCGTGGGGATGGTATTTTCCCAATACCTCTCCAACAATACGGGCCGATTTCTTGTAGGCCGTATTGGCACGAATACCCAATTCATGCATGCCATACAATACCCGGCGGTGTACAGGTTTAAAACCATCGCGTACATCGGGTAAGGCACGTGACACAATGACCGACATCGAATAATCGATATAGGCCGATTTCATTTCATCTTCTATGTTGATTGGAATGAGTCTTTCTCCTTCGTTCATGTGCATTTTGCGTTTTAAGTACGTAACAGCTAAAGTAACATTATAGGGCCAATTTTATAAAGACTTTGCAGAGTTTTATCGAATATTTTATCAACAACAAAAAAGGGCCAATTGGGGATAATTATTTAGGTTTTGTTTTTTGCTCTTTTGGATTTTTTTTCGTCAATTAGCTACAACGATGACGTATGGTACACTTTTTGACTAATGAATGTAAATGATTATTGAGCTATGGATGACAATTTTTCGCCACGTGTAAAAGATGTAATTGCCTACAGTAAGGAAGAAGCCTTACGCTTGGGCCATAATTATATCGGTACCGAGCATCTGATGTTGGGAATCTTAAGAGACGGTTCGGGAAAAGCAATTTCCATCCTTTCGGCCATCGAAGTCGATTTGGATCAACTACGCCAAAAAGTAGAAATCCTCAATCCGGCAGTGATTGAAAACAACAGCGTGCTAAACGAAAAAAGAAATTTACACCTGACCCGCCAGGCCGAGCGCGCCCTTAAAACTACGTTTTTAGAAGCCAAGCTCTTTCAGTCGGATTTGATCAATACCGCCCACCTACTTTTGTGCATCCTGCGCAACGAAAATGACCCTACTACCAAGTTGTTGGGCAATATGAACGTGAATTATGACGTTGTTAAAGAACAATTTAAGCTCATGATTGCCAACGACAACAACGATTATATGGAACTTCCCTCAGCGGGATCCTTCCCCGACGAAAAAGAGGGCGATGCTGAAGATCGCGGCAAAGAGAATCCCTTTGTCCCGACCTCAGAAGCTCGGGGAACTAAAAATTCAAAAACTCCTGTGCTCGATAATTTTGGGCGCGACATGACGGCTTTGGCCGAACAAAATAAACTCGATCCCGTGGTGGGTCGCGAAAAGGAAATTGAACGGGTATCACAAATCTTGAGTAGAAGAAAGAAAAACAACCCGCTCTTGATTGGAGAACCCGGTGTGGGTAAATCTGCCATCGCCGAAGGCCTGGCCCTGCGTATCATTCAAAAAAAAGTATCTAGGGTATTGTATGGCAAGCGCGTTGTTTCACTGGATTTAGCGAGTTTGGTGGCGGGGACCAAATACCGTGGTCAATTTGAAGAGCGTATGAAAGCCGTGATGAACGAGCTTGAAAAAAATGACAACATCATCCTTTTTATCGATGAAATTCACACCATCGTAGGAGCAGGTGGAGCTACCGGAAGCCTAGATGCCTCCAATATGTTTAAACCGGCCCTAGCCAGAGGTGAAATTCAATGCATCGGGGCTACCACCTTGGATGAATACCGCCAAAACATCGAAAAAGACGGCGCCTTAGAACGTCGTTTCCAAAAAGTATTGGTCGAAGAAACCAGCGAGGAAGAAACCCTTGAAATTCTAAAAAACATCAAAGAACGCTACGAAAGTCACCACAACGTAGCCTACACCGATGAAGCCCTGCGTGCCTGCGTCGAACTGACCAGCCGCTATATGTCTGACCGTTTTTTGCCCGATAAGGCAATAGATGCCCTAGACGAGGCCGGTTCGAGGGTACACATCAACAACATGAACGTGCCCCAAGAAATCATCCAACTGGAAGAAGACCTAGAAAAAGTACGGACGCTTAAAAATTCAGTAGTCAAAAAGCAGAAATACGAAGAAGCGGCCAAACTTCGGGATGACGAAAAGCGAGTAGAAAAACTGCTTGTCGAAGCCCAAGAAAAATGGCAAGAAGATTCTAAACAAAACCGGATTACCGTAAATGACACCCACATTGCCGACGTTGTCTCGATGATGACCAATATTCCGGTAACCAAGATTGTTAAATCCGAAAAAAATAAACTGGCTGCTCTCGCCTCGACCATATCCGAAAAAGTGATTGGTCAAAAAGAAGCCGTCGAAAAGGTGGTCAAAGCCATCCAACGTAACCGTGCAGGGCTCAAGGCACCGGACAAACCCATCGGTTCGTTTATATTCTTGGGACAAACCGGGGTCGGTAAAACCCAATTGGCTAAAATTTTGGCCGCCGAAATTTTTGATTCAGAAGAAAACCTCATTCGTATTGATATGAGTGAGTATATGGAAAAATTTGCCATCTCTCGACTCATCGGAGCACCTCCGGGTTATGTGGGCTATGAAGAAGGTGGGCAACTCAGTGAAAAAGTGCGTAGAAGACCCTATTCGGTCGTCTTGCTCGACGAGGTAGAAAAAGCCCATCCTGATATTTTCAATATGTTACTACAGGTTCTTGATGATGGCTTTTTGACCGACAGTCTGGGGCGAAAAGTAAACTTTCAAAACACCATCATCATCATGACCTCCAATATAGGGGCACGTCAAGTCAAAGATTTTGGCACCGGTGTTGGGTTTGAGACCAGCTCGCAAAAGCAACAAACCAAGGAAGTAGAAAAAGGCATCATAGAACGTGCACTGAAAAAAACCTTTTCCCCTGAGTTTTTAAACCGTATCGACGATTTGATCGTATTTAATGCTTTGGACAAAACCGATATTCGAAAGATTGTAACCTTAGAGATGCATAAGCTCAGTAAAAGGGTTAATCAATTGGGCTACTCCCTCGAGTTGACTGAAAAAGCCTACGATTTTATTGCGGACAAAGGCTTTGATGAGAAAAATGGTGCACGCCCTCTAAATCGCGCCATTCAAAAATACGTGGAGGATTTAATCGCGGAAAATGTGGTCACCAACACCATCAAAGAAGGCGATCACTTGTTTTTGGATTTTGATCAAAAAGATGACAAACTCTCCCTTAAAGTGGCAAGCAAAGAAGAATCTACTTCATAGTCGCATAATTGACCCCCTAAACAAACCCATTTGTCACTCCAAATGGGTTTTTTTGTGATATCCCCCCTAATTATTTCACCACTAGCCGTTTTTATAATATTTTTGACGTTTAAAAATTTTAACAAGCGCTTTACAAACCCAAAAAAAAAATGAAGGTTCTTAAATTTGGTGGAACATCCGTCGCAAATTCAACAAGTCTTACTGCGGTAGTTCATATCCTAAAAAAACTTGATGAGCCTAGTTTCGTAGTGGTTTCTGCCCTCGGTGGGGTAACCGACATTCTGGTCAACTTACTCAAAAAAGCGGCTACAGGAACCATCGATTTTAAAGAAGAGCTTGCAGTACTTAAAGCACGGCATGATGAACCGATAGACGCACTAACCACCCAAGAATCCCAAGCGCTTAAACAGTTTGTCGATCAAGAACTGCAACAACTCGAACGCATGCTGTTGGCCATTGCTCAACTGGGAGAAATCACCAAAAAATCAGCCGATGCCATCTCCAGCTATGGAGAGATTTTATCGAGTAAAATCATCACTACTATTCTACAAGAGCAAGGGATTGATGCCCAGCTACAGGATGCTAGATTGTTGATCCATACGGATAAAAACCACTATGTAGATTTTGAGTTCACCGAACCTGCGATACAAAAAGCATGGGCCGCGTGCAAAGCAAAGATTATGCTAGCCCCCGGCTTTGTAGCAACCAATCACAAAGGTCACCCCACTACCCTTGGACGAGGAGGATCAGATTATACCGCAGCTATCTTTGCCAAAGCCCTGGATGCCGACGCTCTGGAAATCTGGACCGATGTAAGCGGAATGTATACCGCTAATCCCAAATTGGTGCCGCAAGCAACCCCCATCAGACAGCTGACCTATTATGAGGCCATGGAACTTTCCCATTTTGGCGCAAAAGTAATCTACCCACCTACCCTACAACCTTTGGTAGAAAAAAAGACCCCCATTTGGGTCAAAAACACCTTTGAACCGGACGCAGAAGGTAGCCTGATCGATCATAACGGTGCCCATCAAAATGGACAAATTGTCAAAGGCATCAGCCATATCGATGATATTGCTCTAATCAACCTCGAGGGCAGTGGAATGGTTGGTATCCCTGGTTTTTCAAAACGATTATTTGAAATATTTTCGGAACACAAAATCAACATTATCATGATTACCCAGGCCTCCTCGGAGTATTCCATATGCCTGGGAATCAACAGTGCCGATGCAGACTGGGCCAAAGAACTCATCGATGAACAATTTGCTTTTGAAATCGCACGCAAAAAAATAGCCCCGGTACATATCGAAAAGGAATTGGTTAATATCGCTGTAGTCGGTGAACGCATGAAAGATCATCAGGGCATCAGCGGAAAAATTTTCAGTACCCTTGGTGCAAACAACATCAACATACGTGCGATTGCACAAGGAGCTTCCGAGCGGAATATCTCCTTTGTGATCGACAAAAAAAATGTAGAAAAAGCGCTCAATTCACTACATGAAAGTTTTTTTGAAGCCCAGACAAAGCAACTAAACCTGTTTGTCATGGGGGTGGGCAATGTTGGGAGCAAATTGCTCGAACAAATCGAAAAACAACAAGCCTACCTTAAAGAGCACCTACACATCAACCTACAGATACGGGCGCTTTCAAACTCCCGCAAAATGCTTTTAAGTGAGGAGCCCATTTCCCTTAAAAATTGGAAAAAGACCCTGGAGGATAAAGGTGTTGAAGCCAACAAAGAGGCCTTTTTTAACCAGATCAAAAAACTAAACTTGCGCAACAGTATTTTTGTTGACAATACGGCCAATACGGCTGTTGCCCAAACCTACATCAACTACCTAAACCATAGTATTGGGGTGGTTACTTGTAATAAAATTGCTTGCTCAGGTCCTTTGGAAGATTACCTTAAGCTTAAAAAAATTGCCCGCAAGTATAAGAGCCCTTTCTTGTTTGAAACCAATGTTGGTGCCGGGCTACCGATCATTGATACCCTGAATAATTTGATTGCCTCTGGGGACCAAATCACCAAAATACAAGCCGTACTTTCAGGTAGCCTCAATTTTATTTTTAACCGATTTCAAAAAGGGGTGGCTTTTGATCAGGTCGTAGCACAAGCGATGAAAGAAGGCTATACCGAACCCGACCCAAAAATCGACCTAAGCGGCATCGATGTGGCTAGAAAAATATTAATCTTAGCCCGTGAAAGTGGCTATCCCCTCGAATTGGAGGCCATTGAAAACGAATCATTTTTACCTGCTGGCTGTATGGCAACCCAGGATAACACATCATTCCTAAAAGCCCTTGCTCATAACAGCAGTCACTTTGACAATCTTTTGGCGCAAGCCGACGCACAAGGTGCCCGACTCAAATATGTCGCTCAGCTCGAAAAAGGCAAAGCCAAAGTTGGACTTCAGTGCATTGGCCCAGACCACGATTTTTACAACCTAGCGGGCAGTGACAACATTGTCCTGTTTTATACCAACCGGTATGCCCAACAACCTTTGATTGTCAAAGGGGCTGGCGCCGGAGCCGAAGTAACTGCTTCGGGCCTATTTGCGGATATCATTAGAATCGGAAAACAATAAAAATGCAAGCGGTAGAAGTTTTTGCCCCAGCCAGTGTAGCCAATTTATCTTGCGGCTTTGATGTACTTGGACTCTGCCTCGAAGGGGTGGGTGATCGTATGCGTTTTACCCAAACAGAAGAAAAGGGCATCCGCATTGTCCATACAAGTCCGAGTGATCTCCCTACCGACCCTACCAAGAATGTGGCCGGAGTAGCGGCACAGGCCTTGTTAAAGGACTACCCCCTATCTGGTGGAATTTGCATTGAGATCGACAAGGGAATTCTACCCGGTAGCGGTATCGGAAGCA
Organism: Flavobacteriia bacterium; assembly: GCA_009921175.1. Taxonomy (GTDB): domain Bacteria; phylum Bacteroidota; class Bacteroidia; order Flavobacteriales; family Flavobacteriaceae; genus RFYP01. Next base: position 70,120 of record RFYP01000001.1, on the reverse strand, counting down.
GTGCAGCCAGTGCTGTGGGGGCCGTAGTGGGGGTTAATGCCCTGTTGGAAAAGCCCTTAGCCAAAGAAGACTTACTGCCCTATGCCCTAGCGGGAGAAGCCATTGCCAGTCAAGCAAAACATGCTGATAATATTGCTCCGGCCCTCCTGGGCGGGATGATTCTGGTGCGCAGTGTAGAACCAATGGATGTGCTTAAACTCCCCTGCCCCAAGGAATTATTTGTCGTTGTGTTGCATCCTCAAATCGAACTAAAAACCGCCGAAGCACGTGCCCTTTTGGGAGAAAATGTGCTATTGAAAAACGCCATACAACAATGGGCCAATGTGGGTGCACTGGTGCACGCCCTGCACACACAAGACGATGAGCTACTCGCGCAAAGCTTACAGGATGTGGTTGCGGAGCCTGTTAGAAAAAAGTTAATCCCCGGATATGACCCAATCAAAGCTAGTGCTATGGACAACGGTGCTTTGGGTTGTGGTATTTCGGGTGCTGGGCCTTCTATTTTTGCTTTGGTTAAAGGAAAAGAAAAAGGAGAACAGGTCGCCAAGGCCATGGCGAATAACTGTACCCAATTGGGCATCAATCACAAAGTGTATTTATCTGCCATCAATGCGCGTGGAGCCGAAATTATCAATCCCAAATGATTTACTACAGCCTTAACGACACCCAGCATACGGCCAGTTATAAAACTGCGGTAAAAAAGGGTTTGGCACCGGACAAAGGGCTTTATTTTCCAAAAACCATTCCTACACTACCCGATGATTTTTGGCAACGACTACCTCAATTATCCAAAACCGAATTGGCGCTTGAGGTAATTCGCCCCTACGTTGGGGATGAAATACCCAATGCAGTCTTGAAAACAATCGTAGAAGAAACCCTTTGTTTTGATTTTCCCATCGCACCAATTTCTGAGCAGATCGGTAGTTTGGAACTCTTTCATGGTCCTACGCTCGCATTTAAAGACGTAGGCGCGCGTTTTATGGCCCGTTGTCTAGGCTATTTTAACCAAGAAGATGAGGCCACAAAAAGCACCGTGCTGGTAGCCACCTCGGGAGACACTGGAGGGGCAGTAGCCGATGGATTTTTGGGGGTTGAAGGCATAGAAGTAGTTATTCTCTACCCCAAGGGAAAAGTGAGTAAACTTCAAGAAAAACAGTTGACTACTCAAGGACAAAACATCACTGCCCTAGAAGTCGATGGAGTTTTTGACGATTGCCAAACCATGGTCAAAACTGCTTTTTTGGATGCGGAAATCTGCGCAGTGAAAAACTTGACCTCGGCCAACTCCATTAATGTAGCCCGATGGCTCCCTCAAATGTTCTATTATTTTATCGCTTATCAGGCGATGGCTCCTAAAAACAAACCCCTAGTCGTTTCGGTGCCCAGTGGTAATTTTGGAAACCTTTGTGCGGGAATGATGGCCCAACAAATGGGCCTACCCATTAGTCATTTTATATCCAGTACCAACCGCAATAAGGTGGTGCCGGAATACCTAAAATCGGGGGACTATCAACCTCGACAAACCATCGCTACCCTATCCAATGCCATGGATGTGGGAGCACCCAGCAATTTTGTGCGTATTCAAGAAATTGTCAAAAACAACTTAGAGGCATTACGGAAGCGTATGAGCGGGTATAGCTTTGACGACCAAGCGACCAAAGCCGCTATGCAAAAGCTTTATACCGACCATGCCTATATAGCCGACCCCCACGGAGCCGTTGGTTATTTGGGTCTTGACGCCTATTTAAAAACGCTGAAAACGGATGCCTACGGTCTCTTTTTAGAAACTGCACACCCCATCAAATTTCATGATGTTGTTAAAGGCGCCCTTGGGCTTTCCCTAGAAATTCCTAAGGCCCTAAAGCCACTAATGAATAGAGAGAAAAAGGCGCACCCGATAAAAAATTACGATGATTTAAAGCGTTTTTTGACTTCTCCTACTCCTTAATTTCCGGCAATTGAAATTGATCTAAGGGACTGGGCTCTTTCATCAACGCCTCGATGTCTTCCCATTTACGGGGAGCGGCTGCAGACAGATTGATAGGACCAGCGTCTGTAATCAAAATATCATCTTCTATCCGAATACCAATATCCCACCATTTGGGATCGCAATCGCTGCCTTCGGGGACATAGATCCCGGGTTCAACAGTGATGATCATATTGGCGGCTAAACGCCCATAATTACCCGGGTCATGCACATCCAATCCGATATGGTGGGCCACCCCGTGGGGCAGGTATTTTCGCACCTCTTTTTCATCAGCGATAAGCCCGAGTTCTACCAAACCTTTGGCCACTACCTCACGACAGGCAGCCCCTATGTCGGCAAAGGTCCCACCTACTTGGGCGGCTGCTATACCCGCTTCTTGGGCCGCATAGACTAATTGGTATAATTGTCTTTGTGGTTCCGTAAAAAAACCTTGTGCAGGAACCGTCCGGGTCACATCGGCGGTATAGCCTTGGTATTCGGCACCGAGGTCCATCAACACCAATTGGTTTTTGACTTCCATCAGGTCGTTGGTGATATAGTGTAATACACAGCCATTGCCGCCGGCACCTACGATTGAAGGATAACCCTCATGGGCTGCACCATACCGTTTATAAATATACTGGTGTATTCCCTGAATTTCACGTTCACTCATTTGAGGGTGCAGGGCTTTCATTACCTCAATTTGCCCTTGGGCAGAAATGGAAACCGCCTTTTTGATTAGGGCTACTTCCTCCGGGGATTTGATTTCCCGCAAATCGGCCATAAAACCGCCCAAGGTGGAAATATCAAAATTGGTTGTACGCAAGCTAAAAGCGGACTTTTGACGTAATTCGGTAAAGGTATCGGGAGACAAAGCGGTCAAAAAAGCAGCAATCAGCGGGTCCTCGGCTAGAGAGGGGTCGTTTTGGGTATAAAAACGAATTTCGCGTTTGAGTTGTTCGGTGTTCTCAGGGCTGTGTTGGCGAATTTTTTGGTATAAACGGTATTGGGTCGCATTAAAATTCTTGGGGTAATTGATTTTTTCTTTTAAACTGGCCTGCAGGTCAAACAAATCGTGGGGATCATTTTTAAAATCTTTGATGTCCGTATCAAAATCAAAAATCAAAACCGTTTCAAAGCGGTCAAAGTTGTGGGCATCGGTGGCAAAGGCATTTCGAGAAACAACCCGTTCAAAACCTGCTTTTTGCGCCCCTTCAAGACCAGCACGTTTACCGTTCCACATTTCATCATAGGCATTGCGTTGCCGGACATACAACACCTCATCGTACACACCAATGGAGTCTTTTTGAGCATCTTTATAAATCAACAGTACGGCATGAGGCTCTTTCCAACCCGTGAGGTAATAGAAATTTGGGTCGGGATGGTATTCATAATCCACATCGTTGGCACGGTTTCTGACAGGCGCATTAAACAAAACGGCCACACTGTTTTCGGGCATTTTGGCCCGAAGTGCATCCCGGCGAGATTGGTGAAAGTCAGGGCTAAGGCCCGACGAAAATCGCGCTTGCGCAAAAAGAGGTTGACCAATACTGGTACATAGCAAGCAGAGTACGCTGAAGATTGTGAATTTCATTTGTTCGAATTGGCTAATAATACCCTTTAAAAGTAATACTTTTGAAAAAAAGAAACGGATGAAAAAAACAGCCCTCTATCAACGACATATCCAAGCAGGTGCCAAGATGGTTCCCTTTGCCGGTTTTGAAATGCCTGTGCAATATGCAGGGGTCAAACAAGAACATTTAACCGTGCGTTCTGCCTTGGGCGTTTTTGATGTTTCACATATGGGGGAGTTTAAAGTCAAAGGGCCTAATGCTGCCGCGCTTCTACAACATATTTGCAGCAATGATATCGAGAAGCTTCAAGCGGGTAAGGCGCAATACAATTATTTGCCCAACAGCTCAGGCGGGGTAGTCGATGACCTGATTGTATATAAAATTGATGCTGATGATTATATGTTGGTGGTCAACGCATCCAATATCGACAAAGACTGGGCGTGGATCACGCAGCAGAATGCATCCTTCCAGGCCGAACTAGAAAATTGCTCCGACCAACTATCCCTTTTGGCCATACAAGGTCCCAAAGCGCTTGAGGCCATGCAAAAATTAACCAAACTCGCCCTCGACACTTTACCTTTCTATGCTCATCAAACCGATACATTTGCTGGTGTTGAAGACGTACTAATCGCCACAACCGGCTATACGGGTTCCGGGGGAATTGAAATATACTTTCCCAACGCTCAGGCCGAAAAAATCTGGGATGCCGTCTTAGCCGCCGGTGCCGATCTGGGAATTGCACCCATCGGATTGGCCGCACGAGATACCCTACGCTTGGAAATGGGCTATTGCTTGTATGGCAACGAAATTAACGAACATACCTCTCCCATAGCCGCAGGCTTGGGATGGGTGACCAAACCCGAGGTTTTGGGTGTCGATCAAGCCTTATTGTCACAACAAAAGAAAACGGGAACGCCTCAGCGCCTGGTGGCGTTTGAACTAATCGACCGGGGAATTCCACGGGGCGGATATACGCTGGTTGATGCTGCGCAAAATCCCATCGGTGTTGTCACCTCAGGGACACAGTCTCCTAGTCTCGACAAAGGGATTGGCTTGGGTTATGTAACCGCCGAACAGGCTACCGTGGGAACCGAAATTGGGGTAATGATTAGGGATAAATATGTAGCGGCTACTGTCGTTCGATTGCCTTTCTACAAAGCATAAACCCAGGGCCATGAAGCGCATACTCATTCTTGGAGGTAGCGGATTTATTGGTCAAGCCCTATATCGTGAACTGTGTCCTTATTTTGCGACCTATGCGACCTACTGTAGTCATAAGGGGTTTGTTCATAACCAACAGTTTTTTAGTTTTAATGCCGAACAAGAAGGCCTGGAACACCTTTTGGCCGAAGTACGCCCGCAACTCATTATTTCTGCGCTACGCGGAAACTTTGATACCCAATTGGAGGTCCACGCTTTTTTGATCGACTATATCGCTAAAACCAATTGTAGGTTATTTTTTCTGTCCTCTGCCAATGTGTTTGATGCCTTTCACCACTACCCTTCTTATGAATACGACAAAACCTACTCGGAGAGTGTTTATGGGCGTTTTAAAATAAAAATCGAAAGTCAATTATTGCGCCTATCGCCGGCCAAATATGTAATCGCACGGCTACCGATGATTTTTGGACAGCAATCGCCACGGACAGCGGCCATTGACAAGGCTCTACAGTTGCAAACGCCGATCGAGGTTTTCCCGAACACCATCATCAACGTCAACAGTATTCAGCTACTCACCCGGCAGATTCACTATATGATCAACCGCAAATTAACTGGGGTTTTTCATCTAGGAAGCACCGATTTGATTTCGCATTTTGATTTTATCCAAGAAGTCGTCAAACGACGACACCACAACAAAGGAATATATAAACAGGTCTTTACCACCAACGCAACCCGCTATTTGGCAACCCTGCCCAAAGAGAACAAATTACCCCCTCATTTGTTGGTGAAAACTGCCGATGTTTTGGAAGAGCTGGATTTGATTCGAAAGCCCCTGTAATCACAAACAGGGTTGGGTATTCCAATCACTAATGCCTCGGTCTTGATAGCATTTGTGACTGCTTCGGGCCGCCAACAACTCCCACTGCTCGTTGACACGCACCAATAGCAATACCGTCTTATCGCCGGCTACACTATCGTCGGGTATGCCTTCCAAAATATAATTGACCTCACTGATCAACTCATAATGTTGATGTACAAATAGCCGCTCTTTCAAAAGTTCGGGTTCAACCGCTGGAAACAAGCTGCGAATGACCACTTCGGCCGAAAGTTCCGCAAATGCTGGAGTATAAAGTTTTTGTTGTAACGGATGGGTCTCCAAGGATTCATAAGGATGTGCGGAAGGTATTTTATGAGGCAGGGTTAGGGTGGCATCCTTTTTTAGCAATGCCTTCTCTACTATAGGATGCGGACGCAAATAATAGGAGATAAACAAATACCGTTGGGCAATTTCGGGCTGTTTCTTTTTTTCATAAATCAGGGACAAATTTTAGTAAGCTTGCGCCCGATAACCGTTTTCAGAAGTAGAGGTCAATAATTTTCTACACCATTTTTCGGCCGTATCCCAATCTCCTTTTTTAAAATAGTATAAACCCATATTTACCAAAGCGTTGCGTTGATAGGGATAACAAACCAGCAGCATTTTGGTCAGGTTGATTGCATCGTCCAGACGCCCTTCCCTGTAGAAAGATTCTGCCCGTTCGTTATGCTTATCGGCGGCCAAAACTCCATGCCATAACAAGGAACGACTGCCATAGAGATAGGAGACTGGAGAATAGGCTTCTCCCTCCGAAATTTAGAGCTCTAACTGGGCCGTACCGTTGTTGTTTTTATAAAATTTACCCCGACCCGGAGTACCCCAATTGTCCTCAAAAACAAACGTTAACAAACTGTCGGTTACGGTCTGAACAGGAGTGTCAATTAAAAGGAAACGGCCGGGCGGATCACGGTCGGCATCGATACTCACCCACAAGAGGCTGTCTTTTTGTTCAATAATAATCATGGTTCGCTCGGTACCCCCGAAATCATCTTCCGGATCGACAAACGATTTCCCCCACTGGGTATCATAAAAGTAAGTCCCTTCCCAGGGCGATTTTTCTTGAAAAAAAGAAGCACAGGAAGCAGTATTAAACAGTATCCATAAAAGGATGGACGGACGAAAGAAAAAGGAAAAATAAGCAGTAATCGTTTTTTGCATGATGATTTGGGTTTACGCTAAATTACAATAATTATTACACTAAAACGGTCTTAGGCTGTATCCAATTTAGGGTCATATTTTTTATCTTTGACCGAAAATCAAGGAGGTATGGGTAGAGCATTTGAATTTCGGAAAGCACGTAAGATGAAGCGCTGGTCGGCCATGGCCAAGACCTTTACGCGTATCGGTAAAGACATCGTTATGGCGGTCAAAGAGGGTGGTCCAGATCCGCAAAACAACTCCAGACTGCGAGCCGTGATCCAAAACGCCAAAGCGGCCAATATGCCCAAGGACAATGTCGAAAGAGCGATTAAAAAGGCTTCGGACAAGGAAACCCAAAACTTTAAAGAAGTGCTTTTTGAGGGCTATGCCCCACATGGAATTGCCATTTTGGTAGAAACGGCGACCGACAACAACAACCGAACCGTGGCCAATATTCGCAGTTATTTTAACAAATGCAATGGTAGTCTGGGAACGGCCGGATCGGTAGAATTTATGTTTGACCACAGTTGTAATTTTAGAATTGATCCGGAAGGGCAAGATCCTGAGCAACTCGAATTTGAATTGATTGATTTTGGTTTGGAAGAACTCTTTGTCGATGACGATGGCATCATCATTTATGCACCTTTTGAAAATTTTGGCGCCATCCAAAAAGAACTTGAAAACCGCTCGATTGAAATTCTATCTTCGGGTTTTGACCGTATTCCCAATACCATGAAAAGCCTTAGCCCCGATCAGGTAGAAGAGGTCGAAAAACTCTTGGAAAAAATCGAAGAAGACGATGACGTGCAAAACGTCTACCACAATATGGAAGAAACTAACGGGGCTTCTTAAATGAATTTTCAGGTACTTTTCCTTCGATACCATCAAAATACCCTTCCAATACGTCAAAATCTTGGGCCATTGAGGGTCCTGGGTATAGGATGGGAAACAGCAACATTTTTTTGTTTTTAAAATCAAAACCTACCGGTAGGATTGGAACTTTAGCTGTTTGGGCAATATGGTAAAAACCTGTCCGCAGGCGATCGACCTTTTTACGTGTACCCTCAGGAGCCAGAGCTAAACGAAAAACTTTGTTTTCCTTAAAGAGAGCGGCCACACTTTCGACCGTGTTTTTATTTCCCGAACGATCGACGGGGCGTCCGCCCATAGCGGTAAAAAACCAAGCCGTCCAGGAAGTAAACAATTCTTTTTTACCAATAAAATGAATTTCCTTTTGAAGCACGGCCCGGGTGAGCACCGCAATGATAAAATCCATCCAACTGGTATGTGGTGCTACAGCCAGCACCAGTTGGTCATGGGGAGGAAAATCTCCCACTATACGCCACCCCAGAAGGCGAAACAATATAAATCGGGTCAGGCTATGCATCCTTTTTTTGGCTAGAGAGATAGGCGCGTGCCTGAAGTAAATCTTCGGGAGTGTCGATACCGATTCCCCGGTGCAGGGTGGTCACCATTTTGATTTTTTTTCCGTATTCCAAATGGCGAATACACTCGATTTGCTCGGCCTTTTCTAAGGGGGTTTGGGCTTGGGTGCTAAAATCGAGCAAGGCTTGTTTTCGAAAGGCATACACGCCTATATGGCGAAAAGCTTTAACAGAGGGGTCTTGGGCACGGTTATTGGGAATGGGACTTCGGGAAAAGTAAAGGGCACAATCGCGCTGATCGGTGATGACTTTTACCACATTGGGGTTTTGTAGCTCCTCTTCATTGGCTAGGGGTGTTTTTAGGGAGGCCAAATCAATTTCGCCCGCGGGATCCTGTTCAAAAACGGCCAACAAGGCGGCCAGGCTGTCCCGGTCGATAAAAGGCTCATCGCCTTGCACATTGACCACTATATCGACTTCACATTCGGCCACAGCAGCAGCAATACGGTCACTGCCACATTCGTAGGGCTGGGTGCTTTTAATTACCGCACAGCCTAAGTCCTTCAGGTGTTCAAAAATGAGGTCATGATCGGTCGCCACCAACACCTCGTCAAAAAGTTGGGTGGCCAAAACGGCATCGTAGGTCGTTTTGATAATGGTTTGGTCCTGGAGTAATTCCATCAATTTACCGGGAAATCGTTGGGACGCATAACGCGCCGGTATCACCGCAATATTTCTCATCCCCATTGGCGTTTGTTCTCAATTAAGGGGGAAAGATAGTAAGGGTTTTAGTCAATAAAAAATTCTTCAGTAAAGTTGACCAGAAATAATTTTTCTTTGGCGCGGGTCACGGCCGTGTACAACCACCGATAATAGGCAAGATTGGTTCCCTCTGCCAGATAGGGTTGTTCGATAAAAACAGTATTCCATTGGCCGCCCTGCGATTTATGACAAGTAATGGCATAGGAGTATTTGACCTGTAAGGCGTTGAAATAGGGATTGCTTTTTACCTTGAGCAAACGCTTGTATTTGGAGGTGATATGGGCGTAATCTTGCTGTACTTCTTGGTAAAGTCGGTTGGCTTCTTCGCTAGAAAGGGCGGCGGTTTCACTCTGCAAAGTGTCCAATAGCACATAGGTATCAAAAGGAGCTTGCCCGGGATAATCCGCCAAGCTTACCTGTACTTCGGCAAACTGAAAGCCATAAAGGCTTTTGTAGCCATAGATCCGCTGAATGACCACCGTATCCCCATTGGCGATAAATCCGGCCACTGTGTTGTCATCGAGCCAAAAATAATTGTTTTTGACCACCATCAAATGATCGCCTACCGCAAGTTCAGCTTCCAAAAAAAGGATGCGTTGACGGATGTTTTTATTATACAGGTTGGCCCGTTTGTTGGAACGCACCAAAAAGGCCGTTTCTTCTATGCCTTGATGATGTAGGGCGTCCGATAGCGCCTCCAACAATTCGTTCCCATCTTGAATACGAACAATATCTACCCCTCCTCTAAGATCAAATTGAAAACCACTCCCGTATTCATCGGTGATTTGTTGGCGTAGTGCAGTGGCATTATAGAGTATGGTCGATGTTTTTTCTTGACGAATCACCTCCGTCAACACGCTGTGAAAAACCTTCATCCCAAAATGACCTTCCAAATAATCTGCATCCATCGCGGGGCTAAGGTTTAGGTGCACCGGGGGTAGCTGCGCCGTATCACCAACCAACACCAATCGGCATTGGCTGCCGCTGGTGACAAATTGGATAAGATCGTCCAACAGACTACCGTTTTCAAATAGGCGGCTGCTTTGACGGTCGTCACTAACCATGGAAGCCTCGTCCACCACAAAAAGGGTATTTCGGTGTTTGTTGGGTTTTAGTCGAAACGACACTCCTCCGGTTTTGTTGGATTGGGTAAAGTAGATGTGCTTGTGTATCGTATAGGCCGGGCGATTGGCAAAATTTGACAACACCTTGGCTGCACGACCCGTTGGGGCGAGCAAAACCGTCTTTAATCCGTGTTTGGGTACACATTGAACCAAATGACCAATCATGGTTGACTTACCCGTTCCGGCAAATCCGGCCATCAAAAAAAAGGCATCAAAAGTCCGGGCACTCAAAAATTCGGCCATTTGCCCCAACCAATGTTCCTGTGAAGGAGACAAGGGATGCGGAAAGCTTTTTTTAAATCCTATTTCAATATTCGCCCCAGACACTACTCCATGTTCTATACCCTACAAAAGAAAAGGAAAATCTTTTCTGATTAAAAAAAAATTGTAGTTTTGTTTTGGTCGTGAAAAGTGATAATTTTCTAACCAAAATTGTTTTGCACAAAAATTTAAACACATAAAAAATGAAATTAGCCTTACAAGCGGTTCTTTGGGTTTTATGCATCGTTTTTAGTTATCAGATCTACGATTCTATCAACGGCCCCATCAATTTTAATGAAACAAAAAACGAGCGCTATGCAGACGTCATCAACCGGATGAAAGAAATCCGCAAAGCGCAAATTGCCCACAAAGATGTCAGAGGGGTTTATGCCAACAATTTTGACAGCCTTGTTAGCTTTATCGAAACGGGTATTTTTACCTTGATCGAAAAAAGAGATTCGAGTTATATGGAATATGACCGCACCTACCGTATCGATATGCTTCGTGAAGTCGTGGTGGTCGATACGCTAGGGTTTGTTCCTGTCAAAGACTCTTTGTTTAAAGACGATAGTTACAAACTCTTAAGCCAGGTACCTGTAGAAGGTATCGATGCCAAATTTAGCATCAAGGCTAACGTCATCAACAAAAACGGCTACCGTGTTCCTGTTTTTGAAGTCAAAGTTGCCAAAAACGTCATCTTGCATGACCAGGACAAAGACCTGCTCAAGCAAGAAAACGAAACGGTTTCGGTGGATGGTGTTAATGGTCCGGAAATTATTTTGGGCTCCCTGACAGAAGTAAGTGCCAACGGAAACTGGCCGACCATTTTCGATGCCAACAACTAAATCGCAATTACTACCGAATGAATCCATCCAGGTCTTCTTGGATGGATTTTGTTTTTGTACCCCTACCCACAAGGCGTTTATCGTCCTAAGTGATTTACCCAACACCCCCGAATCGGCCCTTGAGAATAAAATTAAGGAGGCCTTCGCCTCCGACCAACCTGCGCTGATCTATTTCGACCAACCTGCCCAGTTTGTCCCGCAAACCCTATTTGACCAACGCCATAGCGAAAACTATTACAAACACTACCACCGCATCCCCAAAGGATATGCCCTACAAGACGCCAAGACCACCGATCAAAAACACCACCTCCTTTACCCGGTAGCCAACCAATGGGCCGATTTTTTTGGCAAAACCCTGCCGAATGCCACACCCCAACACTACCAACACCTCCTCTATACATTGGCCCAAACCCACAGTGAATCAGTTGCAAAAAAACAACTGTATATCCACCTTCAACACGGGTTTTTTGAGCTGTTTTTGTTTGAGGCAGGACAACTGCTGTTTACCAACCGTTTTGCACAGGACAAAGTAGATACCTTTTTATACTTTTTGTTTTATGTGGTCGAGACCTTGGCCCTTGATCAACAAAACTTCGACCTTTTGTTTTTAGGCAAGTATTCCCGCTTTGAGGCCTATTACCAAGGTGTGGCAAACTTTCACGAAAACCTCCAGTATTTGTATCCCAACGACAACGAACCCGCTTTAGCATTACCGGCTCCTTTTTTTAGTACTCTCTAATGCGTATCATTTCAGGTCAACATAAAGGAAGTCGACTGCTCGCTCCCAAAAACCTGCCCGTTAGACCCACCACCGACCGGGCCAAGGAGGCTTTGTTTAATATTTTACAACACGAATTTGATTTTGAAAACATTCGGGTTTTGGATCTCTTTGCCGGAACCGGAAGCATTAGCTATGAATTTGCATCTCGAGGTGTGCCTCAGATTTTGGCTGTGGATCAAAATCGACATTGTATTCAGTTTATTGAAACCACCAAAAAAAAACTTAACCTGACCATTGAAACATTTTGTTCTTCTGTTGAAAAGTTTTTGGAACGTTTTTCCAACCCCCAAACTATAGTTTTTATGGATCCACCCTATTCTTACACTGAAGAATCATATAGTATACTTATCGATCACCTTTTGGTTAATTGCCTCGAAGATCAAGGGTGGATTATTGCCGAACATGACACCCATCATAAGTTTGACTCGCATCCTAATTTTATACAAAAACGAAAATACGGGAGTTGTCAGTTTAGCATTTTTAAGAAAAAATAGCAGGCCGATAAGCCGGATTCTGTCGAGTCTTATCATTTATCTGGATCGTTTATTACTAAACGATTCTAACCGCCTACCCTTTTGCATCGGGCGAGCCACCCTCAAGCGCAAATTTACTTGGCGTTGCACCGTATAGAGTTTACCGATTTCACTACAGCCGAACTGTACTTGCTTTCTGTTGCACTGGTCCGCTTTCATGACTGAAAGGGCGGGTGTTACCCGCTATACTGCTCTATGGTGTCCGGACTTTCCTCCCCCTCGAAATTCGAGACAGCGATAAGATAGCCTGCTGGTGCAAAGGTAGGGTATTGTTGATAATTTTCGTCTAAATTTTAACGGGTGTAGCGGGATAAACGCAAGGCTATAAGTATATTTGTTTGACATGGAAACCTACCAAGTATCGGCTTTGCGTTTTCGTCCACAAACTTTTGAGGAAGTGGTCGGGCAAGAAGCGATTACCCAGACCCTCCAGCATGCAGTAGCCCAAAACCAATTGGCCCAGGCTCTCTTGTTTTGTGGACCCCGTGGGGTGGGCAAAACTTCCTGTGCACGTATCCTGGCCAAAACCATTAACAGCCAATCTGAATCAGAGGCCCATACCAGTGACTTTGCCTTTAATATTTTTGAATTAGACGCTGCTTCCAACAATTCGGTTGATGATATCCGTCAACTCAACGAGCAGGTGCGTATCCCTCCTCAGGTAGGCACGCACAAGGTTTATATCATCGACGAGGTGCATATGCTCTCCTCGGCGGCCTTTAATGCCTTTCTAAAGACACTGGAAGAACCGCCTAAACACGTTATTTTTATCCTAGCCACCACCGAAAAACATAAAATCATCCCCACCATCTTATCACGCTGTCAGATATATGATTTTAAACGTATCGGGATAGACGACCTAAAAAAGTCATTGGCCAAGATCGCCGACCAATTGGGAATTCCCTATCAAGACGAAGCCCTACAATTGATTGCTGTAAAAGCAGACGGCGCCATGCGCGATGCCTTGTCGATTTTTGACCGTATGGTCAGTTTTACCCAAAAAAACCTCACTACAACCGACGTTGCAGCCAATCTAAATATCCTCGATTCAGAAACCTATTTCCAATTCACCGATTTGATCTTACAAAAAGACATACCGAGTCTGTTGGTGTTGGCCAACGATATTTTGTCCAAAGGTTTTGAGGGAAGTCAATTCATCGATGGCCTGGGCAACCACTACCGGACCTTGCTGGTCGCCAAAGACCCGCAAACCTTACCGCTGATGGAGGTGTCCACTGCGAGCAAAGAAAACTATCAAACCCAAAGCCAAGCCTTTGCCATGCCCCATCTACTGTCTGGCCTTCAAATCATCAACGAAACGGCCCTGAATTACAAAAATAGCACCCATAAACGGCTGTCGATTGAACTCTGCTTGATGCAATTGGCCTCACTCCACCACCAGGAGGGAGAAAAAAAAAAGGCTATTTAATCCCCAGCTCGGCCTTTCAACCCGCTAAAGAAAGCTCTCCAACCAAGGAAATCAAGCCTCAGACTGCGGCACCCCCCGACCCTAAACCCCTTGAAAAGACTCCAACTACCGAATACACCACGCCAAAACCTGTCACCACGGTCGTAGCGAAAGAGCCCCAGCCTCTAACCACCGCTGAACCCCCCGTCCAAATCGACTTAAAGACAAAGCCTGAGGGGGTGTCTGCCTGGTCACTTTCGAGCATTAAGCTCAAAAAAGAAGCGGAGGACTTGGCGAGTAATCAGCAAAAAAGCAAAAAAACAATTCGTCAGCCCATCTCCGAAAAACATTTGGTCGAGGAATGGAAAAAATATACCCAACAAAAACTCAAAGAAGGGGCCAGTAATATTGGCTCGGTCATGGAACTTTGTATTCCTCAATTAGAGGATGAGACCCTTAAGCTTGTAGTGCCCAACGGTACCAACAAAGTGGAACTGCAACGGGAAGGGGAAACACTGCTCCCCTATTTACGAAAACGTTTGGCAAATGACTTTATCCACATGGAGATCACCATAAGTCAGGAAAAAAAGGAAGAATTGGTTTATACCCCCGAAGAAAAATTTAAAAAATTAGCCACCGCCAATCCATCGCTTCAGCGGCTTAAAGAAGTTTTTGGATTAGAACATTAAAAAACTATGCTTGGACTCAAACTACCTACCGACCCACGCTGGGTAAACATTGTTGAAAAAAACATCAGTGAAATCCTGACCGACCACGCCTATTGCGAACAAAAAGCAGCGAGTACCGCCTTGTCCATCGTTGTTGGTTTTCCCGAACACAGTGCGTTGGTGACCGAAATGATTGCCCTGGCCGAGGAAGAAATCAGTCATTTTAAAATGGTGCACGACCTTATTCGTAAACGGGGGCTGGTGCTGGGAAGAGAGCGCAAAGACGAATATGTCAGGGCGTTGCATCAATTTTTTCCAAAAGGCGGGTCGCGCACCACGCATTTGATTCATAAATTGTTGGTAGCAGGCCTAATCGAAGCTAGAAGCTGTGAGCGGTTTAGGCTTTTGTCTGAAAAACTAAAAGACCCCGAATTGCAAAAGTTTTACCGCAAACTGATGATCAGTGAAGCCCATCATTATACCCTATTTTTAAAGCTGGCCAAGGAATTTGGAACTGAAGAAGTGGTACAACAAAAATGGCAATCCTTATTGGATTACGAGGCTCAATTGATGAAAGACCTGGGGAAAAAAGAAACTATTCATGGTTGATCTTCTTTTGGAGGTCATAATACATTTCTTTGATCATCCCGTCTGCAAGTCCGATTTTGGGCACATAGATTCTGGAAGCTCCGGCCCATTGGAGTGTTCGTAAATAGATTTCGGTGGCGGGTAAAATCACATCGGCACGATCTTGGTTGAGTTGGTATTCAAGAATACGGTTTTCATACGAAAGTTCTTGCAATCGGGCATAAATACTGTTGAGGGTTACCAAAGAAAGGGGTTTGCCCTCTTTGGTGTTCGTCAGTTTAAAAAGTTTATTGATGTTCCCCCCCGAACCCAAAACGGTGATTTTATTGATATGGGCTGTTTTCTTGGTTATCCATTTTTGGATTTCATCCCAAATGCGGTCTTCGACGGTTTTGTTAAGCAAACGAACCGTTCCGAGTTTAAAAGAACGGGAGTGAATGCGTTCGCCATTTTTTAAAATACTCAGTTCTGTACTTCCACCTCCCACATCGACGTACAAAACCGTTTTTTGTGTGGTAAACTGATCAAATATTTGCGTATTCGAAATGACAGAGGCTTCTTTTTTTCCATCGATGATTTCGATTTTAACCCCGGTTTCTTTTTTGATTATGGCGACCACATCCTCGCCATTGGTCGCCTCCCGTAAGGCCGAAGTCGCATAGGCCCGAAAGCGGGTCACCCCATGTACTTTCATGATTTGCTTAAAGGCTTTCATGGCCCGTAGCATGCGTTTAATGTTTTTCTTGCTGATCTCCCCGACCGAAAAGGAGTCCTCGCCCAAACGAATGGGGACACGGACCAGTGCGTTTTTTTGAAATTGTACTGGACGGTCGGAAGAGGGGATAACGATGTTGGCAATCAGTACCCGTATTGCATTCGACCCGATATCAATCGCCGCATATTTCTCAATTTTCATGGGACGCTGCGATCAAGTTTTTATAGTAATCATAAACCGCCCATTGCGACCGAAGTGCCGGGGTTTTGGATTTTACAAATTTGTTTTGGGGCTGTTGATTCAAAATACGGGACTTTACGTTGTCGTTCCAACTGATGGCAAAGGTGTCGATCAATTGTTTTTTAATGGCCTCATCATAAATGGGACAGGCCACTTCGACCCGGTTTTCGATATTACGGGTCATCAAATCCGCCGATGAAATATAGACCTTGGGGTCGCCTTGATTGGCAAAAATATACACCCGAGGATGTTCCAAATACTTATCAATAACGCTTTTGACTTCGATGTTTGCACTTTGCCCTTCAACCCCCGGAATCAAACAGCAAATCCCCCTAACCATCAGCTTAATCGACACTCCGGCATTGCTTGCCTCATAGAGTTTATCCACCATTTTATAGGAGGTGAGGTTGTTTAATTTAAGCTCGATCCCGGCCGGAAGTCCCGCCTTTTTATGGTCTATCTCACGTTGAATTAGCCGCTCTAAACCGGTTTTCATATAATGGGGAGAAACCAATAAATGCTTGTACTTTTTTAGTTTATAATTGACTTCCAAGAAGTTAAAGACCTTGTTGGCTTCTTTTAAAATCTTTTGGTTGGAAGTAAACAAGGTATAATCGGTATAGATTTTGGCGGTGGACTCGTTAAAGTTACCGGTACTGATAAACCCATACCGTCTATTTTTGCGGTCTTCATGCCGTTCGATGACACATATTTTTGAATGCACCTTAAGCCCGGGAACGCCAAAGACCAGATGTACGCCAGCCGCTTCGAGCTTATTGGCAAAATCAATGTTGTTGTTTTCGTCAAAACGGGCCTGTAACTCGATTTGCACCAATACCTTTTTACCATTTTTGGCGGCGTTAATCAAACTACTCACCACATGTGAAATTTTGGACAAGCGGTAGATGGTAATCTTAATGGTGTGCACATGCGGGTCAAGGGCGGCTTCGCGCAAAAACTTGATCACATAGGAAAATGTATGATAGGGGGTGTATTGTAAAAAATCTTTTTGGGCAACGGCCTGCAATATACTCCGGTCTAGGGCCAAGCCGGTAATGGGCAAAGGAGAAACTTTAGGATAAATAAGATCCGTGCGGCCCATATCCGGAAAACGCATATAGTCTCGACGCAGATGGTATCGCCCACCAGGAATCAGGCCATCGGTGCTGTCGATTTTGAGCTTTTGCATGACAAAGGCAAGGGCGTCTTTACTGATGCTTTTGTCATAGACCAAACGTACAGGATCACTAAACATGCGGTCTTGCACGCTTTCCTTGATTTTTTCAATATAGCTTTTGGAGGCATTTTCTTCAAAATCCAACTCGGCATCACGTGTGATTTTGATCATATGGCTTTCAATTTTTTCGTATTCGAAAAAACTAAAAATCAAATCAAAATGATAACGAATCAAATCATCGACAAGGATGATGTATTGTCGTTCATCAATTTTGGGCAACACGATAAAACGCTCTAAATCGGGCGTGATTTCAATTAATGCATAGGTGGGTTTGCTGGCTTGCTTATTCCCTTTTTTGGGGTGTAGCTTTACGGTGAGAAATGCTGTATTGTCGGTAAAATCTTGTTCCCGATCTGGGGAAAGCATGACCGTAACCAAGGCCGGCCCCACATGGTTGATGTAGTAGTCTCTTAAAAATGCACGATGTGCTTCGGGCACCTGTTGGTCGTCGATAAAAAAGATGTTTTCTTTTTCGAGCTCTTTTTGAATATTGTTAAATATTTTATGGCTCTCTCCCTGCAAATGAATCACCTTGGCGGTAATGGTTTCTAGAAGTGATTTGGCATCTATCCCTCCAAAAACCCGCTTTCCCTTTTTGGGGGATTGTGATATACGCTTGACCGTCGCATAGCGCACCTGAAAAAACTCATCCAAGTTATTGGAAAAAATCCCTAAAAAACGAAGTCGTTCAATCAAGGGTACACGGGATTCGGCCGCTTCTTGAAGCACCCGGGCATTGAAATCCAACCAACTGATTTCACGATTGATATAGGTATAGGACTGGTTCATCTTATAAAGCACAAATTTAGGAAGTTATCTCCCAAGTCAGCTGTCCTTGTGCGACTTTATTCCATGTCGGGTTGTCAAACTCAATTTTTGCCCATGCGGCCGTTTTCAAATCGGGGCAGGGTGTATTAGATAGGCGATTGGCCACCTCGGTAAAGGCCGGATTGTGACCGACCAACATGACCTGATTTAGCCGGTTGTCTAACTGCCGGATAAACTCAATCACCGGCGCCGAAGAAAAGGTATAGAGTGCGGGGGTAATCTGTAGTTTTTGAAAATCCAGTTGAGACTCCCAAGCAGCTATGGTCGCGGTATGCAAAGCACGGTTGGCCGGACTGCTGTAGAGCGCATCGAGTTGTTGCCAAAGCGTGGCGTTTTTTTGAGCCACTTTAAGGATACGTTCAATTCCCTTTTGTTGTAACGGACGTTGGTGATCAGCTACTTGATATTGCCAAGAAGATTTGGCATGACGCAAAAGGAAGAGGGTTTTCAAAATTTTAAGGGGCTAAGTAACCCATGTTCCAGCCATGTTCGGTCAATCGGCACACAACCCGATGATGGAGACGGTTGGGACGGCCTTGCCAAAATTCTATCTCTTTGGGCTGAACCAAATAGCCTCCCCAATGGGTGGGTTTGGGAATGTCTTTATTTGCGTAGGTTTCTTGGAGTGATTTTAGACGGCCTTCTAATACAGTGGGGCTGTCAATCTGTTCGCTCTGGGGCGAGGCATGTGCACCGAGTTGACTGCCTTTGGGGCGAGAATTAAAATAAGCCGTCGAAGTGGTCTCATCCAATTTTATAGCTGTTCCATTGATGCGTATTTGACGTTCCAACGGGGCCCAAAAAAAAGAAAGACAAACCTGGGCATTTTGTGCAATTGCCTTTCCTTTTTGGCTGTTATAATTGGTGTAGAAAATAAAACCAGCTGAGCTATAAGCTTTTAGAAGCACAATACGGGTATGGGGTACTCCCCCACTTGCAACTGTGGCCAACGACATGGCATTGGCTTCGTCGATGCCCGGATGATTTTGCGCATCGCCCATCCACTGATGAAAAAAAGAAAGTGGATCGCCTATATCCTCAATCCTTAGCTGATGTTGTTCATACGATTTACGAAGATGTCCAATGTTGTGTTCCATCTTATTGATTCCTCTTGGTGTGCAAGGTACGATTTCTTAGGATGATTCTAAAAACGGTACTGCTTCCCTGCCTCGGCTATACAGGTATTTTCAAAAATAGTTTGGGCTTCCTTTTCAAAAAGGGTATCGTCTGCATAACGGGTCGAAAAATGCCCCAAAATAAGGGAGCCTACATCTGCTTTTTGGGCAATAGTAGCCGCTTGTCGGGCCGTACTGTGTTTTGTTTTTAGGGCCAATTCCACATGCTGTTCCAAAAAAGTCGCTTCGTGGTATAAGACATCGACACCCTGGATAATGGGTATCATCGGTTCGTGGTAGGCCGTATCACTACAAAAAGCATAACGTAGGGGTTTGTTGGGATCACTTGTCAGTTGTTGGTTGGGAATCACCTCCCCCGAAGCGGTGATATAGTCTTTGCCCTGTTTAAGCTTTTCAAAAGCTTGAAAGGGTATCTCTAGTGCATCGATGGCAGCTTTGTCGAGGTGACGCGGGCCGGGTTTTTCTTCAAACAAAAAGCCGTTGGTATACACCCTATGATCCAGAGGTATGGTAGAAACACGCACCTTGTCGTCTTCAAAGATGCATTCGGACACTTTGCTTTCTAACTCGTGAAAATAGAGCGGATAGTTGGTCCAGGAGTTCGCATATTTGAGTTGCAGGGTAATCAATTCTTTGATGCCTTTGGGACCGTAAATATGAAGTTCTTTTTCTCTTCCCAAAAGTCTAAATGTACTGACCAGGCCTATCAACCCATAAAAATGATCTCCATGGAGATGCGAAATAAATATATGTTGGATTCTAAAAAACTTAACCCGTGCTTTTCGCAGTTGAGTTTGGGTCCCTTCGCCACAATCAATTAAAAACAAATGGTTTTTGATCGCCAAGAGTTGGGAGGTAGTATGTGCATCATTACGAGGTGTTGCCGAATGACAACCCAAAACGGTTAATTCCATATATTAAAATCCTAAGTCGCGCTGCATTTGCTCAAAAGCAAGGTAATCTTCAGCTTCCTGCAAGGTCGGTACTTTGGGAAGTTCATCCGTAGCCAAATCAGATACCTGGGGGTCTGCGATGGCGACGAGTGTTTTTTTGTCGGTTTGTAAGCGCTTGAGTAACGCATCCATTTTTTTTATAAGCGATGGGCTAAGAAGCATTTCACGTAGGTCTATGATATAATCACAGCCTATTGGCGCATCTTGATCAATTAATGTTTGAAGGTCTTCTAGGACTTCGTCCAACGCTCCGCTGAGTAAACATATCCCTTTGGTCAATGCTTTGATCACTTAATATTGGTATTGAGTTTGGACGCCAACAGGTAGATAATGGCCATACGTATGGCGACGCCATTTTCGACTTGATCCAAAATGATGGCGTGTTCAGAATCGGCCACCTCAGTGGTGATCTCAACCCCGCGGTTAATCGGACCAGGGTGAAGAATAATGATGTCTTTGCGCAACTGATTAAGCTTGTCTAAGGTTAAACCGTATTGAAGGGCATATTCGCGGGTAGAGGGAAAATACCCGACCTCCATCCGTTCGTTTTGAACCCGTAGCATATTGGCAGCATCACACCATTTGAGGGCCTTCATCAGCTGGGTTTCTACACCTACTCCCAACGAGGTACTGTATTTAGGTAAAAGCGATTTGGGGGCGCATAATTTAACCTCCGCTCCGAGTAGCTTTAGCGCAAAAATATTGGAAAGAGCAACCCGGCTATGGCGAATATCTCCCACGATGGCTATCTTTTTCCCTTTTAAATCGCCCATTTTTTCACGGAGTGAATAGGCATCCAACAAGGCCTGGGTCGGGTGTTCGTGTGTGCCATCGCCCGCGTTGATGATACAGGCGTTAACCCGTTGGGATAAAAATTGAGCCGCCCCGGGATTGGGATGTCGCATAACGACAATATCCACTTTCATTGCCAAAATATTATTGACCGTATCTACCAGGGTTTCCCCTTTTTTGACCGACGACTGGGCCGCCGAAAAATTGAGAATATCTGCGCTTAGCCTTTTTTCTGCAAGTTCAAAAGAAAGCTTGGTACGGGTGCTGTTTTCAAAAAAGAGATTGGCAATGGTGATGTCGCGCAAGCTGGGGACTTTTTTGATGGGACGGTTGATCACTTCTTTAAAATGATCGGCAGTTTCAAAAATGAGTTGTATATCGGCTTCAGTGAGCTGTTTGATACCCAAAAGATGGTCTACACTGAGTGCTTTCATGCGTTTTCCGTTTCGAGATAAACAATGCTTTTTTGGGTTTCAGGTTCCCATTTGACCCGTACTTTATCGCCCTGCAGCACATCGATTTGCGCACCGACATAGTCGGGCTGTATGGGGAGGTGGCGACTAAAACGACGGTCGATCAACACCAAAAGTTCGATGTTTTTGGGGCGGCCATACGAATCAACCGCAGTGAGGGCCGCGCGAATACTCCGCCCGGTATAAAGGACATCGTCGATAAGTACAACCGATTTGCCTTCGATATTTACGTTCATCTCAGATGCACTGGCGGCGTGTATTTTTTCGGAACGTCTAAAATCGTCTCTAAAAAAAGTGGTGTCGAGTTTGCCAAAAGTTAGATTGGGCAGGTCTTTTTGCAATTGTATACGCCGAATCAATCGCTCTAAAAGCTCGACGCCTCGGGGTTGCAAGCCGATTAAGATCGTATTGGAAAAATCCTTGTGCTTTTCGATCAATTGCCATGCCAGACGATGAAGTAGCGTATCTAAATGCACTCCGTCTAATAATACTTTTGATGGCATAGAAACTGTTTACGGTACAAAAGTACCAAATTTTGACTTTTATAAATAAAAAACCCCCCATCAATGATGGAGGGTTAAAAGTTCAACAACGTCGGTTTTATTCTTCGTTGTCCATTTTTTCTTTCAAGTCAGCGAATGCATCTAAATCACCAAGGGTGGTTTTTTCACTATTGCTAGCAGCCACTTTACGTGACGCCTTTTTGATGTTTTCGCGTTCTTGTTCTCTAAACAAGGCGGTATGAGAAGCCACTACACGTTTAAAATCTTTATTGAATTCAATGATTTTAAATTCAGCTTCTTCTCCTTTGACCAATTTAGAGCCGTCTTCTTTTTCCATGTGACGTGCCGGAACAAAGGCTACAATATCTTCGTTAAACGAGATGGTAGCGCCTTTGTCGACGATTTCGGTCAGGGCGGCTTTGTGTACCGTATCTAGACCAAAATCCTTTTGGTATTTGTCCCAAGGATTGTCTTTGGTTTGTTTGTGTCCCAAACTGAGTTTACGACCTTCTACATCCAATTCTAGCACGATTACTTCGATGCTATCGCCAATGGCTAACATTTCAGATGGATGTTTGATTTTCTTGGTCCAAGATAGATCGGAAATATACACCAACCCATCAATTCCTTCTTCGAGTTCGACAAACACACCAAAGTTGGTGAAATTACGAACAGTCCCTTTGTGCTTAGAGCCCACAGGATACTTCGAAGTAATGTCGGTCCAAGGATCGGTTGTTAATTGTTTGATACCCAACGACATTTTGCGAGTTTCGCGGTCCAAAGAAAGAATGACTGCTTCTACTTCGTCACCAACGGCAACAAAATCTTGTGCAGAGCGCAAGTGAGTAGACCAAGACATTTCAGAAACGTGTACCAAACCTTCGACACCGTCTTCGATTTCGACAAACGCACCGTAATCGGCAATAACGACTACTTTACCTTTGACTTTTTCACCTTCTTTGATGTTGTCACCCAATTTGTCCCATGGATGATCACTGAGTTGTTTTAGTCCCAGTTGGATACGGGATTTGTTGTCGTCAAAATCAAGGATTACGACATTGAGCACTTGATCCAATTCGAGGATTTCGTTCGGATGATTGATACGGCTCCAAGAAAGGTCGGTAATATGAATCAAACCATCAACACCGCCCAAATCAATAAATACACCATAGGAGGTGATATTTTTGACAGTACCTTCGAGTACTTGTCCTTTTTCGAGTTGTGAGATGATTTCTTTTTTCTGTTCTTCGATATCGGCTTCGATCAAGGCCTTGTGTGATACCACGATATTTTTGAATTCATGGTTGATTTTCACCACTTTAAACTCCATTGTCTTGTTGACATATTGGTCGTAGTCACGGATGGGTTTTACGTCGATTTGCGAACCAGGTAAGAACGCTTCGATACCAAAGACATCGACAATCATTCCACCTTTAGTTCGGCATTTGACAAAACCGTTTACGACTTCACCGTTGTCGTGGGCATTGTTGACACGATCCCACGCTTTGATGACTCGTGCTTTACGGTGAGAAAGGACCAGTTGACCGGTGCGGTCTTCACGGGTATCCACCACCACTTCGACCTTGTCACCTACTTTGAGGTTGGGGTTGTAACGGAATTCATTTAAAGAAATAACGCCTTCAGATTTTGCGTTGATATCGATAATGGCTTCGCGGTCCGTTAGGTGGACTACTTCACCTTCGACGACATCTTCATCGGCGGTATCTACAAAGTTTTCTGCAACTAATTTTTCAAATTCTGCCAATTGCTTTTCTTCAATAACCTCGATACCTTCTTCGTAGTTATGCCAGTTAAAATTTTCGAGAAATGCTTCAGGAGATTCTACAGTAGTTGCTTTGGGGGCTTCGGGAGCAGCTTCTTTAGGAGTAGCTGCCTTTTTGGTTGTTTTCTTTTCAGCCATGGCTGAGGGTGTTTTGTATTCTAAATTTTGGTGAGGGTTAGGCGCAAAATTTAGAAGTGATTGCTCAAATTGTTTCCTTACTATTGCCCTTCACTTCGCTCAATAGGTGCGTAAAAGTAGTATTAATTCACTGAAAGACAAACAATAGAAGAAAAAATCAATGGTTTTTGGGCAAATGGGTCAACAAACGTTGAAAAGTAGCCTCAAGATCGAGGTCTGAAACATCAATTTCAATAGCATCGGGGGCTTTCACCAGAGGAGCGATTGCCCGGGTGGAGTCGAGCCGATCGCGCTCGGTTACATTCTGTAATACTACTTTATACTCAGGGTTTTGCCCAGCAGCCCGTAATTCGTCATACCGACGTTGGGCCCGTACTTTGGGTTGGGCAGTAAAAAAGAATTTTAGATCGGCATTTGGAAAAACAACGGTACCGATGTCACGGCCATCCATGACAATGCCTTGCATTTGGACCATACTGCGTTGCTGGTCCACCAAAAAAGTTCGAACTTCAGGAATCGCAGCCACAGTGCTTACCCATTGTGAAACCTCCATCCCACGGATTTCTTTTTCGCGGTTTTCGCCGTTTAGGAATAGTGTACTACTACCCTTTTCGATTGTTTTAAATGTAATTTGAAGTGCCGGTAAATGAGCGATTAGGGCGTTGACATCGCATTGCTTGGGAGATGCACAGCAATTGTTTTGCAAGGCAAACCAAGTCACCGCGCGGTACATGGCCCCACTGTCGATATAACGATACTTCAGATAAGTTGCCAATCGCTTGGCCTGAGTGCTTTTACCGGTGGCGGCCAATCCATCAATTGCGATGATCATTTTTTGCATACCCAAAGATACGGTTGTATTTCTAATCGGTAGGGATTAGTTTTTTGGGGTGCTTGACTTTCTGGTCGGTCACTGCCCATTGCAAGACTTCTTCCATGGTTTCTACATAGTGAAATTGAAGTCCTTTTAGGTAGTGTGGCTCAATGGCGTCGATGTCTTTTTTGTTTTTATGACAAAGGATGATTTCTTTGATGTTGGCGCGTTTGGCCGCCAAGATTTTTTCTTTGATTCCGCCCACGGGAAGTACCCGACCGCGCAGGGTGATTTCGCCAGTCATGGCCAGGTTTTTCTTGACCCGGTTTTGGGTAATGAGTGAAAAAAGGGAGGTGAGCATCGTGATTCCTGCACTGGGGCCGTCTTTGGGAGTAGCACCCTCGGGTACATGGATGTGTATATCGTATTGCGAAAAGGCAAATCCCTTGATTTTGAGTCGATCGGCATTGGCCTTGAGGTATTCCAAAGCGATGGTTGCCGATTCTTTCATCACTTTGCCAAGGTTTCCGGTTATGGTGAGCCCTCCTTTTCCCGGAGCGAGCGCCGACTCTATAAACAGAATATCTCCTCCCACACTGGTCCAGGCTAAACCAGTGACTACACCGGCCGTTTGGTTGTTTTCATAAAGGTCGTGAAACACTTTTTGAGGCCCTAGTATCGTCGTCAGATCTGCAGGGGTTGGATCTTGCAGATAGGCCTCTTCCATGGCGATGGATTTAGCTGCATAACGAACTGTTTTGGCTACTTGCTTTTCGAGACCTCGCACTCCAGACTCACGGGTATAATTTTGAATCAACGCTTTAAGGGTGGGCGTTTTTAGTTTTAAATGTTCTTTTTCAAGCCCGTGCTCGGTAAGTTGTTTGGGTAATAGGTGTCTTTGAGCAATGGCCACCTTTTCTTCCTGAGTATAACCATTGACATCGATGATTTCCATACGGTCACGCAAAGCCGGATGAATGGGCGCTAGACTGTTGGCCGTAGCGACAAACATCACTTTGGACAAGTCAAACCCCAATTCGAGGTAATTGTCGTAAAAAGCATGGTTTTGTTCGGGATCCAAAACCTCCAATAAAGCGGCGGCTGGATCGCCCTGCACGCCATTGGACAGCTTGTCTATTTCGTCCAATACAAAAACGGGATTGGCAGTTTTGGCTTTTTTAAGGCTTTGAATGATACGCCCCGGCTGTGCTCCAATATAGGTTTTACGGTGTCCACGTATTTCAGCTTCGTCCCGCATACCTCCTAATGAAATACGCACATACGAACGTCCCAATGCTTCGGCAATCGATTTGCCCAAAGAGGTTTTACCCACTCCCGGAGGTCCATATAAACAGAGAATGGGCGATTTCATGTCGTTGCGTAACTTCAATACCGCCAAATATTCAATGATTCGTTTTTTGACTTCTTCCAGGCCGTAGTGATCACGGTCTAGGATTCGCTGTGCCTTTTTAAGATCAAAACGGTCTTGCGAAAAAACGTTCCAAGGCAAGTCGAGTAATAAATCCAAATAATTACGTTGAATCGAATATTCTGAAACTTGGGGGTTCATCCGTTGCAAACGCCCAATTTCTTTGTCAAAATGCTGTGCAGTGGCCGTGTCCCATTGCATTTTTTTGGCTCGTTCGCGAAGTTCATCCAGTTCTTCTTCATAGGATACCCCACCGAGTTCTTCTTGTATGGTTTTAAGCTGTTGGTGTAAGTAATACTCGCGCTGTTGTTGGTCCAAATCGGTTCGGACACGATTTTGTATATCGTTTTTAAGGGCCAACTTTTGGTATTCGTTGTTCATATGCTTGAGGCATATCAACGCGCGTTCGTGCAAACTTTCGAGTTCGAGAATTTCTTGCTTTTCAGCTACGGGAAGATTGAGGTTGGACGATACAAAATTGACCAAAAAAGAGGGGCTTTGAATGTTTTTAATCGCAAAAGAAGCCTCTGAAGGAATATTGGGATTTTCTTGAATAATCTGTAAAGCGAGTTCTTTGATCGAATCAATAACCGCCTGAAATTCTTTGCTTTTGGTGTCTATAGTGGTTTCGGGCACCTCTGCGATGGTTGCTTTGAGGTAGGGTTCTTCGGTCAGTATTTCGTTGATCTTAAACCGCTTTTTACCCTGAATGATAACGGTAGTGTTCCCATCGGGCATTTTTAATACCCGTAAAATTCGGGCAACAGTCCCCAGATTGTGGATGTCCTTGGCCGTTGGATTTTCGACGGCATCCTCCTTTTGGGCCACCACCCCGATAACCTTGTCACCGGTATTGGCCTCTTTGATGAGTTGAATGGATTTGTCACGACCTGCCGTAATGGGAATAACGACCCCGGGGAAAAGGACGGTATTGCGCAAGGGTAAGATGGGCAGGGATTGGGGTAAGGCCTCATTTTGAAGCTCCTCCTCGTCTTCTGAGGTCATCAAGGGAATGAGCTCGGCATCGGCTTCTATATCGTGAAATGACAAGTTGTCTAATGAACCAAAGATTGATTTCGCCATAGTCTTTTTTATGTCAGTGTGTCAGTTAACCATTTACGTACACCCGTATTTTAAAAGGTTTCCTTCCAAAACGTGTAGGTATAATGTATATGTTCAAGACTTGTGCCAAGATGAAAATAAATGTAACAACTCACGTAAATTTGTGTCTTATAAGAAAGGAGTCGTCAACTTGGGAAGTAAAAAAGATAAAATTGAAATCCTTATTGAGCAGTGTAAACGCAACGAGCGTACCGCACAAATGGAACTTTATAAGCAATTTAGTCAGATGATGTACCATAGCGCACTCAACATTCTTAAAAACCCAATACTGGCCGAAGATGCCCTGCAAGAAAGTTTTATTACGGCCTTTGACAAGCTACATCAATACCGGGGAAAACACCAATTTGCAGGCTGGCTCAAACAAATTGTGGTGAATACAAGTATCAGCCTGTATCACCGTGAAACCAAATCGGCGACCGAAACCTTAGCCGCTGAAACCAAACTTTCTGAAGATACTCCCACGGTTGAAACAAACCTAGATCCCCAAAAATTGCATCGAGCATTGACCCTATTAAAACCCAAACAAGAACTGCTTCTTAAACTCTATTATTTGGAAGGATATGATCATCAAGAAATCAGTGATTTTTTGGGGATAAGCTATGCCAATTGCCGAACAAGCCTTTCGCGCGCACGCGAACAACTAAAATTAAAACTAGCGCATATCGACAATGACTACAAAAAATAAACCACAGGAAAACGAAGTGTTTGCCGCGCTTTTTCGGCAAGCATTTCCACCACAACCTCTACCCACGGGCCACGCGCAACGCTTTCTTAGACGTTTGGATCAAAGGAAACAAGTTCGACGACTCCCCTTATTGTTCAAGATTGCCGCCGTGGCCCTCTTGTTAATCGGCTTAGGAGGCGGTTGGCAATTGATACAAAATCCTGCCGCTCCCGAACTGGAAGATTTTTACCAGACCGAACAGTATTTTTCCCAAACCATACAAGTACAACTGGACAAGTTAAGTACCCTAGACCATCCCCCCGCTGAACGCATACTCGCCGATGCTAAAACCCAGTTGGAAAGACTACAACTCGATTATACGCATCTAGGACAACAGTTTAAAAACGACGGGGCCAACCCTAGGCTTATCCATGCGATGATTGATAATCTTCAGGAACAATTGACCCTACTCAACGACTTAAATACGTATATCACCTCACTAAAAAACCAAGATCATGCGCACCCTATTCTCTAAAAAATCAGTACTGCTTATTCTCTTTTTATGCTCGCTCGGCGGATATGCCCATGCATGGCCCAAAAAAGAAAAGGTCACCCGAGAAGTTCACAAAACCTTTGACGCAAAGGCTGACGGCTTTGTCTATATCCAAAACAAATACGGAGATGTTCGCGTGACCAGTTGGGACGAAGACCAAGTAGTTTTTGATATTGAAATTACCGTTGAAGGCACGAGTAAAAGTAAAATTGAAGCCAAACTAGAAGAAATCGACATCGAGTTTGATGCCAGTCCCGACCGTATTCGTGCGATTACCCATATTGAAACTTCGTGGAAAAACACCTTCTTTTTTGCCTCCAACTACATTGATTTTGAAATCAATTACACGGTCAAACTGCCGAAAAACAGCAAGGTTCACCTGATTAACGACTATGGAACCATTTCCCTTAACGAGCTCTATGGTCAAGCTGAGATAGATTGTGACTACGGTAAACTCATCGTTGGGGCGCTCTATGCCGACGGCAATTCCATTAAACTGGATTATACCCGAAACTCGACAATTGACTATATCAAATCAGGAGTCATCGATGCCGACTATTCGGACTTTGAAGTGGGTGAATCCGAAAATATTCGTTTACAAGCCGATTATACCGATGCCCAGTTTGGTCATGTGGCTGCCTTAGAATTTGACAATGACTACGGCAAAATCACCGTCGATAGTGCCCAAAAAATCATAGGAACCGGTGACTATGTCACCTGTCGTTTTGGAACCATCGAGTCTCAATTAGACCTTGATGCGGATTATGGTTCACTTAAAATTTTACACCTTAAAGCAGGTTTTAAAAGTGTTCGTTTTAACACCGATTATACCGCCATACAGTTAGGTATTGATTCCCAAGCAGCCTTTAGTTTTGAAGTCGATATGGACTACGGGGGGTTTAGCGCAGAACAACCCCTTATCTTTGAAAAAGAAATTACCAAAAACAGCGTTTACCGCTACTACCAAGGCTACCATTTGGCCAAGGGAGCCGGTCATGTTCAAATTGAAGCTGACTACGGTTCCATCAAACTTAAATCCATTAACAATTAAAAAATACCCTTATGAAAACTCCCCTATTCTTTAGTCTCGTGCTTTGCTTTTTTTATGCCAATGCACAACCACAAAACCAACACATCACCTACAACGCAGCCCACGGTTGGGGCACAGCCAAAAATGTGAGCCAACAAGAGGACATACGCCAGGTAGGCTCGTTTGAGTCCATCGCGATAGCAGGGCCTTTTAAAGTCACCCTCAACCCGGGAAAAGAAGGTGAAGTCGTCTTGCGTGGTGCCTCAAAATCCCTCGAACTCATTGAAACCAAAGTCGAAGGCGGAACCTTAAAAATCGGTACTAAACCAAAGGTCAAGTTTCAAAACATGCATAGGCAATTTAGAAACATCGAAATTTTTATAACGGTTGATGTAATCGACGGTTTAAGCCTTTCGGGTTCCGGTAAAATCACTTCCGAACAACCGCTTAAAGCGCATCAATTTAGCAGTAAACTCTCCGGATCAGGCTCTCTTGATGTAGCTTTGGATGCCCAAAAAGTAGAAGCCAAACTCAGTGGTTCGGGAAAAATCGTTGTTCGTGGCCATACAAAAAAACTCATTTTGGCACTTTCAGGATCGGGAAAAGTCGATGCACAAAATATGGAATCCAATGCAGTAGAAGCCAAGCTGTCGGGCTCGGGACGTATATATGCCTGTCCTTTGCAAAGTCTTGATGTAAACATTAGCGGTAGCGGCATTGTCAAATATTGTGACCGTGAACAGGGCCAAAACATTCGCTCCAATGTGGTGGGTTCCGGAAAAGTGATCAGCGGGTTTTAAGCCGATTTTTGTAGGCGGGTACTTGCGTGAGCAGCAATCCCCCGGCAATAAAAAGAACCAAGAAAAATAAAATGCTGTTACGCATACTGCCGGTAATTTGATCGATGATACCGAACAAGGACATACCGATGATGATGCCAATTTTTTCGGTCACATCATAAAAACTAAAAAAAGAAGTCGTGTCTTCGGTCTCAGGAAGCATCTTGGAATAGGTCGCTCGTGAAAGGGCTTGCATACCGCCCATAACCATCCCTACCGATCCTGCAGCGATGTAGAACTGTATCGGTGTGGTTACAAAATAGGCATAGACACACAAAGAAGCCCAAATGACGTTAATGATGATCAAAGTCTGGATATCCCCAATTTTTTCGGCGGTCTTGGCCGTGAGCTGAGCACCGGCTATGGCTACCAGTTGAATCAATAGGATACTGACAATCAGCCCCATGGTTTTTTCGTCGCTACTGGCCCAAGTAATTTCTTCTTCGCCAAAGTAGGCGGCAATCAGCATAACCGTTTGAAGTGCTGTACTGTAAAGAAAAAAGGCGGGTAAAAACCGTTTAAGATTGGCCAATCCTTGAAGTTGGTGCCATACCTGACGTAATTCTTTAAAGCCGTTCCAGAGTATGTCTTTGGAGACCTTGCGGTTGTGTGTGCCCTTGGGGAGGTAATGGAAAGGGATTTGGCTAAAAGCCGCCCACCAAACACCGACCATGACAAACGAATATTTCATGGCCTGCATGGAGGCCTCACCGCCCTCGCCCGCTATGCCAAACATTTTGGGATTCATCACCATGGCCAAATTGACCAACAACAACAATACACTCCCGATATAGCCCATCGAAAATCCGCGGGCACTTGCACGGCTTTGTTGCTCGGGATACGCGATATCGGGTAAATAGGAATTGTAAAACACCAGACTCGACCACAACCCAATCAAGGCCAAAAAATAGAAGAAAAAACCCAGGTAAATGGTGTTTAAATCAAACCAATACAAACCCACGCAGGACAACGAACCGAGATAGACAAAAAGTTTCATAAAACGCTTTTTATTCCCGATATAATCGGCAATACCGGACAATAAGGGCGACATAAAGGCCACAAACACAAAAGCAGTAGCGGTTACAAAACTGATCATGGCGGTATTCTTGACCGAATACCCGAAAAAATCTATACGGTTATTGTCCGCAAAAAGCGCAGCAAAATAAATCGGAAAAATGGCCGATGAAATGACCAACGAATACACCGAATTAGCCCAATCATAAAAGGCCCAGGCATTGATTAATTTTTTACTTCCCTTTGGCAGTCCCATACGTCCACGTTTATAGTTTGCCCAATGTACTAATTTTAATCGAAGCTAGAAGGGCCTTTAAAAAGCGAATAATCCAATAAGACTTTAACAGGAATTTAAAAGCCCCTATCGATGCAATGCGCGGGTTATTTAATATTTTTGAAAAAAAATTGAACCATGAAATATTCAATCTCCCTATTGATGGTCTTCTTGCTTATGTCTTGTCAAGGCAATGCACAAAAAGAAAAAAAAGAAATCAAAACCTATCCGGTAACCAAAACCGAGGCCGAGTGGAAAGCCAGTCTTTCTCCACTCGCCTATTATGTTCTTCGGGAAGCCGGTACAGAACGCGCTTTTAGTAGTGCCCTCAACAAAAATGAACAAGCAGGAAACTACCATTGTGCCGGATGTGGGCAGTTATTGTATCGTTCCGAAAACAAATACGACTCCAAAAGTGGTTGGCCCTCATTTGATCAGGGAGTCGATGCCCATCTTGAATACGATGTGGATTATAAATTAGGCTATCCCCGAACCGAACTTAGATGCAACAACTGTGGAGGGCATCTTGGGCATATGTTTGAAGATGGTCCCCGCGATACCACCGGTAAAAGACATTGTATCAATGCTGCTGCCCTTAACTTTATTCCCTCTGATGGAAAAGAATAAGTATCCCTATCACAAGACCGACCAAGAGTGGCAACAATCCCTTAGCCCGGAGGCCTATCGGGTTCTCCGAGAAAAAGGAACTGAATATCCCTTTAGTGGGGAGTATTGCAACCATTTTGAAAACGGAAACTACCACTGCAAAGGCTGTGGGACCCTTTTGTTTGAAAGCAAAACCAAATTTGACAGCCACTGCGGATGGCCCAGTTTTGATCAGGCTGTTGAGGGTGCACTCGAATACCACAAAGACAGCTCACACGGTATGCTCAGAACCGAAATTGTCTGTGCGCACTGCGGAGGACATCAAGGCCATGTATTTGATGACGGCCCTACGACCACGGGGGTGCGCTATTGTGTCAATTCTGAAAGTATCCTTTTTATGTCCAAAGGGGCTTAATGGAGCCGAGTTCTCAAAACAGTTTTGTAATTTTGTATCGAATTTAAACCGAAAAGCATGAGCGCATACGATATTATAGTGTTAGGATCGGGGCCCGGAGGTTATGTAACTGCCATCCGTGCAGCCCAATTAGGAATGAAAACGGCAATCGTCGAAAAAGAAAGCCTCGGCGGAGTATGCCTCAATTGGGGGTGTATCCCAACCAAAGCACTGCTTAAATCTGCGCAAGTATTTGAATACCTCAAACATGCAGATGACTATGGGCTTACGGTAAAAGACTATCATAAAGACTTTAATGCGGTGGTTAACCGCAGTCGTGACGTAGCCACTGGTATGAGCAAAGGGGTTCAATTTTTGATGAAAAAAAATAAAATTGACGTCATCGAAGGTTTTGGAAAAGTCCTCCCCGGAAAAAAAGTTGCGATCGAAAACCAAGGTAAGACAACCGAATACACGGCTAAAAACATCATCATTGCTACCGGAGCTCGCTCACGTGAACTTCCTGCCCTGCCTCAAGACGGAAAGAAAGTCATCGGTTATCGCCAAGCAATGACCCTTAAAAAACAACCCAAAGAATTAATCGTTGTTGGCTCCGGGGCCATCGGCACAGAATTTGCCTATTTTTACAACGCCATGGGTACAAAGGTGACCATCCTCGAATATTTGGACCGTATCGTGCCGGTAGAAGACGAAGAGGTCTCCAAACAACTCGAACGTTCGTTCAAAAAAAGTGGAATTCAGATCATGACCCAATCGGAGGTGACTCAAGTAGATACCTCAGGCAAAGGCGTAACGGCTACCGTCAAAACGGCCAAAGGTGAGGAAACCCTCAAAGCCGATTTGGTGCTTTCGGCCGTAGGCATTAAAACCAATATTGAAAATATTGGGCTTGAAGAAGTGGGTATTGCTGTGGATCGGGATAAAATCTTGGTCGATGATTTTTACCAAACCAATATGCCCGGTTATTACGCTATAGGCGATGTGACCAAAGGTCCTGCCCTAGCGCATGTAGCCTCGGCGGAGGGAATTCTTTGTGTTGAAAAAATTGCCGGACATAGTGTAACACCGCTCGACTATGGCAATATCCCGGGATGTACCTATTGCAGCCCAGAAATCGCTTCGGTTGGACTCACCGAAGCCCAGGCCAAAGAACAAGGCTATACCATTAAAGTCGGTAAATTCCCTTTTTCAGCATCAGGAAAAGCGCAAGCCTCCGGTCATTCCGATGGGTTTGTCAAAGTCATTTTTGACGCCAAATACGGCGAATGGCTTGGCTGCCATATGATCGGGGCCGGTGTAACTGATATGATCGCTGAAGCCGTCCTGGGTAGAAAACTCGAAACAACAGGACATGAAGTACTTAAGGCCGTTCATCCGCATCCAACAATGAGTGAAGCCGTTATGGAAGCCGTAGCAGATGCCTACGACGAAGTAATTCACCTTTAAATCAAGGGGTTAAAAAGCTCATCACGCCCAGACGATAACTGTCTAAGCCAAACCCTACCATTATGCCCTTAACCACAGGAGATAAGTAGGACTGATGCCTAAAAGACTCCCGGGCAAAGGTGTTTGAAATATGTATTTCCACCACCGGTGCATCGATGGCTTTGACTGCATCGCCTAAGCCCACCGAAGTATGGGTGTAAGCGGCTGCATTGAGGAGGATTCCATCCACAGAAAAACCAACGGCTTGTAAATGATTGATTAACTCCCCCTCAACATTGGATTGAAAGTAGGAAAACTCTACCTGTGGAAAATCTTTTTGCAAAGTCTCATAATATTGCTCAAACGTCTCCGAACCGTACACCGAAGGTTCACGTGTGCCTAATAAATTGAGATTGGGACCGTTGATGATGGCAATTTTCATGTGGTAAATTTGTGTAAAAATACATTTTTTCTTTGTCTAGCTCCCTCTTTAAAAGTCGTGGTTTTTTTATACTTTTAATTTTATACAACCTCATGGCTTGGGAAGCGATCATTAAAGGATACCAAAACTACCTCCGTATAGAACGAGGCTTGTCCGAAAACACGCTAAAAAGCTACCTGGACGATCTCAAAGCCCTCCGCCAGTTTTTAGCCACCCACAACAGTTTGGCAACCCCCGAAAACATCGATCGGGAACTCATCCAACAGTTTGTCTATGAACAAGCCAAGCAATACAGTGCATATTCGCAGAGTAGGCGTATTTCGGGATTAAAGAGTTTTTTTAAATACTTGGTTTTTGAAGGCTACAGAACCGATCAACCCACCTCCCTGCTCGAAACGCCCAAGTTGGGGCGAAAACTTCCCGATACCCTCAGCCATGATGAAATCGATGAACTGATTCAGGCGATTGACCTCTCAGAACCCCAAGGGCATCGCAACCGCGCGATTTTAGAAACCCTTTATGGTAGCGGGCTTCGGGTGAGTGAACTGATTGGCCTTAAAATTTCTGATCTTTTTTTTAAAGAAAAACTCGTTCGTGTTTTTGGCAAAGGAAGCAAACAGCGATTAGTCCCCCTAGGTGATTATGCCCGTCAATATCTAAAGCACTATCTCCACGAAATCAGAAACCATCAAAAAATTAGTTCGGGAAGCGAAGACATCGTTTTTCTTAACCGCAATGGTAAATCCCTCAGCCGCAATATGGTGTTTCTTATCGTGCAAAAACTTGGAGAAAAAGCAGGCATCAAAAAAACCATCAGTCCGCATACCCTTCGTCATTCGTTTGCGACACATCTACTCGAAAACGGTGCAGACCTCCGGGCCATCCAGCTGATGTTGGGTCACGAAAGCATAACCACGACTGAGATTTACACCCATGTGGATACCCAGTTTCTCTCCACTACCCTGGAGAAATTTCACCCCAGAGCTTCTTCTTAAAGAATATTAGTCGCTGACCACCAACCGAAAACCTTCGCCATGAATGTTGAGGATTTCCACTTTGGGATCTTGACGTAAGTACTTCCGCAGTTTGGCGATATAGACATCCATGCTTCTTGACGTGAAATAATTATCGTCTCGCCAAATTTTGTTTAGGGCAATGTCACGGGGAAGGAGGTCGTTGAGATGAAGAACCAAAAGGCGCAACAATTGATTTTCTTTGGGCGATAGCTTAAGCGGATCTTGTTGTTGGTAGCTAAGAAACCGTAGTTTGGAATTGAAATGAAATGCACCGATGGTGAATAAATGTTCGTCCGAATCGACGGTGTTGGTTTTAGACACCCTACGGTTAAGGATGGCTTTTACTTTGGCCAGCAGTATGTCCGAGTCAAAAGGCTTGGTGAGGTAGTCGTCGGCACCGAGCTTAAACCCTTTAAGAACATCTTCTTTAAGGGATTTGGCTGTAAGAAAAATAAGGGGCACGGTTTCGTTTTTTTCTCGAATTTCTTTGGCCAAGGTAAAACCATCTTTATAAGGCATCATCACATCCAAAATACAAAGGTCAAAATCCTCCTTTTTGAATTTTTCTAAACCTTCTATTCCATTTTTGGCCAAGGTAACGTCATAGTCATTAAGGGTTAGGTAATCCCTAAGGATACTGCCAAAGTTAGGGTCATCTTCAACGATAAGAATTTTTTTATGTGCCATAGGTCTTCCTTTCTAAATCAGTTAGTATTGTGGGGTAAATGAATCGAAAATGTAGTGCCCTCCCCCTTTTTGCTGGTCAAATTAATTTTACCATGATGCACGTCAACGATATTCTTAACATAGGCCAGTCCTAAGCCATGCCCTTTGATATCGTGCACATTACCCGTCTGTGCTCGGTAAAATTTTTCAAAAACATGTTTTTGGGTATTTGCGTTCATTCCGATACCTTGATCGGCGATTTTTAAAATCAATTCCTTGTCCTCCCGCAGAATATATATATCAACTTTAGGTGGTCCTGCTGCATATTTAATCGCATTATCCAAGACGTTAATAATGACATTTAGAAAATGATTTTGATTGCCAAGAAAAGTTGCATCCTCATCGCCAAAGTGTGTTTTAATATAACCCGACTTGCTTTCTACTATAAGGGCCACATGCGAAATGGCCTCTTCGACCAGGGCTTTTAGATCCAAGGCGATAAACTCCATCGGTGTGTTGCTACGCTCCAATTGTGAGATGCGTAGGACATTTTCTACCTGGGTCAACATGCGTGTATTTTCTTCACGAATCATATGGGTGTATTTATGAATCAAATCCGGGGATTTAAGAATCTTGGGATTTCCAATCGCATCCAAGGCCAAGTTGATGGTCGAAATGGGTGTTTTAAATTCATGCGACATATTATTGATAAAGTCGGTTTTGATTTCCGAAATCTTTTTCTGTCGAATGATTTGATATATCGCTCCGGTTGAAACCAAAATAATGAATAGCGTGAGTAGTAAAGACAAGCCGGCAACGCCAAAAATTGACGACAGTACATAACGGTCACGGTCTGGAAAAGTAACGACTAGTTCATACGGGGTCACTCCTTGGTCATTTGTAAATACAGGAGTAGAGTATTGTGGTCCTTCGCGGATTTCGTGGTAATTGTTTGATCGTATTCGGGTGGCCAATCCTGCATTGTAAATCCCAAATTCATAGGGAAGGGTAATTTTTTTCTCATCAAACGCCCGCTTTAACAAAAAGGCCAATTCGGGGTTATTCAGTCGCCTATGAATGGGTAGGGTTCCGGCATATTCCATAAAGGCCTCCCGGTATTTTACCTGATCGAATGCACTGAGACGATCGACCCGTTTTAGTTTTTGGATAGTCGAAACCATCTTGTTTTCACGGTTAAAAACCTCGTTGCTTATAATCGCTGTGGTGCGCACTTTTTTATAATCCGTCACCGTTTGATTATTTCCAGCGTTTGCTTCGGGAAAAGGAGGAGGAACATTGTAGTCTTCTTGCAAGATGCCATAGGCAAAAAAAGTGGACAGATTACTGGTTTCGTCCTCATCCATAAAGAAAAAGATATCGGTGAAATTAGAATCGTTAGGTGTCCCAACCGAATCGATTAATTTTTGATAGGCTATGATATAGTCGTTAATTTCGCGCTGTTGAATTTCTTGGGCTACCTTTTGCAAAGATTGATTGACCGACAACGAAAATTCTTCTTCTTTGTTTTCCCAAGAGCTGTATAACCAATACCCTTGCAGCCAAACAATCCCTACTATTGATAGGATCATCAGTGAAAGCAATACGATAAAGTTCGTTTTTTTCAAGGTGTTTACTGGTGTTGGTTATACCATTTGCAAATTTCTATATAATGTAGGAGTTTTTTTCATAACAGTATGTTAATCCGTGGCATTCGCTTGAATGAGTAGCGATTGGTATAATTTTTCGAGTTGCACTAAGGTAATGTCCCAGTGTTGATTTTCAAGCACAAAATCAGCCAGGGTAATTTTCTTTTCATCCGGCCATTGCAAGGCTATACGCGCTATTATGGCCTCTTCTGGGCTGTTGTCCCTTCGTTGCACTCTTTCTATACGCACAGACAGGGGCGCAGTAATTAGTACAGTTTTGTCACAGTGTTTGGCCGCGCCCGATTCAAACAAAATTGCGGCTTCTTTAAACACGAGTGGGGCTAAGGCATGGGTGGACACAAAAGCCTCAAAAGCAATTGCAACTGCAGGATGGACGATCCCGTTAAGCAGTTGCAGTTTGGCAGTATCAGAAAATACCATCGCCGCCAATCGCTTTCGGTTCAATTGATTTTGGTCATTGTACAGATCGTCACCAAAAATGGCTTTTACCGCGTGAACTACAGCTGGGTTATGCTCGAGTACTTGGTGTCCTGCTTGATCGGCACTAAAACAAGGAGCGCCTTTGGCAGCAAAAAAATCCATCACACGTGATTTGCCACTTCCGATACCACCAGTAACGCCTACTATCATCATTTTCGTATCAGGTATTGAATTTTTTGAGGTTCCCATCGTAGGTTTTTAATGCCCTCCGGCTGATTGACCAGTTGTACCTCCAGCTGTTCAGAAACTAAGGGGTTGATATTGGTAAAATCGACCGCAAAGACAAACCCTTGGGGTTGAATTTCATTGGCCCGGTCTAAGGGTACTGAAAAAACGACCCGAACGTTGTCGGGAAAAAGCTTTACGGTGAGGCTATCGGCCAGTGCTGACTTGGAAAGCGGTACTTCAAAGGACTTTTCGGTAAAACGCGAAACCTGGCCACGATACACGATATCAGACCGAGAAAGCCTTACATTTTGAGGGGGGATTAGGGTTGCGGTCGCTTCAAAATCTTCGGTTATCGGCCTGGACGAATTATATTCAAAATACACTGCGGCTAGGGTATCCAAAACAGGAGCAGCACCAAAGACAGTTAGCGAATCGGGAACAATTTGAACGGGTAAAGTTAGGCCGTATCCTTTTTCAAATAGTGGTGGGTTTTGGGCCAATACCGCTACGTTTTTTTGGGTTAAAATCGCGTAATTTATCGGCAATTGCAGGGGGCGGATTGCCTTGATTTCTACTCCTTCCCGCAATTGAACTTCGAGGGACTCTTGCTGTAGAGTCAACTCGACAAGTACGTTGTTTTGCATGGGGTCAAAAAGGGATGCATCGACGTAGACAATCAACTCCGGAGGAAAAATGCGGTACCATATCAGCCGAAAACCTGATGCAGACAAGGTCATTGTTGCATTAAGGGCCTGATTTTGGGTGAGTACAATAGACTGAGGAACCCCCTCAATGACCAAAGAGGTTTGCACCGTTGTGGTATAGGTATTTGAAAGTTTGGTGACCCCCCAAAACAAAAGGGACAACAAGACAAATGCACCGAAAAGGCGAATACGATAATTACGCGTTGGAGCGGGTTCTTTTTGCTGCTTTAAAGATGAAAACAGGGCAGCCATAGATTAGGTTTAGGCCTGGTCGGTTCCTAAAGCATCGATGATTTCTTGGCTCACACCCACAAAAGAAAAGCCGCCATCATGAAATAAATTTTGCAAGGTCACTTTTCGGCTGTAATCCGAAAACATCATGACGGTATAGGCCGCGCAGTCTTCGGCTGTGGCATTGCCCAAGGGAGCCGTTTTTTCGGCATAATTTAAAAAACCGTCTAAACCCTTGACACCCTTACCGGCCGTGGTTAAGGTCGGTGATTGTGAAATGGTATTGACCCGTACTTTTTTGTCTTTTCCAAAGAAATAACCAAAACTGCGAGCGATCGACTCCAAATAGGCTTTGTTGTCTGCCATATCATTGTAATTCGGAAAGGTTCGCTGTGCAGCGATATAAGACAGGGCGATGATACTACCCCACTCATTCATGGCATCTTTTTGATACAGGGTTTGCATCAACTTGTGAAAGGAAACTGCAGAAACATCCCAGCCTTTGGTCAACCAGTCGTGATTTAGGTCGGTGTAGTGTTTTCCTTTTCGAACGTTAATCGACATGCCGATAGAGTGCAAGACAAAATCTAACTTTCCACCCAAATGTTCCATGGATTGATCGACCAAGGCTTCTAAATCTTCCATCTGAGTAGCGTCTGCAGGAATGATGGGAGCGTTGATTTTTTCACTGAGTGAGTTAATTGTTCCCATACGCATGGCTACAGGAGCATTGGTCAATACAACCTGGCCGCCTTCAGCATAAACAGCTTCAGCCGTTTTCCACGCAATGGATTCTTGATCCAAAGCACCAAAAATAATTCCCTTTTTTCCTTTTAATAGTTGATTGGCCATAGGTCTAATTCCTTTATGTGCTTCAAAGATACGTTTAATTCAATAATTTGACGGCATGGTCACGCGCCGTTTGGGTGAGTTCATCCCCTGACAACATTTGGGCAATTTCATCGACGCGTTCTTCCTCCGTAAGCGATTTGATAAGGGTATGGGTATGCCCCTCTTCAACCTGTTTATAGACTTTTAATTGCTGGGTTCCTTTGGCCGCGACTTGAGGCAAATGGGTGATGGTCATCACCTGCATATGGGCCGCCATACCCGACATGATCAGCGCAATTTCGTTTGAAATATTACCCGAAACCCCTGTGTCTATTTCATCAAAGACAATGGTAGGGAGGTTTTGGTATTGTGCTAAAACTGCTTTTATCGCCAACATGATTCGTGATAACTCACCGCCTGAAGCTACTTTTTTAAGCGGTTGAAAAGGACTTCCGGCATTGGCAGAAAACAACAAAACCAATTGATCTTTTCCGTTGGCTAGAAATTCCGTTACCGGGGTCAAGCGGAATGAAAATCGGGCGTGGGGCATACCCATATCCGCGAGGTATTTTTGAAGTTTCTCGGATAGTTTAGGCGCAGCCGCCTCACGCTTTTTATGAAGTTCCTGGGCCAATACTTCCAACTGTGTTTTAAGGGGTTGTTTTTCAGCTTTAAGAGTGTTTAACCGTTGTTCGATATTTTGGGTATCGTGCAATTGCTCGGCCAAGGCATTTTGCTTTTCAATCAAATCTACTACGGCATTCACCTGGTGTTTTTTAAACAGGGCATAGATGGCCTGTAATCTATGTTGCGTTTGTTCCAGTTCTTGGGGATGAGCTTCCAGGGCATCGTAATCGTGAGAGAGCTCTTGAAATAAATCCTGTACTTCGAGTATGACCGAACTCAGGCGGTCGGCATATTTTTGAAAGGTTTGGGATTTTGCTGCCGCTTGATTACAAACCGCTTTAAGTTGAGTGAGCTGAGCCAGTATCCCAATATCGTCTTGATCCATTCGCTGTAGTGCTTCGGAAGTCAACTGCTGAAGGTCTTCGATATTCGACAGTACGGATAAACGATCTTCTAGCGGGGCTAATAGATCGGGTTCGAGGGCGGCATCAGTGAGCTCTTGATACAAAAACTGTTGGTATTCCTGTTCTTCGGCAATTTTTTGTAGGCGTTGTTCCAAATTTTCAATTTCAGCAACTACCGCTTGGTAGTGCGCTAGCTTTTCGGAATATTGATTGACCATGTCCGTTGCAGAGGCATAGGCATCCAAAATGGCAAATTGATAGTCATTTTTGGTCAACGTCAAGGTTTGGTGCTGTGAATGAATATCGACCAATAAACTCCCAAGGGCATCCAAAACATCCAAGGTCACCGGTGTGTCATTGACAAAGGCGCGTGACTTGCCATTGGGAATAATTTCACGCCGTAAAACAGTTTCTACAGCAAAGTCCAAATCGTGGGTGTCAAAAAAAGATTGAAGTGCGTACTGGGAAATATCAAACTGCGCCTCGACCACACACTTTTGATCTTCGGTATAAAGTACACTGCGGTCTGCACGTTTGCCCAAGACCAGGGATAAAGCACCCAAAAGGATAGATTTTCCGGCTCCGGTCTCACCGGTAATGGTGGTCATTCCGTTGGAGAACTGAACGTCCAAGCGGTTGATTAACGCGTAATTTTTGATGGAAAGGTTCTGTAGCACTATAATTCCTTTACCTCCCAAATATAGCGGAGTTTCGTGCTAAAGACAAGAAATTTTAATTTTTGATTTGCTTCCAACGCGCGCCAAAAAATGGGGCTATCGTTGCCAGTGTTTTCTTGGTGTCTTCGAGTTCAATTTTAGGTCCATCAGACAATACATCTACAATTTCTTGGACTTTGGCATCAAAAAACAGTTGCAACAAAAAGGCATTGGGGCGTCTTTGGTAGAGCTTTTTAAGCAGTTCTATGGCTTGTGAAAAATTCTTTTTGGCAAGAAGGCCATCGGAAGTCATTTGGTCCAATCCTTCACGATGATACACATACTGTGCTTCGCGAAATTCGGTAAACATATTGGATCGGAGATTGTCGATTAACCAAAAACGGTTGCGGTTCCCATCGTTTTGATTCCATCCTGCAATTTTAGACTGTTGGGCTAGGTTAACAATTTGCTGGGCTTGTTCAAAATAATGGTTCCCCCCATTACGGGCAAAGCTGTCAGCGTCCATGCCCAAAATGATA
The DNA here is from genome assembly GCA_009921175.1 of Flavobacteriia bacterium. GTDB lineage: Bacteria > Bacteroidota > Bacteroidia > Flavobacteriales > Flavobacteriaceae > RFYP01. The sequence goes on along the minus strand of RFYP01000001.1, from coordinate 27,633 downwards.
TAGGTATAAAAACTGAACAAGGATATGAGATTGGACTGATAAACGGCCGCATTAAAAAAAAGCGGTTGGTATTCTTGGTAGGTAAAAACGATGTCTTTGTCCAAAAAATTTAAAACCGGGCTGTCGTAATCGGTGCCAAATACAGGACGCAATGATTGTACCTGAAGGGTTCCTTCAAATTGATTGTTTTCGTAGCTGGTGAGTGTCAACACAAAACTGCAGCGAATACGCTCTTGAGGAAGATATTCTTGGTTGGTCCAAGACTGGGTGTTGATAAATTCGGTGAGTGCACGTTCTAGGGTTTCAAATATTTGACGATTGGTCTGATCGACCAAATCGGCATTGACCACAATTTGGCTGTTCAGGGCCTGTCCATAGTGAAAACCTGGCAACAGCATTAGGAGCAAAAACAAATAGTTACGCATGGTGTTTTAAGATTTGAGCAAAAATATCTTCTGCAACTTCCTCTTTGGTTTTGGCCGAAAACGCAGTAGAATTTCCTTTTTTGTCAATGTACGTAATTTTGTTAGTCTTTAGGCCAAAGCCAGCTTCGGCGTCCTGAAGGGAATTCAACACAATTGCATCGAGGTTTTTGGCCTTGCGCTTTTGTTGGGCATGGGCTAATTCATCGGTTGTTTCTAAGGCAAAACCCACAAGGAATTGGTTCTTTTTTTGAGCACCCATTTCGGCAAGTATATCTACGGTAGGAACCAATTCTACATTGGTCATAGCCTGGGCACTTTTTTTAATTTTTTGATCAAAAGTATGCTTAGGGGTATAATCGGCCACTGCTGCAGCGGCAATGACAATCTGCGCAGCATCAAAATGTTTCATCACTGCTTGATGCATGTCTTGGGCCGAAACCACCGGAATGACTTCTACGGCCAAGTCGCTAAGATCGAGTTGATTGGGCCCTATCACCAAGGTGACCTGCGCACCCAAGCGCTGGGCATGTTGTGCCAGGGCAACCCCCATTCTTCCCGATGAGTGATTGCCAATAAACCGTACCGGGTCGATGGCCTCATAAGTAGGGCCTGCCGTAATGAGTACTTTTTGCCCATGGAGTGGAGCCGACTGCCGTAAAAATTTTTGTAGTCGATCGACAATTTCTTCGGGTTCGAGCATTCGTCCGGCACCCGAAAGCCCACTGGCCAGGGGACCCGAAGCGACGGGCAATACTTCCACTCCCTGTTCTTGCAAGCTGGCCATGTTCTTTTGATTGGCTGGATGGGCATACATATCCAAGTCCATGGCCGGGGCAATCAATACCGGACATCGAGCAGAAAGGTAGGTGGCGATCAATAAATTATTGCATTTGGCATGGGCCATGGCCGAGAGGGTGTTGGCCGTGGCTGGGGCGATCAAAAAAACATCTCCCCAAGAACCTAGTTCGACATGATCATTCCATACTTCATGATCGGTAGCCGGTGAAGTAAAAGTCGAAAGGACTTCGTTTTGCGATACGACACTTAGGGTAAGTGGTGTCACAAAGTCTGTTGCTGCAGGGGTCATCACTACACGGACCGTAGCTCCCTGTTTGATTAATAAACGGACTAAAAGGGGGGTTTTGTAGGCAGCTATTCCACCCGATATACCGAGGAGGATTTTTTTGCCTGCTAGCAGACTCATGACTTAGGCGTCAGATTCTTCGGTATTGCGGTGGTAGATCTTGTCGTTAAACCACTCTTCGATAGCCAATGCATGCGGCTTAGGAAGACGCTCGTAGAATTTTGAAACTTCGATTTGTTCTTTGTTTTCAAAAATTTCTTCCAAGCTGTCGTTATGGGTCGCAAACTCATCGAGTTTTTCGTGCAACTCGCTTTTCAAATCCAAATTGATTTGGGTCGTACGTTTGGCAATAATCGAAATCGCCTCATAGATGTTCTCTGTGGGTTTTTCGATTTCATTGCGGTCGTATGTCTTTGAGCTCAGAGCAGCGTTAGAACTTCTAAACTTTGTCATAGTGCTATTTATTTGCTTTCTGTTGGCGATGCAAATGTACGAAGTAATTTGTCTACTTCTTCCATTTTTTGGTTTAAGTCTTCCGAAAATAAAGTTTCGGGATAATAGCGAAAGATGGTTTGATGGAGTAGTTGTAACTCTTCCAAACGCGGCTTCATCACCGCTCTAAAGCTATTAATCGCTATTTCATAGGCCGCGTTAAATTTTTGATACAGGGCTTCTTCTCTAAATTTGGTCCCTGGGTATTCGGCGATAAAATTGTCCAGGGCTTTAACAGCAGCCTTGTAATCGCGGATGGTATAGTATTGCTTGGCAATTTCAAAATCTTTCTGTTCGATTTTGGTTTGCAATTCCAAAATCAGTTGGTTGGCTTCATCGGCAAATGAAGATTGAGGGTATTTGTTAAGAAAAACCTGAAGTTTTTCAAGGGCTTCAAAGGTGTCCTTTTGGTCCAAACTGTAAATGGGTGATTGGTGGTAATAGGATTTAGCCGCATAAAAACTCGCTTCCTCTACCCGGTCACTTTTGGGATAGGATTTGATAAAATTCTCGTATTGGTAGGCCGCCAAATAATAGTCTCTGTTTTGATAGTAGGCTGTCGCGAAAAAATAAATCAAACGCTCATTTTGTGGTTTTCCACTGAACGAAGGCTTAACGATTTCAAACAAGCGAATGGCTTTTTTGTAATCGCCCTGATCGTAATAATCTTGTGCTGCCCGATATTTTTCGACAACATCGGTGCTGTTGACTATTTTTTGGTATTCGCTACAAGAGATAAAGCTGGCCAATACCAACAATAACCCAAACTTTGAACGTCTTAATTGATTCATGCAGCGAAATTACAAAATAAGCGGACGAATTAAAATTTTATTCTGCAAGTTTATCGAGTCCCCTAACATGCATGAATCACCCCATCTGAAGGGTATTTAAAATAGTGTATTCATGGGCGATTTGTTGTTGCAACTTTTCGGAGGCAGTGACCAATGGGAGACGCAAACGTGCCGAACCTAAGTTTAAGAACGACAGCAGAGCTTTTATACCGGTCGGATTCCCTTCTTTAAAAAGTAAGTTTATTAAATCCAGTAAGGCGTATTGAATACTATACGCCTGAGAAACACGATGGTTTAGGCCGTGGTAAATCAATTCGCCAAACTGTTGGGGTAAGGCATTACCAATGACGGATATCACGCCCACACCACCCGCCAATAGGGTAGGTAAAGCCAGGCTATCATCACCCGATACAACCTGAAAATAGGATGGGCTATGGCGCAAAAGTTGCTGTACTTTTTCAAAATCGGAGGTAGCTTCTTTAATGCCTATGATGTTGGGGCATTTTTCAACCAAACGAAACACTGTTTCGACGGCGATATCTACCCCTGTACGTGAAGGCACATTATAGAGCACGAGAGGGAGGGGTGCAGCCATAGCCAAGGCCTCAAAATGCTGAAAAATTCCCTCCTGGCTGGGCTTGTTATAGTATGGGCAGACGGTCAAAAGCGCTTGGTAATCCAAAAGGTCAAACGTTTTAAAGGTCTCCAAAACTTCTGCCGTATTATTACCTCCCATACCTAACACCAAGGGGATGCGCCCTGCAGTTTGTTCGGAAACCAGGGTGGCTACTTGTTGCTTTTCTTCTGGGGTTAAGGTGGCCGTTTCGGCCGTGGTTCCTAATACAACTAGGTAATCGACCCCGGCGTTAATCAAGTGTTCTACTTGTGCGCGTAAGGCCTGTTGATCGATGGTTAATTGGTCTGTAAATGGGGTAGTTAGGGCAATTCCTTGGCCACGTAGATTCATGAAGATGACTGATTGATGATTTGCATGTATTTGGTCAACGACTCAAAAAAACCATCCAGACCCTCGGAAGGAAAGTCTAATATAAGGTTATTGAGTTCGTACGAAACCGACTTAAAGCCCACACGAAGCGGCGCTTTAAGATGCAAACCTATCCATTCTAAGACTGGCTTTTTTGACCCAAAAAAATGCAAGACCAAATCGTACTCTGCTTTACACAATTCGTCAAGCCAAGGCTTAAAACTGCCTGTAAGACTGAGATCCTTAGGCGATAAGGCAATAAAAGCGTTTTGATGATCCATTTTCTTTTTGTTAAAGGTCAAAAAAGTAATCTTAGCATCTTGATCTGCAAGGGCTTCGACTTTTTGTTTAAGAAGCAAAGGGTCTATCGAAAGGGTAGAATCAAATAAAACAATTACTCTTTTTACTTGATTCAGACGGTGAGATGCTACATTAATCGGTGATTTGATCAACCTTTTAATTTTTCGTCTCAACAGCCATTCTTGAAACCATTGCTTTATAAACATGCCAAATATATATGTACCCAATCAGGCGTTAAAAAAACTATTTAAATATTATATTTTTATATAGATTGTTATATTCATAACATTTATTTGGTGGCATTAATCCTTGATAATAAGGTTGATTCATCGATAATGGTGACCCCTAGCGCCTCTGCTTTTTGACGCTTGGAGGGGCCCATTCCCTCTCCTGCAACAATCAAATCGGTTTTAGCTGAAACACTACTGATAATAATCCCTCCATTTTGCTCAATCGTTGTTTTGATATCCTCACGAGAAAAGCTTGTAAAAACACCCGATACTACGATACGTAGATCTTTTAAAGGTTTGGAGCGGTTGTCTTCTTGAACCTGACGCTCCAATTGCAAACCGTAGGTTTGAATTCGTTCGATGAGCTCAATATGATAAGGATTCCTAAAATAGTCGCAAACACTTTGCGCAATACGCTCACCGATTTCATCTACAGCGGTTAGTGATTCTTCGGTGGCAGCTGCCAAGGCTGAAATTGATCCAAACGATTGGGCTAATTTTTTGGCGACTGTCGCCCCAACATAACGAATCCCCAGCCCAAAAAGTACTTTTTCAAAGGGTTTGGTTTTGGAGGCAGCGACCCCTTCGATCAAATTATTAATAGACTTCTCAGCCATCCGTTCGAGCGGCAATAATTGGTCAAAAGTGAGGGTATATAAATCTGCAATATTTCGAATCAATCCATTTTGATAGAGCAAGATTACGGTTTCGCCACCCAAACCCTCTATATCCATTGCTTTCCGGGAAATAAAATGCTGTATTTTTCCGATGATTTGGGTGGGGCACTGGTTGCTGTTTGTGCAATAATGCTGGGCTTCGCTGGCTTGTTTTTCCAAAAGACTTTGGCAATCAGGACAATGGGTAATAAAATGGATTTTGTCTTCTGATTTTCCGCGATGTTGTGCATCAACCCCTACGATTTTGGGAATGATCTCTCCCCCTTTTTCTACAAATACAGAATCGCCTATCCGAAGATCGAGCTTGGCAATTTGATCGGCATTGTGCAGGGAGGCCCGCTTTACCCTTGTCCCGGATAACAACACGGGGGTCAGATTGGCTACGGGTGTAATGGCCCCTGTTCTCCCTACTTGGTAGGTTACCGATTCCAAACGGGTGGACACTTGTTCCGCTTTAAATTTATAAGCTATCGCCCAACGGGGCGCTTTGGAGGTAAAGCCCAACTGATCTTGTAAAGCCAGTGCATTGACCTTGATGACTATACCATCGATTTCATAGGGCAATTCATGACGTGCTTGATCCCAGTGGTCGATATAGGCAAAAACGTCATCCATAGAGTCTACCATCCGAGCAGAATCGGGAACATTAAAACCCCAGCTACGGGCCTTTTGGAGGGCTTGGTATTGGGTATCGATTCCTAGTGTATCTCCTGCCAAAGCATAGGAAAAGCAAAGCAATGGTCGCTTGGCCACCAACGAACTGTCTTGTAATTTAAGGGAGCCTGAAGCGGTGTTACGAGGATTCATATAGGGTGTCTCCCCTTCTGCGATACGTGTTTTATTTAGGGCTTCAAACCCGGCATTGGGCATGACAATCTCACCCCGAATTTCAAACAAAGGGGGATAATCGCCCCTCAACCTAATGGGGATACTGGGTATCGTTTTGAGATTGGCCGTGATTTCGTCCCCTTGCACCCCGTCTCCTCGGGTAAGCCCCTGTACCAATTCTCCATTTTCATACCGTAGATTGATCGATGCCCCGTCAAATTTTAGTTCACAGGTATAACTGATGGATTCGCCGGTATCCACCCCTTTTTTGATACGGCTTTCCCACTGTAAAAGTTCTTCTCTAGAATAGGCATTTTCTAAAGAATACATGGGATACATATGGGGCTTGTTGTCAAAGGTTTTGGTTACCTGCCCCCCTACCCTTTGGGTGGGAGAGTTTGGGTCAAAAAATTCAGGATGTGCCGCTTCTAGGGCTTCTAATTTTTTTAGCAACTGATCAAAAGCATAATCGCTAATGCTTGGAGTATCTTCGATATAATACCGGTAATTGTGCTGACTGATTTGTTCGCGCAGACTGGCTATTTCGTGTTCTACAGACTCCATCTAGGGTTGGGTTGCTCTTAAAAACCGAAATTTACCAAAAATATCGGTTCTCACTTCGACAGGGGTAAAGCCTTTTTTCAACAACATCTGCTTAAGCAGGTCTAGTTCCAAGGGGTTGATTTCAAAATACAAATGGCCTCCGCTTTTAAGCGCCTTTTGCCCATATTCGGCAAGGTGTTCATAGTAATATAGAGGCTGTTTGGGTGGGGTAAATAACGCCATATGCGGCTCATAGTCCAGTACGTTAGGCGCCAAGACTTCGTCTATACGAACATAGGGTGGATTGGATACGATAGCATCAAACGCTTGAGCAGGTTGGGGTAAGGATTCGATTGATTGTTGACTAAAAAGCACCGGCAATTGTAGGTTCAAAGCATTTTTTTGGGCTACGGACAAGGCCGCCACCGATTTATCTACCCCTCTGATACAGGCCTGCTCAAAATGCTGCTGAAGGGCCAAGGCAATACAGCCGCTTCCGGTTCCTACATCCACAATATGGAGTTGTGCATCGGGTGGATAATCCGAAATCACCCACTCGACCAGCTCTTCTGTCTCGGGCCTAGGAATCAAGGTCGAAGAATCTACATCTAATAATAAGTCACGAAAATGGGCTTTCCCAATGATGTATTGAACCGGCTCGTGTTTGGCCAGGCGATCTAGTGCCTCCTCAAGTTGAGCTATCACTTGGGGTGCTAATTGCTTTTGAGGTTCTAGCCCCAATAGGGTCGGTTCCCAATCAAAAAAGCCATTGATCAGCCGTTTAAACAAATCGTCTATCTCAGCTACCGAATAGCTTTTTTTGAGTGTTTGCCGGTATTTTTTGTGCAGATCAATTAATACCATCTAGAGTTCCTTGATCAGCCAGATTGGGCAATTGCAATGTCCGGTATTTCCCAACGGGTGATCGATGTATTTAAAACCCTTTTTTACATAGAGCTTTTGGGCGGCTAGCATATTGGGCATGGTTTCAATATAGCATTGTTCAAATCCTTGTGCTCGGGCAAAGTCCATGCATTTTTCAATCATCAAATCTCCCAAACCACGGCCGCGAATCTGTAAATTAAAGTACATTTTTTGCAATTCACAGGTTTGGGCATCTCCTTCTTTTAGAGGGGCTATGCCAGCACCACCCACAATCTCACCTTGAGCGTCTTCTACCACAAAATACATCGAACGATCGGATCTGTAGGCTTCGTACATGGCGTCTAATTCTTTGTCGGCATAGGCCGTTCCTTCTTTGGGTACCCCTAATTCGATCAACACAGAGCGAATAACTTGGGCCAAGGCCGCGTTATCGGCCGGGTGAATTTCACGTATTTTCATCTATGGAAAAATATTTCGACTAAATTTACACCAGCATGGGCTTTTTCACAATATTTTTCTTCAAAACATCGTAATGAATCACCAGAAGTCCTTTATGGCTTATGCCCTACAACTCGCCCAAAAAGGCCGCGGGGAAACCCATCCCAACCCGATGGTGGGCTGTGTGATTGTTTATCAAGATACTATTATAGGTCAAGGATGGCATCAAAAAGCGGGGACGCCTCATGCCGAGGTACACGCCATTCAGTCTGTGAAGGACAAATCCTTGTTAAAAAAATCAACCCTTTACGTGACCCTAGAACCTTGTCGTCATCACGGAAAAACTCCCCCCTGCACCTCTTTAATTCTCGAAAGTGAAATTCCCAGGGTGGTTGTCGGTTGTCTTGATGCTAATCCCTTGGTAGGTGGCAAAGGCATACAAATCCTTAAAGATGCCGGATGTGAAGTTACCCAAAAGGTGTTAGAAAAAGAATGCCTTGAGTTGAATGCCGCTTTTTTTACTTATCATAAAAAAAAGCGGCCCTATATTTTGTTAAAATGGGCCCAAAGCCAAGATGGTTTTATAGCCCCACTAGCAGAACAACGGCAAGAAGAATCTATATTCTGGCTTACCAGTGCATTGGCTCAACAACGGGTTCATCAGTGGCGTAGTGAATATGCTGCCATACTTATAGGTGTTCAAACACTCATCGATGACAATCCCCAATTGACTACCCGTAAATGGAAAGGAAACACACCCCAAAGATGTTTAATCGACCCTCACCATCGAGCACCTAAAAATGCAGCAATTTTTCAGGAGGGGAATCCCGTGTTTTATTTTACCAAAAAAAAGAATCACGACCTGGCCAATACCCAACAATTTGTCCTTCCTTTTATAGACCCTATCACTGAAATACTGGAAGTCTTATACCATAGTAAAATCATTTCCCTAATCGTAGAAGGAGGAAGTTCGACGCTACAACATTTTCTCGACCAAGCTTACTGGGACAAAATCTACAAACTCGAAGCACCGGTCATACTCAAAAATGGAATCCCAGCACCAGACACACAGGTACAATTTATCCATAAAATAAATTTGGGGCCCGACACACTTTATTCGGTCTCGCAGAGTGATTCAAAAGCCTGATAAAGTTGTTGTGGACAACGGGTAGGCCGCCCCGTATGGGCATCCAAAAAAGCAAGTCTCGTACTGCCCGTACAAACCAATACCCCATGCTGGTTTCGAATTTCGTAGGTAAAGTCCAAACTCGCCTTGGGCAATTCCTCTAATACAACAGTAACCCTGAGTTGGTCTTCAAAATAACAGGGACGTAAAAAGTTTATATGGGCGCCGGCTACAGGGAGTAATAGTTTTTCCTCTTCCATCTTTTTATACGAAATACCCAATTCCTTTAGCCACTCCAGTCGGGCTATTTCAAAATAACACAAATAGTTGCTGTGATGGACAAAACCCATTTGATCGGTATCTGAGTAACGTACCAAAAGTGGTGAAGTAGTAAACTGCATTTTTGGAAAAAATTTGGGTTTTTACAACAAACCCGACGAGTCATAATATCCAACAAAAAAAATTAAATTTCAATACGGTTTTATATTTTTTTTTAAAATTTTTTAAGCCATATTTGCCTTAACTAACAAACCAAATAAAGACGTTCAATTTTCACTTAAAAGCACTAAACAATAAATGAGTACTTCCGCCGTTCATGTTTGGCAAAATTGCTTAAATTTTATTGAGGATAATATCCAATCCCAAGCTTTTAAGACCTGGTTTGTTCCTATTAAGCCTGTAAAACTCGAAGACAACGTTTTAAGCGTCGAAGTACCCAGTCGGTTTTTCTATGAGTGGTTGGAAGAACACTACATCAAACTTCTAAAATCGGCACTGACTAAAGAATTGGGCAAAGATGCACGTTTGATCTACGTCATCCGGATGGAAAATACGTATGGTAACAAACTGGCGCATACCGAAAGTATTCCCAGTAACACCAAGAGTATTCAAAATACCCAACAGGTCGATGCTCCACTTAATACGTACACCACGGAACTTAAAAACCCGTTTGTCATCCCGGGGATACGCAATCTTGAAGTAGAGTCACAGCTTAATCCTAATTACAATTTTGACAATTTTTTAGAAGGTGATGCCAACCGCTTGGCCCGTTCTGCTGGTATGGCTGTTTCTAACAAACCGGGAGGGACCTCGTTTAATCCCCTATTAATCTTCGGTGGCGTTGGCCTTGGAAAAACCCATCTTGCCCATGCCATAGGAGTCGAAATCAAAGAAAAATACGCCGATAAAACTGTGCTTTACATTTCTGCAGAAAAGTTTACCCAACAGTATGTGGAGTCGGTCAAAAAGAATACCCGAAACGATTTTATCCATTTTTACCAACTCATTGATGTGCTCATAATTGATGATGTTCAGTTTTTGAGTGGTAAATCAGGAACGCAAGATGTTTTCTTCCATATTTTCAACCACCTACACCAGAACGGAAAACAGGTAATTATTACCTCAGACAAAGCGCCGGTAGATATGCAAGACATTGAACAACGTCTTTTATCACGCTTTAAATGGGGACTTTCTGCCGAGTTACAAATTCCCGATTTTGAAACTCGAATTTCGATCCTTAAAAACAAACTCTATCGCGATGGCTTAGAAATGCCAGATTCGATAGTAGAATATGTTGCTAAAAACATCAAAACCAACGTCCGTGAACTCGAAGGAGCCATTATTTCACTAATTGCCCAGTCATCTTTTAACAAAATGGAAATCACGGTCGAACTGGCCAAAGAAGTTGTCAATAAATTTGTCAAAAACACCAAACGCGAAGTATCGATTGACTACATCCAAAAAGTCGTATCCGAATATTTCCAAATGGACATTGACACCTTACAGTCCAAAACCCGTAAGCGACATATCGTCCAGGCCCGACAATTGGCCATGTATTTTGCCAAAAAGTTTACCAAAGCCTCCTTGGCGAGCATCGGTTCTCAAATCGGTAAAAGAGATCATGCAACCGTATTACACGCCTGCAAAACGGTAGATAACCTCAGTTTTACCGATAAGCAGTTCCGCAAATATGTGGACGACCTCAACCAAAAGTTGACCCTTTAAATTCTTCGCATGAAAGTGCTCATGGTCTGTCTTGGGAATATCTGTCGATCGCCCTTGGCAGAGGGAATCTTACAATCCAAATTAGATCCTACTCTTCATCAGGTGGACTCTGCAGGAACCGCAGCCTATCATGTGGGTGAGCCACCGGACAAAAGAAGTATCGCCATTGCAGCGGCCCACGGCATTGACATTAGCGGTCAACGAGCTCGCCAATTTCAAGTTGAAGATTTTGAGCTATTTGACCGTATCTATGTAATGGATCATGCAAATTACCAAAATGTACTTCACATCGCCCCGAATGAAATCCATAAAAACAAAGTCCAACTTTTATGCGGCCAACAAGAAGTTCCCGATCCCTATTACGGCGGGGACAAAGGTTTTGCCCAAGTATTCGACGTGATCGACCAAGCTTGTTCAACCCTAAAAAAATCCCTGACCGATGGCTAATGCATATGGACCACTGATTCTAATCCCCACTCCGTTGGGCGACAACGCCCCGATGGAGGTTTTGCCTTTGATCATTCGCCAGTGGGTTGAAAAAATTGACCACTATATCGTAGAAAACGAAAAGACCGCTCGGCGTTTTATCAAAAAAATCGCTCCTAACAAAAAACAAGCGGATTTATCGATCTACATACTCGATAAATACAGCGCTGAACTCGAAATCAAAGACTACCTTGACCCCTGTTTACAAGGATATCCCATGGGGGTGCTCTCAGATGCAGGTTGTCCAGGAGTGGCCGATCCCGGGGCATTGATTGTTGAAAAAGCCCATCAAAACAACATTGATGTAAAGCCCCTCGTTGGGCCGTCATCCCTGCTTTTGGCCCTGATGGCTTCTGGACTAAACGGGCAAAATTTTGCCTTTAATGGCTATTTACCCATTGACAAAATGGCCAAGAAAAAAACCATGTTGCAATTAGAACAACGGGCACGTCGTGATCAACAGGCTCAATTGTTTATCGAAACGCCATACCGAAACCAGGTACTTTTTGAGCAGTTATGCAAGGTGCTGAACAACGAAACCCGATTAACCGTTGCCTGTAACCTTACATTGCCAGAGGAGTATATTAAAACCCAATCCATCGTGGATTGGAAAAAGTCCAAAGCCCCCGATTTACACAAAAAACCTACACTTTTTATTCTTCAATAAGCTGCTAACGGTAAATTTTTTGGGCGTTGACCCACTGTACATATTTTTGCTTGTTGCGGTTGTGTGCAGTTAGACTAGAGGCAAAAGCATGGTATCCGGGTCGAGAGGGATCAGCGACAAAATATAAAAATCGGTGCTCTTCGGGATTCAATACGGCCGTGATCGCATCCAAATCGGGCATGGTAATAGGCCCAGGGGGTATTCCCTTATTTCGATAGGTATTATAGGGAGAACGAATCGTCAAATCTTTATACAAAACCCGTTTAATCAGTGTATCAAAATTTTGTGTGTTTTGCTTAAGAGCATAAATCACTGTCGGGTCAGCCTGCAGTTTCATACCGCGTTTAAGTCGGTTAAGATATACTCCCGCGACTTTTGGGCGCTCTTCTTTTTGCACGGATTCTTTTTGCACTATAGCTGCCAATGCGATAACCTGCTCTGGGGTCAATCCCAAGGCTTGCGCTTTTTCAAGACGGGTGTCATTCCAAAAGCGTTGATATTCGCTCCACATACGTGTACAAAAGGCCGCGGCTGAAGTGTCCCAATAAAATTCATAGGTATTGGGAAGGTACATGGCCAGTGCATTCTCAGCATTAAAGGGTTTGTCCTTTAAAAAATCGGTCGATCGGAAGGTACTTAGATAGTCTAAACTATCCGGTTCGAGTTGCCCGGCCAGACGTCCAGCCAAATCTTCCAATCGCTCTTGGTTGTTAAAGCGCACCAATACGGTTTGGCTTTGGGCCCGGAGTGTATTGATCAAGTCGTTGTTCGAACTGCCTTGAGACAACACATATTTTCCAGAGCGAATACGTGTTGCATAGCCCTTCTTTTGGGCGGCCAAAACAAAATTATCAGGCGATTTTAGGTAGGGTGCTAACTGAGTGACCAAGGTGGATAAATCGGTTCCTGTTCGGATATACACCACCTGGCTTTTTTGGGCAAAACGGGTGTTATCTTGAAAAAATACAGCGTAAAAAGTATAGACAAAATACACCCCCAATAGGCTGCCCAATAACACGATCAGTACAAGTATTTTACGGCGATAGGTCATAAGATTTTTTGATAAAAATATTCATCATGGTAGGCCGCTTCATAAAAATTCCATTGTTTTTTATACCCGGTTTTTTCAAAACCACAGACCTCAAAAAGCCGGATGCTTTCTTTATTTTCTGCTGCGATACCAGCATAAGGTGTTCTATCGAATAGGTCATTAACAATTGTAAGGCGGTAGTAGCATAACCTTTGTTGCGTTCTTCTTGACATACCACCAGACCTATACCCGCCCGACGATGCAGCGGTTCAAAATCAAATAAATCAACAAATCCCACTGCTTCGTCTTGCGCATTGGCTATAGCCAATCGCAGTTGCCCAGCCTGATAGATGTCTTGATGTGCCTGAGCGATATAGTCCATCAAGGTGGCTTTGGAATAGGGATGAGTACGGTTGCTGTATTTCCAAAGCGAGGAGTCGTTTTCAACACTGTACAAACGGTCAATGTCGCTGATTTCAAGGGCTCTTAATCGTATACTCATTCGTTGATATTTAAGGTCATCTGACAAACAAAAGTCGTTGGTCCTTTCAAAGTAATGTTTTCAAAACCTCCATTTTGTGGCTCGAATGAAACTGTTAAACGCCCTCCTTTTGTATCAATCTCTACCGTCATGCTATTGGTGTGCCCCAAAGTGTAAGCGCTCAAAGCCGCCGCTACAGCCCCTGTACCACAGGCTAAGGTCTCTGCTTCAACCCCACGTTCATAGGTCCGAATCAAAAATCGATTTCCATCTTCGTGCTCGACAAAATTTACGTTGGCCCCCGTTTCAAAGTAAGGTGCTCCATAGCGAATTTCACGGCCCAACAAAGCCACGTCGAGGCTATTTATGTTTTTTTGAAAAAGTACATGGTGCGGAGAACCTGTATCGACAAAACAATGAGTGGATGTTTGCGTTACGGATTTTACGTCTTTCATACCCAATTTTACCAAACCCTCGGCTCCTAATGAGGCTTGGTGGAGACCATCTGCTGCTTCAAAAGTACAATCCGTATCAATCAAACCTAACCGATGGGCAAAAGCCACCGCACAACGTCCACCATTTCCACACATGGTACTAACGTTACCGTCGGCGTTATAGTAACGCATATAAAAATCAGCCGTTTGACTTTTTTCGATGCTGATAAACCCATCGGCGCCAATTCCAAACCGACGACGACACCACGAAGCAATTTGAGCTTGACTAAAGCTTTGTGGGGGTTTTTGACAGTTGTCAAACAATATAAAATCATTTCCCGCACCGTGATATTTATAAAATTGCCGTTCCATTCTAGGTATAAATGTAAACAAAAAACACCGCCTAAAAGGCTGTTAAAACTGCGTTAAAAGGTTTTTTTAGGATTTTTTTCTCCCGGATCATTTAATAATTTTGATAAAAAATTTTGTGAATCATGAAGTCAAAATTACAACTTATCCTCAGCTCCATCCTTAGCGGATTTATCGCGGTTTTTGTCTATCAAAGCCTTCAAGATGCTCCTCAACCTCAAGCAGTACTCACCACACCTCAAACGGTCCCCGTAAAGTATCTTGCACCATCGACCCTTGAAAATGCAGACTTTATTGATGCTGCCGCCAAAACCATTGATGGCGTTGTGCATGTAAAAAACATCAGCTCCTACGGAGGTAGTCAATCGTCTTGGCTAAGAAATTTTTATGGTAATAGTACACCTCAAAAAATTGGAACCGGTTCGGGGGTGGTCGTATCGCCCGACGGTTATATCATCACCAACTACCATGTCATCGAAGCGGCAACCGATATCGAGGTAACGACCAATGACAATAAAAAATACAACGCTACCCTTATCGGATCGGATGCCTATACCGATATCGCTGTTTTAAAAATTGACAGCGACCAGCCCTTGGAATACATTTCTTTTGGTGATTCTGATAATGCCCAGATCGGAGAATGGGTGCTGGCTGTAGGTAATCCCTTTAACCTCAATGCGACAGTCACCGCAGGAATAATCAGTGCCAAAGCACGTGATTTAAACCTTAGAGATGATAAAAATCAATTCTTTATTCAAACCGATGCAGCCGTAAACCAAGGAAATAGCGGCGGAGCCTTGGTCAATCTAAAAGGTGAATTGGTAGGTATCAATACCGCCATTTCTTCCTTGACGGGAGGTTTTGTAGGCTATTCATTTGCCGTACCTAGTAATATTGCCCGTAAAGTGTTCGAAGACCTTCTTGAATATGGCAATGTACAAAAAGGCCTGATGGGCGTTCAGGGTGCTGCGCTAAATGCCGACATCGCTAGTGAATTGAATGTGGTCGAAACCGAAGGTTTTTATGTTTCTTCGGTAGAACCCGAAATGGGTGCGGCCAAAGCGGGTATTCAACCTCAGGACATTATCAAAAGTGTCGATGGATTTAACATCAATAAATTCTCGGATCTCACCGGCCATCTTTCCAGCAAAAGACCTGGCGATAAGGTCCATGTTAAATATATCCGTATCGGCATTGAAAAAGAAACCACTGTGCGCTTGGAAAAGACATCGCGAGCCCTTTTTATTGGATTAGAACTTCAAAATCTCGAGGAAGAGGAACGCAAAAAATTCAACCTGGATTATGGCGTAAAAATTACCCGTAACCAAAACCGGGGATTGCTTCGCTATGGCATAGAAGAGGGGTACTATATTTTGGAGATTAACCAAAATAAAATGGAGGACGTGGACAAAATCACCAATTACACCCTGGAGGACGTGGACAATATCTTGTTTATGGGCCGTGATGGAGAAAAGGTGCTGATTCCCTTTAAGTATTAGACCCCACAATCGGCAAATCCTAAACCACGGGATATGTTATCTCGTGGTTTTTTTTGACCTTTGAAAAAAAAAGAGATGCGCATCGATATCATCACCCTTTTTCCGGAACTACTGCAAAGTCCCTTTGAAGCTTCGATTGTCAAACGCGCCATTACGCAGCAGAAAGTAGGTGTACATTTTCATCAATTACGCGATTACAGTAGCAACAATCAAAATCAGGTCGACGATTATCCCTACGGGGGCGGGGCCGGTATGGTGGTGATGATCGAACCGATTGACAAATGTATTCAGGCCCTAAAAGCGGAACGCGATTATGATGCTATAATTTACCTAACTCCCGACGGAGAACGCCTAAATCAATCCAAAGCCAATGCCCTTTCGCTACACCAAAACATAATTTTACTTTGCGGCCATTACAAAGGGGTCGATCAGCGAGTTCGTGAACACCTTATTACAGAAGAAATTTCCATCGGAGATTTTGTGCTGTCGGGGGGCGAGCTAGCCGCAGCGGTGCTTTGTGACAGTATTATCCGCCTTATTCCTGGGGTATTGGGTGACGAATCTTCGGCACTTTCTGACAGTTTTCAAGACGGTTTATTGGCCCCTCCAATTTATACCCGTCCCGAAAGTTACAAGGGATGGCAGGTCCCTCAAATTTTGACCTCCGGCAATACCCCCAAAGTAGAAGCCTGGCGCGAAGAAATGGCTTATCAACGAACACAAGCACTCCGCCCCGATTTACTGGATGATAATTAAAAGCAAGAATAGTTGATATTTTAAAAATATCGATTAATTTTGCAACCGATTCAAGAAAACCGCTGGCGAAAATCGTGTATGTTGCTTGAACGAACTTTTTAAGATTTTAAAATGGAATCATTCATTAGCTTCGTGCAAAACGAATGCATCGAAAAAAAAGACTTTCCCGCATTTTCTGCCGGTGACACCCTTACCGTTTATTACGAAATTCGAGAAGGTGACAAAGTACGTACCCAGTTTTTTAAAGGCGTTGTAATCCAAATCAAAGGACAAGGTCTTTCCAAAACGTTTACCATCCGTAAAATGTCGGGTACCGTTGGGGTAGAGCGTATATTCCCCATCAATTTGCCAACCCTTCAAAAAATTGAATTAAACAGCAAAGGTAAAGTACGTCAGTCTCGCATTTACTACTTCAAACAATTACGAGGTAAAAAAGCGCGTCTGAAAGAAGTTAGAAAATAATTTTAAAAGATCGCTGTAAGCGGTCTTTTTTTTGGGGTAATCGCAAGGGTATTACCTTTGATTGTTCCAAACTATATTTGCAAAGAGAAACCAAAATTGAAACTATGTCCAAAATAAAAGTAGCCCAACCTGTCGTAGAAATGGATGGTGATGAAATGACCCGCATCATCTGGCGTTTTATCAAAGAACAACTAATCCTTCCTTATATCGACCTCGATATTAAATACTACGATCTTGGAATCACATCGCGCGATGCTACCGACGATCAAATCACCATCGATGCCGCTGAAGCAGTAAAAAAATACAACGTAGGAATCAAATGTGCCACGATTACCCCAGACGAAGGGCGGGTACAGGAGTTTGGTCTCAAGAAAATGTACCGCTCTCCCAACGGAACCATTCGTAACATTGTGGGGGGGACTGTTTTTCGGGAGCCCATCATTATGAAAAACGTTCCGCGTTATGTACAAGGGTGGACTAAACCCATTTGTATCGGACGACACGCTTTTGGCGATCAATATAAAGCTACGGATATAGTAACCCAAGGTAAGGGAAAACTCACCATGACTTTTACGCCCGAAGACGGTAGTGCACCCCAAACCTGGGAAGTCTATAATTTCCAAGAAAACGGTGTGGCCATGAGTATGTACAACATCGACTCCTCGATCTATGGATTTGCACGTTCGTGTATGAACCGTGCCCTAGACAAAGGATGGCCTTTGTATCTTTCTACAAAAAACACCATTCTAAAGGCTTATGACGGTCGATTTAAGGATATTTTCCAAGAAGTCTATGACAACGAATTTAAGGCTACCTTCGAAGCCAAAGGTCTCACCTACGAAC
The DNA here is from genome assembly GCA_009921175.1 of Flavobacteriia bacterium. GTDB lineage: Bacteria > Bacteroidota > Bacteroidia > Flavobacteriales > Flavobacteriaceae > RFYP01. The sequence goes on along the minus strand of RFYP01000001.1, from coordinate 9,798 downwards.
ATCGCCTAATCGATGATATGGTTGCGGCTGCTATGAAATGGAGTGGAGGTTTTGTCTGGGCATGTAAAAATTATGATGGCGATGTACAGTCCGATACCGTAGCCCAGGGATTTGGTTCTTTGGGATTAATGACTTCAACCTTGGTAACCCCTGACGGAAAAACCATGGAAGCCGAAGCGGCCCACGGTACCGTTACGCGCCACTACCGCATGCACCAACAGGGCAAAGCGACTTCGACCAACCCTATCGCTTCGATTTTTGCTTGGACCAGAGGTTTGGCACACCGTGGTAAACTTGATAATAATCAGGCACTTATCGACTTTTGCACCACCTTAGAAGCTGTTTGTATAGCCACGGTCGAAAGTGGTAAGATGACCAAAGATTTGGCCTTACTCATTCATGAAAAAGACATGAATGAATCCCATTATCTGACCACTCAGGCCTTTTTAGATGCCCTTAAGGTCAATCTGGAAGCCGAACTCAAATAAGTAAAAACGCTACTTCGGTAGCGTTTTTTTTGCTGTATATTTACCCTATGGCATTTTCCAAAATTACCGAACAAGACTCCCTCTACGACGGACTTGAAAATTATAGTGTAGCAGAACTTGTTCAAGGCATTCACACCGAAGACCAAAAAGTCGCCTTGGCGGTGGGTAAGGTATTACCCAACATCGTTCGCCTGATCGAAAAAGTAGAAGAACAGCTCCGAGCCGGTGGTCGAATTTTTTATATGGGTGCCGGAACCAGTGGCCGCCTCGGTATCCTCGATGCATCTGAGTGCCCTCCTACTTTTGGAACCGATCCCGGGAAAGTCATTGGGTTGATTGCCGGTGGAAAAGCCGCCATCCATAAGGCCGTTGAAAATGCTGAAGACTCCACAACCCTGGGTTGGGAAGACCTCCAAAATCATCATATCAATACCAAGGACATCGTGATTGGCATTGCCGCCTCAGGCACCACTCCATATGTTGTACACGCCCTAAAAGCCTGTCAAGAACGGCAAATCCCTACCGGGTGTATTTGTTGTAATCCCGAAGCCCCTTTGACGCAGGTAGCGGACCATCCTGTTACGGTGGTGGTGGGGCCCGAATTTGTGACCGGCAGTTCAAGGATGAAGGCCGGAACCGCCCAAAAAATGGTGTTAAATATGATTACCACAGCTGCTATGATTCGTTTGGGACATGTGCACGGTAATAAAATGGTCGATCTACAATTGAGTAACGCCAAACTTAGGCAACGAGCCCTAGACATTATCATCGAGAAAACCGGGGCCTCCCCTACCCAAGCCCAAAAACTACTTGACCAAGCCGGAGGTGTACGTCAAGCCATCGAGGCATACTCCCAATAACCCTAAGCCCATACTGAAAAACATTTACCACCAATTTAATTATCTTTAAGACATGGATATGATAGGTTTACGGCAGGGTTTAAAACGTGTTTTTTTAGGAATACTCTGTGCCTTTTTTGGCCCTGTGGTACTTATGGAAGCCTTTAAAAACGAAGGACATCCCTTTTATTGGCCTGTGCTAGTCCTTGGTTTGCTCTTTTTTGGTGGCGCGCTGGGTTATGGCTTTTGGGGCATCCGTACTTTGGTTGTCGCCCTGTTGGGCAAAAAAAGAAAAGGATAAATGCCCGGGACTGTTGCCTGCCTTAGGGATTCCCACTATCTTTGCGCTTTATTTTCGCATTCATGATTGCAATTACTCTTCCCGATGGTTCGGTACGCCAATACGATCAACCTCTGACCGTTTTGGACATTGCCACAGACATCAGTGAAGGATTGGCCCGCAATGTGCTTTCGGCCCAGTTCAACAAAGAAACAGTCGAAGCGAGCACCTTGATCGATCGCGACGGAAGCCTGCGCCTGTTCACCTGGCAAGACCAGGAGGGAAAGACCGCTTTTTGGCATTCCTCAGCCCATATACTGGCACAAAGTATTCTTGCGCTATACCCCGAGGCCAAATTGACCATCGGTCCAGCCATTGAAAATGGTTTTTATTATGATGTCGATTTTGGAGAGCAAAGCTTTTCAGAAAAAGATTTGCCTGCCCTCGAAAAGCAATTTTTGGCCTTCGCCCGTGAAAAATTCGCTTTTACAATGCGTAGTGCCTCAAAAGCTGATGCTTTAGCCTTTTATAAAAAAGAAAATAACCCGTTTAAAATCGAGCTGATCGAAAACCTGGAGGATGGAACCATAACCTTTTGCGATCATGCCGACTTTACCGACCTGTGTCGTGGCGGACATATTCCCCATACCGGTTTTGTCAAAGCCGTAAAATTACTCAATGTAGCCGGAGCCTATTGGCGTGGAGATGAAACCAAACCCCAACTCACTCGTATTTATGGTATTTCATTTCCCAAACAAAAAGAGTTGACCGAGTACCTCGAACTCGTTGAAGAAGCCAAAAAACGTGACCACCGAAAGCTAGGCAAGGAATTGGAATTGTTTACTTTTTCGCAAAAAGTTGGACAAGGACTACCACTCTGGCTTCCCAAAGGCACCGCCTTACGTGAACGCTTGGAAAACTTCCTGAAAAAGGCACAGAAAAAAGCCGGATACGAACAAGTAATATCACCCCATATCGGTAGTATCGAACTCTATAAAACCTCTGGGCATTACGAAAAATACGGTGAAGACAGTTTTCAACCCATAGAAACCCCGGCCGAAGGTGAAACTTTTTTGCTTAAGCCGATGAACTGTCCCCACCATTGTGAAATTTATAAAGCCCGGCCTTGGAGCTACCGCGAATTACCCAAACGCTATGCCGAGTTTGGCACGGTTTATCGCTATGAGCAAAGTGGAGAACTTCATGGTTTGACCCGTGTTCGTGGTTTTACCCAAGACGATGCACATATCTTCTGTACACCCGAACAGTTGGATGATGAGTTTAAAAAAGTAATCGACCTGGTGCTCTATGTATTTGGCTCGTTAGGCTTTGAAGACTTCACCGCTCAAGTTTCGCTAAGAGACCCTGAAAATCCGAGTAAATACATCGGAAGTACCACCAACTGGGAATTGGCCGAACAGGCGATCGTGAATGCCGCCAAAGAAAAAGAACTCAACTATGTAGTTGAATATGGCGAGGCCGCTTTTTACGGTCCCAAATTGGACTTTATGGTTAAAGATGCTTTGGGTAGAAAATGGCAGCTCGGCACCATTCAAGTCGATTATAACCTCCCCGAGCGCTTTGACTTAAATTACAAGGGGAGCGATAACGAATTGCATCGTCCAATCATGATTCATCGGGCACCTTTTGGAAGCATGGAGCGCTTTGTAGCTATTCTGCTCGAGTCTACGGGAGGTAACTTCCCGTTGTGGTTGGCTCCCGATCAAGTTAATATACTGTGCGTCAGTGAAAAGCATAAAAAATACGCCGAAAAAGTTTTAAATATCTTAGAAAATAACGAAATTCGCGCCCTGCTGGATAACCGCAATGAAACCATCGGAAAAAAAATCCGAGAGGCCGAAATGAGCAAGGTTCCATTTATGGTTATCGTAGGCGAAAAAGAAGCTGCCGAAGAACTGGTATCTTTGCGCAAGCACCGTGAAGGCGATCAAGGCAGTATGACCATCGAAGCTTTTGCGGCGTTGGTGAACAATGAAATATCGAAAAGTATTTCTAAATTTGAGGTTTAATTTAAAAACAGGAACTCATAGCAATACGTAGAAGAAGAACCAATAGACCGGGGCGGGTCATCAAAGTAGATCCGCACAACATCAACGAAAAAATTACAGCCCCCGAAGTGCGGTTGGTAGGAGACAACGTTGAAGTTGGGGTCTATAAGTTGAGTAAAGCGTTAGCCATTGCCCGTGAGTTGGAACTGGACTTGGTCGAAATTTCACCCAAAGCCCAGCCTCCTGTTTGTAAAATATTGGAGTACAAAAAGTTTTTGTACGAACAGAAAAAAAGAGAAAAAGCACTCAAGAGCAAGGCGACCAAAGTAGTCATCAAAGAAATTCGTTTCGGACCGCAAACCGACGAACACGATTACGAGTTTAAGAAAAAACACGCCATAAAGTTTTTGTCCGAAGGTGCCAAACTCAAAGCCTTTGTTTTCTTTAAAGGACGCTCGATTGTCTTTAAGGAACAAGGGCAAATCCTACTGCTTCGGTTAGCACAAGACCTGGAGGAGTACGGTAAAGTAGAACAACTCCCTCAGTTAGAGGGAAAGCGGATGATTATGTTCATTACGCCCAAAAAATAAAAATAACGAGTAGTAACAAAAAGTGCAATTATGCCAAAGATGAAAACCAAATCCAGTGCCAAAAAAAGGTTTAAACTTACCGGCTCTGGTAAATTGAAACGCAAGCATGCTTTCAAAAGCCACATCTTGACCAAAAAGTCAAAAAAGCGCAAGCTAAAATTGACCCACTCAGGATTGGTTCACGAGAGTGATGCTGCCAACATCAAAGAACAATTACGCCTAAAGTAATTGCCTTCGGTTCATTAAATGTCAAACCCTGAAACGGTGCCAAAAAAGTGTGAAAACCGCCCGTCTCAAAAAAATTTAAAATTATGCCAAGATCAGTAAATTCAGTCGCTTCAAGAGCACGACGTAAAAAACTCCTCAAACAAGCCAAAGGTTACTTTGGAAGACGTAAAAACGTCTGGACAGTAGCCAAGAACGCCGTAGAAAAAGCCATGCTTTACGCCTACCGCGATCGCAGAAATAAAAAACGAAGCTTTAGAGCCCTATGGATTGCGCGTATCAACGCCGGTGCACGTTTGCACGGGATGTCCTACAGCCAGTTTATGGGTAAGATCAAAGCCAATAACATTGCACTTAACCGCAAAGTGTTGGCCGACCTCGCGATGAATAATCCCGAGGCTTTCAAAACCATTGTTGACAAATTAAAATAATTAATACGCATACTATTCGTTTAAAAACCTGCCTCGGCAGGTTTTTTTTATCAAACAATACCCTATGTTAACGATATACCACAATCCCCGTTGCAGAAAATCGCGCGAAGCCGTTGCCTATTTGGAAACGCAAAACATTCCCTTTGAAATTATCAATTACTACGATCATCCGTTTGACGCATCAACACTTAAAACTGTTCTTGACCGTTGTGGTTTGGCGCCCTCGCAAATCCTGCGCAAACAAGAAGCCCTATGGAAAAGTGATTACAAAGGAAAAACGTGGACTGAATCTCAACTTCTACAACTCCTTGTACAACACCCTCAATTGATCGAACGCCCCTTGGTAGTGAGTGAGCAAAAAGGAGTCTTAGCACGCCCGCTAGAAAATTTGGTCGAATGGGTCGCTAAAAAGTAAAGAAGAATTAAACTATTTAAAGGGACTAAGGTCTAAGGGTAAATACTATTTTTGTGAGAAAAAAATTTATGAAAAAGCTGAGTACACTACTCCTTATGTGTCTCCCTCTACTCCTGTCTGCACAACGCCCAGGAGGTATGCCCCAGAAGATCACCCTTAGTGGAACGATTATTGACAACGACACCCAACAACCATTGGAATATGCGACCATCACCTTTCAGAATCCGCAAAGACCCAACATGCTCCAAGGAGGAATCACTGATGCCAACGGAAAGTTTGAAATCGAAATATTTCCGGGTCGCTATACGCTAAAAGCTGAGTATATTTCATTTGAACCCTATACCAAAGAATTAGCCCCCTACCGTGAAAATCAAGATCTGGGGGTAATCGGCCTATCCATCTCAGACAATGCCCTGGAAGAAGTGCAAGTTATGGGCGAACGTACAGAAGTCGAGTTTCGTTTGGACAAACGCATATACAATGTGGGGCGCGATATCACTGTACGTGGCGGTAGCGTAGCAGATGTCCTTGACAATGTACCTTCCGTATCGGTCGATATCGACGGGAATGTCGCCTTAAGAGGTAACGATAACGTGCGCATACTCATCAACGGAAAACCCTCCGGATTGGTTGGTATTTCGGGTCCCGAAGGTTTGCGTCAGTTGCCTGCCGAATCGATCGAAAAGGTAGAAGTTGTCACCTCGCCCTCAGCTCGCTATGATGCCGAAGGCACCGCAGGTATTTTAAATATCATCCTAAAAAAGGAAGAGTTAGAGGGTGTTAATGGAACCTTTAGCGCCAACGTGGGAACCCCCAAAAATAACCGAGCCTCTGCCAACCTAAATTGGCGCACCAAAAAAGTAAATATTTTTACCACCAATACCTTTAGCGACGACAACAACAAAGGGCGTGGTTATGATGACAATGTGTATTTCAACGGTGCTGCTCCGGACACCTACCTAGAAGAAATTGACGAATCCAATAGAGGCCGCAAAAGCTTTTTTTCACGACTGGGCCTCGAATATTATATCAATGACAAAAGTTCTGTGATTTTCTCCGGTTTTTACCGTAACAGCGATGGGGAAAACAATTCACTCAACGAAATTCGTGAATTGGGGGCCAATCGCGACGTTTACAGTTTTACAACACGAGAAAATTTAGAATCAGAACTCGATGAATCCTTACAGTACAGCATCGATTATACCAACAAATTTGATGATAAAGGCCATGAGCTAACCGCCCGTTTTCAATACGAAGAAAGCAACGAAGACGAACAAAGCCAGATCGAAGCCAAAGGTTTTCTTCCAACGGTTATTCCGTCGAGTTTTGAAACCGTTGGGAATCTAGAATTTCAGAAACGCATGCTTATGCAAGCCGATTACGTATGGCCTATCGACGAAAACACTCAGTTTGAATTGGGATATCGTGGAAACTTCAACACCCAAGAAACCGATTATGAGGTGGCCTACCTTAACAACGGCATACCCACCATCGATCGTGACCTCTCGAACGTACTGGTGTATAAAGAATTTGTCAATGCAGCCTATTCGCAATACGGTAAGAAAATCAATAACTTTTCCTTTTTGTTTGGACTTCGCATGGAGCACTCCAACATTCAAATCGATCAGCTAACCACCAACGATTATACCCAAAAAAAATACACCGATTGGTTTCCAACCGCCAATTTTTCTTATGAAATTAATGAGCGTGAGAGTGTAACCCTGGGCCTAAGTCGACGTTTACGGCGACCCCGATCCCGGTTTATCAATCCATTTCCCTCACGGTCCAGTATCACCAACTTGTTTATGGGGAATCCGGACCTCAATCCTACCTATACGGGCAATTTGGATTTTGGCTACCTCAAACGTTGGGAAAAATACACCTTTAACGGGTCGGTTTATTACCAAAAATCAACCAGTGTTTTTACTTTTGTGAACCTCAATACCGGAGAAACAGTCGTCATCAGTGGAGATCCTAATGACCCAAACAATCCCGAAGTACGTGTACCGGTTTTAAAGCGCTTTCCGATTAACCTTTCTGAAAATAACCGCCTTGGGATAGAGATGAACCTAACCTATACCCCCAACCGCAGCGTTCGGCTTAATGGTAACTTTAACTTTTTTAACAGCACAACAATCGGAAGTTACGAAGGACGTTCTTTTGATGCCACCAACATCAGTTGGTTTGCCCGTATGAACGCCAGTATCCGCTTGCCCAAAAAATACAATCTACAAGTGCGTGGATTTTATAGAGGTCCCTCAGAAACGGCCCAATCTCGAAGTCAAGGGTTTTACGTCATTTCTGGAGCTATCAATAAAGAAATTCTTAACGACAAAGGCTCCTTATCGTTGCGCTTAAGTGATTTTTTCAATACAGGGCGCTTCCGCAACGAAACCTTTACAGAAACCTTTACCAGTTATACGGAATACCAAAGAAGGATACCTACCTATATCTTGAGTTTTACGTATCGTCTAAACCAGAAAAAGAACCAAAGACCCGACCGTCGAAACATGCAACCTAGCGAAGACGAGGGAGATTTTGAATATTAAAATTTAAAAAAAAGGGTATAAAAAAAGCGCTGTAAACAGCGCTTTTTTTTATTCTATTTCAAGGACTTTTTAGCCGCTTGACGTTCCATTAACCATTCTTTAGCGGCGCCAAAAAGCCAGTAAGGAATGACAAACGTCAATAAAAAAATCATCAACCAAAAACCGATGGTGAGGATACTGAGGAAAGCTAAAAAACCTAAATATTGGTCAAATTCAAACATATCATCAAATTCTATCACAAAAATACAATATAAATTGAATTGCTTTGCCGATACTGCCAAAATATTTAAACAAAAGGCAGTATTTTTGTGTAGACGCATGCATTATGGAATATCGAATTGAAAAAGACACTTTAGGCAGCGTAAAGGTGCCCAAAGATGTGTATTGGGGCGCACAAACCGAACGCTCACGTAATAACTTTAAAATTGGTCCAGCCGGATCGATGCCCTTAGAAATTGTCTATGGGTTTGCCTATCTCAAAAAAGCAGCAGCCTATACCAATTGTGATTTGGGAGTGCTTTCTGAAGATAAAAGAGATGCTATAGCAGCGGTTTGTGACGAAATTTTGACTGGTCAGCACGATACACAATTTCCCCTGGTGATCTGGCAAACCGGGTCTGGTACCCAAAGTAATATGAACGTCAATGAAGTCATTGCCAACCGAGCCCATGTTCGGGCTGGCAAAACACTGGGAGAGGGAGAAAAAACCCTTCAACCCAATGACGATGTAAACAAGTCACAATCCTCCAATGATACTTTTCCCACCGGGATGCATATAGCCGGGTATAAAAAAATCGTCGAAACCACCTTGCCTGGATTGACTCAACTTAGGGATGCACTCCACCAAAAAGCTCTTGATTTTAAACACCTTATCAAAATTGGCCGTACTCATTTGATGGATGCTACCCCCCTAACCTTAGGGCAAGAATTTTCGGGCTATGTTGCCCAATTGGACTACGGCATACAAGCGCTTAAAAACACACTACCTCACTTATCACAATTGGCCCTGGGAGGTACTGCCGTGGGAACGGGAATCAATACACCCAAAGGCTACGCCCAAAAGGTCGCTGAGTACATTACCGAATTCACAGGGCTTCCCTTTGTAACAGCACCCAACAAATTTGAATCACTAGCCGCGCATGATGCCATGGTCGAAACCCACGGTGCTTTAAAGCAAATCGCTGTTGCTTTGAATAAAATCGCGAACGATATACGCCTAATGGCTTCGGGTCCACGATCGGGTATCGGTGAATTATTACTTCCCGCCAACGAACCCGGTAGCTCTATCATGCCTGGAAAAGTAAATCCAACCCAATGTGAGGCCTTGACCATGGTTTGTGCCCAGGTGATGGGTAACGATGTGACCATGACCGTGGCCGGCACCCAAGGTCATTTTGAGCTCAATGTATTCAAGCCTGTCATGGCGACCAACCTTTTGCAATCGGCCCAACTGTTGGGCGATGCTTGCGTGAGTTTTACCGAAAACTGTGTCGTCGGTATTCAAGCTAATCAGGAAAAAATTGATGCCCTGCTTAACAATTCGTTGATGTTGGTGACGGCACTTAATACTAAAATTGGCTACTACAAAGCTGCTGAAATTGCCAATAAGGCCCACCAAGAAGGAACAACGCTCAAAGAAGCAGCCCTGAGTTTGGGGTATCTGACTGCCGAAGAATTCGATCAATGGGTGCGCCCCGAAGACATGATCGGAAATGGAGACTGAAGTACGCATTCTAAAATACCATCCCAAATACAAAGCTGATTTTATTCGTCTCAATTACGAATGGCTCAACGCCTATTTTGAAATTGAACCCTATGACCGTCAGGTGTTGGAGGATTGTGAAAATCATATTTTGGCCAAAGGAGGCCATATCTTTTTTGCGCTCTACGATGACCAAGTGGTGGGCACCTTTGCCTACCTAAAGCACGAAGAAGGGGTGTATGAATTGTCAAAAATGGCCGTCGAAAAATC